>DASUCI010000156.1:0-22396 GCA_035762825.1 Gaiellaceae bacterium | reverse complement strand
CGCCACGCGATCGCCGAAGCGCGCGCGAAAGCGACCGACGGTCTGCGGCGTGAGCGCGATCTCGGGCACGAGCACGATGACACCGCGGTCGCGCGCGAGTGCCGCGGCTGCCGCCTGGAGATACACCTCCGTCTTTCCGCTTCCGGTGGGCCCGTGGAGCAGGACGTGCCCGCCCTCGCCGTCGAGCGCCCCGACGACGCGCTCGACCGCGGCGACCTGGGACTCGGTGAGCTCTGCAGGCTCGGCCTCTCCGCCGAAGGCGCCCCGGGAGGCCGGCTCGCGGCGCTCGCCGCGCCGCCTCGCCTCGCGGGGCGCGACCAATGCGAGCGCGCGTGCAGGGGTCGAGCCGTAGTAGTCGGCGAGCCAGAGGGCGAGCTCGACGAGCGCGGCCGGAACGCGGTCCACCAGGGCGCCCGCATTCGCCACCTCGACACCGGCGGGCGGTTCGACGCCGACCTCCACGACGACGCCGCGGACGCGACGTCCGCCGAGCCCGATCGCGAGCACGTCGCCGCGGGTCACTTCGTCCGGGACCCGATACGTGAATGCCCGCGCGAGTGCGCGGGCCGCGACGAGCGGGTAGATCTCGGCGTACGGCACCGCGGGCGAGCGTATCCGCGGCGTCGGCGCCGCCTCGCGATTCGCTCGCAAGCATCACGGCGGGAGTGAGTGGACACGACGACCGCGACTGCGAAGCAATCGCGCCTCAGGGTTGTCGCGGTCGGGAAGCCGCGCGAGCGGATTCCCGGCCTGCGGAGGAATCGAGTGTAAGGTTTTCCTTACATGGACTGTTCGATGATCCGCCTCGACGGCGTGACCAAGCGATTCGGTGACGCCACGGCCGTCGACGACGCGTCCCTCTGCGTCGCCCGCGGCGAGGTCGTCGCGCTTCTCGGCCCCTCCGGCTGCGGGAAGACGACCCTCCTCCGGCTCATCGCCGGCTTCGAGCGGCCCGACCGCGGTTCGATCGAGGTCGACCGCCGCATCGTCGCAGGGAGCGGGAGCGCGTGGGTCGCACCGGAGGCGAGGCGCGTCGGGATGGTCTTCCAGGACTACGCGCTCTTCCCGCACCTCACGGTCGCGGCGAACGTCGGCTTCGGCCTTCCCCGCCGGGAGCGCGCGAAGCGGGTCCCAGAGCTGCTCGGGCTCGCACGGCTCGAGGGGCTCGAGAGTCGCTACCCGCACGAGCTCTCGGGCGGCCAGCAGCAGCGCGTCGCGCTCGCCCGCGCGCTCGCCCCCGCGCCCGAGCTGGTGCTGCTGGACGAGCCGTGGTCGAACGTCGACCCGTTCCTGCGCGAGTCGCTTCGCGCGGAGGTGGCCGATATCATCCGGCCGCTCGGCGTCACGGTTCTCCTCGTCACGCACGACCGCGAGGAGGCCTTCTCGCTCGCCGACCGGATAGCGCTGATGCGCGACGGCGCAATCGTGCAGGAGGGCACGGCCGAGGAGCTGTACTTCGCACCCGCGTCACGGTGGGCAGCCGAGTTCGTGGGCGCCGCCAACGTCCTCTCGGGTCGAGTCGTCGCTGGGCGGGTCGAAACCGCGATCGGCACGTTCCCGGCAAACGGCGCCCGCACGGAGCTGGATGCGCAGGTGCTCGTCAGACCGGAGCTCCTCGAACTGCAGCCGAGCGTCGTCGGCGAGGCTCGGGTTGTCGGCCGCGAGTTCCGCGGCCACGACGTCTTCTACAGAGTTCTGCTCGACGGCGTCGAGCTCGTGTCCCAGCGCCCGTCCACGGAGGTCGTCGACCTCGGCTCGCGTGTCTCGATCCGCGTGCACGACGCCCACGTGCCAGTTCTCGACTGAGCGACGATGTAAGGTCACGTAAGGTCACCCTTACAGGGATATTCAAGTAACCCTTACATGGAGGTTCTGGGAGTGAAAGCACTTGCGACTCTGGCTGGGACGCTGGCACTTGCGGCAGCGGTGGCGGGCTGTGGCGGCGACGACGCCAGCACGCTGACCGTGTACTCGGGCCGCGAGGAGGAGCTCGTCGCTCCCCTATTCGAGATGTTCACGGAGGAGACCGGCATCGATGTCGAGGTGCGTTACGGCGACAGCGCGGAGCTCGCCGCCACGATCGCCGAGGAGGGGGAGAACTCACCCGCCGATGTCTTCTTCGCCCAGGATCCGGGGTCGCTCGGATCGGTCGAAGACCAGCTGGCCGAGCTGCCGACGGAAACCCTCGACCGCGTCGACGATCGCTTCCGCGACTCCGCGGGCCGGTGGACCGGCACCTCGGGCCGCTCGCGCGTCCTCGTCTACAACACGGATGCGCTGTCCGAGGACGAGGTCCCGGACACCGTCGCGGACCTCATCGACCCGAAGTGGGAGGGCCGGATCGGCATCGCCCCGACGAACGCGTCATTCCAGGCGTTCGTGACCGCGATGCGTCTCTCCGAGGGCGAGGAGGTGGCCAAGCAGTGGCTGACCGATCTCGATGAGCTGCACCCGAAGATCTATGAGAGCAACACGCCCATCGTGGAGGCAACCGCCGCCCGTGACGTCTACCTCGGGCTCGTCAACCACTACTACCTCTACCTCATCAAGGAGGAGCAGCCGGGCGCGCCGATCGAGAACCACTTCCTCGCCGCCGGGGACCCCGGCGCACTGGTGAGCGTCGCCGGAGCCGCCGTCCTGTCGAGCTCCGACCAGTCCGAGGACGCGGAGAGCTTCGTCGACTTCCTGCTGTCCGAGGACGCCCAGCGCTTCTACGTCGACGAGGCAGAGGAGGCGGAGTACCCGCTCGTCGAGGGGATCGATGCGAAGGGAGGGCTTCCCGCGCTGGACGAGCTGCAGGGGCCCGACGTCGACCTCTCGACGTTCGGCTCGGAGCTCGAGGCCACCGTCGAGCTCCTGCGGGAGACCGGCTACCTGACATGAGCCGAGGAGCGGGGACACGCGCCCCGCTCCCGCTCGTCTTCGCGGCGGGCGCTGTCGTCGTGCTTCTCCTGCTGCCGCTCGCGTACCTGGTCATCCGGGTCGCGAGCGGCGGCAGGGTGGTCGACATCCTCGGCGAGGCCCAGACCTGGCGTCTCGTCTGGAACACCGTCCTGCTCGCACTCGGAGTCGTCGTGAGCGCCGTCGTCGTCGCAGTACCGCTCGCCTGGCTCGTCACGAGGACGGATCTCCCGGGCCGGCGGCTCTGGGCGACTGCAGGCGCCCTTCCCCTGGTCATCCCGAGCTACGTGGCGGCCTTCTGCCTGCTCGGCTTCTTCGGCGATCGCGGGATCCTCGCGGACGCGCTCGGCGTCGAGCGCCTCCCCGGGATCCAGGGGTACTGGGGATCCCTCTTCGCCCTGACGCTTGCGACGTATCCCTATGTCTTCCTGCTCGCCCAGTCGGCGCTGCGCCTGCTCGACCCCTCGCTAGAGGAGGCTGCGCGCGGACTCGGCACGAGGAGGGGGCGCACGTTCGTACGCGTGACGGTGCCGGCACTACGGCCGGCGGTGAGCCTCGGGGCGCTGCTCGCCGCCCTGTACACACTCTCCGACTTCGGCGTCGTCTCGCTCATGAACTACGACACGCTGACCCGCGCGATCTACGTCCAGTACAAGAGCCTCTTCGACCGCGCCCCGGCTGCGACGCTCGCACTTCTCCTGGTGGCCCTTACAGCGGTCGCTCTCGTCGCCGAGTACCGGGTTCGCAAGCGTGGCCGGCTGTACCGGACCGGACCCGGCGCCCGGCGGCCGCAGGAGGTCGTCGCCCTCGGCCGCTGGAAGGCTCCTGCGCTCGCGTTCTGCGCAGCCGTCGTGGGGCTCTTCCTCGTCCTGCCCGGCGGTGTGCTCGCCTACTGGCTGAGCCGTGGAATCGCGAACGATCGCGAGCTCGACGCTCCGTGGTCCTCCGCCGCGAACTCGCTCGTGGCGTCCGGGCTGGCAGCGGCCGTCGCCGTGCTCGCCGCTCTGCCCGTAGCCGTCCTCGCCCTGCGGTATCCGTCAAGGTCCTCACGCCTTCTGGAGCGGCTCTCCTATGCCGGGAACGCGCTGCCGGGGCTCGTCATCGCCCTCTCGCTCGTGTTCTTCGCAGCACGCTACGGCTCGTTCGTGTACCAGACGCTCGCGCTGCTCGTGTTTGCGTATGTCGTGCGCTTCTTCCCGCAAGGCTTGTCCGGAGTCGAATCTGCGCTCGAGGCCGTGAGCCCGCGGCACGAGGAGGCCGCGCGCAGCCTCGGGAGCGGTCCGTTACGGACCATGACCAGGGTGACCGTGCCGCTCGTCCGCCCGGGCGTGCTCGCCGGCGCGGCTCTCGTCTTTCTCTCGGCGATGAAGGAGCTGCCCGCGACGCTCCTGCTCCGTCCCATCGGCTTCGAGACGCTCGCGACGGACATCTGGAGACTCACGCAGGTCGGCGCCTATTCGCGGGCGGCGCTTCCGGCGCTCGTGCTGATCGCCGTCTCCGCGCCGATCGTCTACCTCGTGTCGTCCGAGCGGCGCTTCGAGTCGGGCGCCGCTGGCTAGAGTCTCGGAGATGGCGCAGCCGCACGGCCACTCCGTCGACGAGTACCTGGAGACGATCTACTTCCTCGCGTTCCCGATCGGCGAGTACCGGCCGGCGACGGGGTCGACTGCGATCGCCTCGCGCGTCGCGGAGATGCTCGGCGTCTCCCGCGCATCGGCCGGGGAGATGCTCAAGCGGCTCGAGAGCGACGGCCTCGTCGAGCGCGGTGAGCAGAAGGAGGCGATCCTCACCCCGGAGGGCGCGGAGCGCGCGCGTCGCGTCGTGCGCAAGCACCGCATCATCGAGCGCTTCCTCACCGACTTCATGGGCTACACCGCAGCGGAGTCGCACGTGCACGCCGACGAGCTCGGCGACACGTTCACCGACGACATGATCGAGCGGATCAACGAGCGGCTCGGCCAGCCCGACCGCTGCCCGCACGGGTGGCCCGTCGACACGGAGTTCGAGCAGTCCGAGAACGCGGAGCTCGTCGCGCTCGCCGAGCTCCCGGTGGGTCGCGACGGACAGATCGTCAGGCTCGCGGAGCACGACGGCGAGCTCCTGCGCTGGTTCTACGACGAGGGGCTCGTGCCGGGCGCTCAGGTCGCGGTCGTCTCCGCCCAACCTGCGGCGGGCCAGCTCATGATCACGGTCGACGGCGCCGAGCGGCCGATCACCGAGCGCGCCGCGGACGGCCTCTACGTCCGCGCGGCGTAGCCGCTCCTAACGATTCGCTGACGAGATCCTTCGCGCAGGCTCACATCGCGCTGCGACGATGTGTCCACAAGCACTTCCGCCTCGACACGACAACGAGGCAACACGAAGGGGCTCGTCTGGCCGGGCCCCTTCGGCGTTGGAAGCTGCGTGGGGGACAGAGTGAACTCTGTCCCCCACTCTTATTCATTTCTTAGGGAACTCACAGGCCGTTCTCAGGCGCCGGCGATGGGATGAGAGTTCGCAACTCCCTCCGATCGACTGCCCTCCAGGCGAAGGCCCGCCAGCAGCGGGTCTTCGTCGTTCCTATGCCGTGGACTCGGCGAACAGCGCGGCCGCGTCGCGAAGCGCTTCGGCCTTGTCGGTGCGCTCCCACGTGAAGTCCTTGTCGTCGCGCCCGAAGTGGCCGTACGCGGCGGTCTTCGCGTAGATCGGCCGCATGAGGTCGAGGTCCCGGATGATCGCGCCCGGGCGGAGGTCGAAGTGCTCGGCGACGAGCTTCTCGATCCGCTGGAGCGGAATCGTCTCCGTCCCGAAGCACTCGACGTTGACGCTCATCGGGTGCGCCACGCCGATCGCGTAGGCGACCTGGATCTGGCAGCGATCGGCGAGGCCTGCGGCGACCACGTTCTTCGCGACGTACCGCGCCGCGTACGCGGCCGAGCGGTCGACCTTCGTGGGGTCCTTGCCGGAGAACGCGCCACCGCCGTGCGGGGCAGCGCCGCCGTACGTGTCGACGACGATCTTGCGGCCCGTCACGCCCGTGTCCCCCATCGGTCCGCCGATCACGAACTTGCCGGTCGGGTTCACGTACAGGAAGTCCTTGGAGCCGAGCTTCGCCGGATCGAAGAGGTCTCGCGCGGACGAGTGCAGGATCGGCTCGACGACATGCTCGAGGAGGTCGGGCTTCATGAGCGACTCGACGTCGAGCCCGTCGCGATGCTGCGTCGAGATGAGGACGCGCTCGACCTCGATCGGACGCTGGATCCCGTGCTCGTCGACCTCGTAGCGGACCGTCACCTGCGTCTTGCCGTCGGGCCGGAGATATGGGAGGACGTCCGCCTTGCGGACCTCGGCGAGCCGCTTCGCCAGCTTGTGCGCGAGCATGATCGGCATCGGCATGAGCTCGTCGGTCTCGCTAGTCGCGTAGCCGAACATCATCCCCTGGTCGCCCGCGCCCACGAGATCGAGCGGATCGGTGTCGCCGTGCTGGGCCTCGTACGAGGTGTCCACGCCCTGCGCGATGTCCGGCGACTGACCGTCGATCGCGACGACGACGCCGCACGTCTCGTAGTCGAAGCCGTACTTGGCGCGCGTGTACCCGATCTCGGCGATCCGCTCGCGCACGACCGAGCGAATGTCGACGTAGATGTCGGTCGTGATCTCGCCGGCGACGACGACGAGGCCGGTCGTGATGAGCGTCTCGCACGCGACGCGTCCGTGCGGATCGTCGGTAAGGACCGCGTCGAGCACGGAGTCCGAGATCTGATCCGCGATCTTGTCCGGATGGCCCTCGGTCACCGACTCGGACGTGAACGAGAACGCGCGCGCCGCCATGGCGCGGAAGGGTACCTGCGCGGGAGGGCTACTCGGTGGTCGGCGCCCTGCTCATGAGCTGTCCGACGAGGTCGGTGAGCGACGTCCCTTCGAGCACCGCGCACACACCCTCGGTGATCGGGAGCTCGATCTCGAGCCGGTGCGCGAGATCCCGCAGGACCGGCGCCGTGGTCAGGCCCTCGACGACCATGCCGATCTCCGCGGCCGCCTCCTCCGGGCGGGCGCCGCGCGCGATGAGCTCTCCGGCGCGGCGGTTCCTCCCGGACGGCGACCAGCACGTGACGATCAGGTCGCCCATCCCGGCGAGCCCGGCGAACGTGTCCGGCCGGGCACCGGCGGACTCGGCGAGACGCCTCATCTCCGCCAGCCCCCGGGCGACGAGGGCCGCTTTCGAGTTGTCGCCGAGCGACAGGCCGTCCGCCCCACCCGCGGCGAGCGCGATGACGTTCTTCGCCGCCGCGCACAACTCGACCCCGGCAACGTCGTCGCTCACGTAGACGCGGAAGAGCACCGAGTGCACGGCGACCTGCATCCGGACCGCGAGCTCGAGGTCGTCGCTCGCCACAACGGCGGCGGCGGGAAGGCCGCGGACGATCTCATCGGCGATGTTCGGCCCCGAGAGCACCGCGACGGGTCGATTCACGACGAGCGTCGACAGCCGCGCTCCGGTCGCCGGGTCGAGGCCCTTGGTGAGACTGAGGATCGGCGCATTGCCGGGAAGCGGCGCAACGACCTCGCCGAAGACGCGACTCGGAACCGCGACGACGACGAGCTCGGCCTCCGCGAGAGGGGCGGTGTCGATCGTCGCGGCCGAGATCCCGTCGAGGCGCGCGCTCGTTGCGTAGCGCGGATTCCGTCCCGTCTCGTTGATGGCGTCGACCTGCTCGGGATCCCGTGCCGCAAGCGTCACCTCGTGCCCGTTGTCACGGAGCAGGCACGCCGCCGCCGTTCCCCACGAGCCGGCGCCGACGACGACGACTCTCACTCGGACGTCACGAAGTCGATTGAGACAGGGACGCCTTCGAGCGAGAAGCGCGCGCGGAGCTCGTTCTCGACCCAGTAGCCGTAGTCGCGGGTCACGAGGCTGCGGTCGTTGACGAACAGCCGGAAGCGCGGCGGGCGCGAGCTCACCTGCGTCCCGTAGAGCAGGTTCAAGCGCCGTCCGCGCCTGCCCGGCGGCTGCCGAGCCTCGCGCAGCTCCTGCAGCGCGCGGTTGAGCTCGGCGGTGGGAATGCGACCCGCGTAGCGCACGAACACCTTCTCGATCATGTCCAGGAGCCGCTCGAGGCCACGCCCCGTGTGGGCGGAGACGGCGATGAGCGGCGGGCGCTGCCGCAGCCGCGGGAGGATCCCCGGCCGCACCTCCTCGAGCCGGACCTCCGTGGCGTCCCACTTCGAGAGCACGACGATCGTCGCGCACTGCGCCTTGCGAGCGACGTCGGCCACGGCGAGATCCTGCTCGACGACTCCCTGACTCGCGTCGATCAGGACGAGCGCGACATCGGCCCGCTCGGCGGCCTCGAGCGCGCGCAGCTCCGAGTAGTACTCGATCCCTTGCCGCTGCTTGCGCTTCCGGCGGAGACCTGCGGTGTCGACGAGCACGAAGGTCGAGTCGTCACGGCGGAGGACCGTGTCGATGGAGTCGCGAGTCGTCCCTGGGACGTCCGACACGATCACGCGGTCGCGTCCGACGAGTGCGTTCAGGAGCGACGACTTGCCGACGTTCGGCCGGCCGAGGATCGCGACCTTGATCGCCTCGTCGCCGACGGGACGCTCTCCGTGGCCGGGGAGGCGCGCGACGATCTCGTCGAGGAGGTCCCCCGAGCCGTGCCCGTGCAGCGCGGAGATCGGAATCGGGTCGCCGAGCCCCAGCCGGTGGAACTCGAGCGCCTCCAGGTCCCTCCGCGGGTCGTCGAGCTTGTTCGCGAGCACGAGCACCGGGCGGCGCGACACGCGGAGGATCTCCGCGAGCTCCTCGTCGCCGGGCGTCACGCCCGCGGTCGCATCGACGACGAGGAGCACGAGGTCGGCCTCCTCGACGGCCTCGCGCGCCTGTGCCGCGATCTGCGGGCCGAACGGCCCCGTATCCGTACGGTCGACGCCGCCGGTGTCGATGAGGCGGAACGTCGTCCCCGACCATTCGCACAGGAGCTCCTTGCGGTCGCGCGTGACGCCCGGAGTCTCGTGGACGACGGCGTTACGCGTCTGCGTCAGGCGATTGATGAGCGTCGACTTGCCCACGTTGGGGAAACCCACGATCGCGACGGTGCCGGCGATCTCGAGCTCGCTCACGGCCTCGGCGGTCATCGAGGTGGCGTGGCGTCGTCCGGCCGGCCGAGCTCGTGCACGCCGGCCAGCCACTCCCACAGCTTCCGGATCTCCCGCTCGATCTCCGCGGACGCCTCCTTGTAGCCCTTTCCTCCGCGAGGCAGTCCGTCGAAGGACATCGGCGTCCCCCACGCGAGCGAGACGGGGCTGAAGTTGCCCAGGCGCCACTCGAACGAGCCGTAGATCGCAGCGCAGATCACCGGCGCCTCTTCGTTGATGGCGACCATCGCGGCGCCGGGCTGGACCGGGCCCGGCACCCCCGAGCGCTGCCGCGTCCCTTCGGCGAAGAGCCCGAGCGCATGCCCGTCGCGCACGAGCTGGCGCATCGTCCGCACCGCTTCGCGATCCGACTCGCCACGGCGGACCGAGAACGCGCCGAACGAGCGCATGAGCTGGCCGAGCCCCGGGACGCGGTGCGCCTCGACCTTGGCCATGAAGTAGAGGGTGCGCGGGATCGCCGCTCCGAGAACGGGCGGGTCGATCCAGCTGAAGTGGTTCGACGCGACGACGAGCCCACCGTCCATCGGCACGCGCTCGCGGCCGTAGACACGGAGCCTCGTGAGAAGCTCGACGGCGGTTCCGATCGTCGGCCGGCCGACGGCCCAGACGCGATCGGTCCTGTTCACCGCGCGCGCTCCACGAGCTCGGCGATCCGCTCGACGACGTCGTCGACGGAGAGCAGCGTCGTGTCGAGGAGCACGGCGTCGTCGGCCGGCTGCGTGTTGACGGCGTCGCGCTCGTCGCGGCTGCGGAGGTCGGCCGCGAGCGTCTCGGCCGAGACCCCTGGACGATCCTGCGTGCGCCGACGCGCCCGCTCGCCCTCGTCCGCGAGCAGGAACACCTTGACCTCCGCGTCCGGGGCGACGACGGTGCCGATGTCTCGGCCTTCGATCACGGAATCGCCGACGACGGCGAGCGCGCGCTGGCGCTCGCGCATCACCTCCCGGACCTCGGGATGCCGTGCCACGGTCGGGACCAGCCGGTCGATCTCGGCGTCGCGGATGGACGTCGTGACGTCCTCGCCGTCCATCTCGACCTGCCCGTCCAGCCCGAAGCTGACGGGATGCTCGACGGCGAGCGCGGCGAGCGCAGGCCCGTCGGCGAGGTCCGCGCCGTCGCGACGCGCGATCCAGGTGAGTGCCCGGTACATCGCTCCCGTGTCGAGGTAGTGGAACCCGAGCCGGCCGGCGAGCGTCGATGCGACCGTGCTCTTCCCCGAACCGGCGGGGCCGTCGATGGCCACGATCATGACGCGGCAGGGTAGTGAACGGCGCCCGGCGCGACCTGTTCGAGAACGTCGTAGAACCCTGGGAAGCTCGTCTCGACCGCCTCGGCCCCACGAAGCTCGACGCCTTCGCGCGACGCGACCCCTGCAACCGCACCGAGCATCGCCAGCCGGTGGTCTCCACGCGACTCGACCACGCCGCCGCGCAGGCG
This sequence comes from Gaiellaceae bacterium, assembly GCA_035762825.1. Lineage (GTDB taxonomy): Bacteria > Actinomycetota > Thermoleophilia > Gaiellales > Gaiellaceae > GMQP-bins7. The sequence goes on along the minus strand of DASUCI010000156.1, from coordinate 11,920 downwards.
TGCCGGAACGCCCTTGATCCGGAAGCCGTCGCTCGTGGATCGCGCGTGGCCGCCGATGCGCCGGAGCTCCTCCACGATCGCGTCCAGACGATTCGACTCCTTGTAGCGAAGCTCCGACGCGCCGTGGACGACGGTGTCGCCGCGCGCGTGACAGGCGGCGACGGCGAGAAGCGGTAGCTCGTCGACGAGCGATGGAACCTCTTCCTCCGAGACGGTCGCGCCGACGAGCTCGGACGCACGCAGCTCGACGTCACCGGCGGGCTCGCCGCCGATCCGGCGCCGGTTGTAGATCGCGACCCTCGCCCCCATGCGCTCGAGGACGTCCAGGAGCCCCGCGCGTCGCGGATTGAGCCCGACCCCGTGCACCGTGACCGCGGAGCCCGGAACGATCGCTGCTGCGACGAGGAACGGCGCCGCCGACGAGATGTCGCCCGGGATCTCGATCTCGGAGAGCCGGAGCTGTGTCGTGCGCTCGACCGTGACGCTCGTCGGGCGTCGCGTCACGCGTGCCCCCGCTCGTTCGAGGAGCCGCTCCGTATGGTCGCGCGTCGGCATCGGCTCGACGACCGTCGTGGCGCCCTCGGCGCGCAGCCCGGCGAGGAGGACGGCCGACTTCACCTGCGCCGACGCGACAGGAAGCTCGTAGTCGATGGCCCGTAGCGCCGCCCCTTCGATGACGAGCGGCGCGTGCCCGTCCGTCGTCTCGACGCGCGCGCCCATCCGCCTGAGCGGCTCTGCGACGCGCTCCATCGGGCGCGAGGAGAGCGACTCGTCCCCGATGAGGTCGAAGCGGCCCTCCTGACCTGCGAGGAGCCCGGTGACGAGCCGCATCAGCGTGCCGGCGTTTCCGCAGTCGATCGGCGCATCTGGCTGGCGCAGCGCGCCGAGCCCGACACCGCGCACGCGCAGGACGTCGATGTCCTCCTCGACGACCTCGACTCCGAGCGCCCCCACTGCAGCGATCGTGGCTTCCGTGTCCGCGGAGCGTCCGAACCCGGTGATCACCGTCTCGTCCTCGCAGACGGCTCCGATCAGGACGGCGCGGTGCGAGATCGACTTGTCGCCCGGCACCGCGACATGTGCGACCAGCGCGGGCACCGGCTCGATGCGCATGGCGTCAGCCGACCGTCTTGCCCATGAGGGCGACGAGCGTGCGGATCTCGTCGGCGAAGCGCGCGAACTCTCCGACCCGGATCTGCTGCGGCCCGTCGCAGAGCGCATCCTCGGGCTGCGGGTGCACCTCGACCATGACGCCGTCGGCGCCCGCGGCGACCGCGGCGCGCGCCAGAGGCAACACGAGATCACTCCGCCCTGCGGCGTGCGAGGGGTCGACGACGACCGGTAGGTGCGTCTCGCGCTTGAGCACCGGGACGGCCGAGAGATCGAGCGTGTACCGCGTCGACCGCTCGAACGTCTTGATCCCGCGCTCGCAGAGGATCACGCGCTCGTTTCCCTCCTTCGCCACGTACTCGGCGGCCATGAGCAGCTCCTCGACGGTCGCGGACGGCGAGCGCTTGAGGAGCACCGGGTTCGGCACGCGGCCGACCTCGGCGAGGAGGTTGAAGTTGTGCATGTTGCGCGCGCCGATCTGGATCACGTCCGCGATCTCTGCGACGGCGGCGACGTCGCGCGGATCGAGGAGCTCCGTGACGATCGGCAAGCCCGTCTCGTCGCGGGCCTCGGCGAGGATCTCGAGGCCCTTCGCGCCGAGCCCCTGGAACGCGTACGGCGAGGAGCGCGGCTTGAATGCGCCCCCGCGGAGCACGGTCGCGCCGGCAGCAGCGACGGCGCGTGCCGTCTCGAGCGTCTGCTCCCGGGTCTCGACCGTGCACGGCCCTGCGACGAGCCCGAAGAACCCGTCGCCGATGCGTCTGCCGCGCACCTCGATGACCGTGGAGTCGGGCGTCAGCCCGCGCGCGACGAGCGGATACGCGAGGAGCTCGGGCGATCCGGCGGCCGTGTCCATCGACGCGAGTCTAGGTGTGAACGACGGCAGGGGGCGGGTCCAGGGACAATCTCGCGATGCGCATCTTCTCCGGCATCCGCGCGTCCGGCGACAAGACGCTCGGCAACTACAGCGGCGGGTATCGCCAGTACGCGGCGACCCAGGAGCAGGGCGATGCCGTCTTCTGCATCGTCGACCTGCACTCGATCACGACGGCGTACGAGCCCGAAGGCCTGCATGAGGCCACGCTGGCCGGCGCGGCGATGCTGTTCGCGACCGGAATCGACCCCGAGCGCTCGATCGTCTTCTGCCAGAGCCACGTGCCTGCGCACGCCGAGGCGGCCTGGCTCCTCGGCTCCGCGACGAGCTTCGGGGAGCTGAGGCGCATGACGCAGTTCAAGGACAAGTCCGCCGATCAGCAGTTCGTCTCGGCCGGGCTGTTCGGCTACCCGGTGCTGATGGCCGGCGACATCCTGCTCTACCAGACCGACATCGTCCCGGTGGGAGACGACCAGCGGCAGCACGTCGAGCTGACGCGCGATATCGCCGAGCGCTTCAACAGCCGCTACGGACAGACCTTCACGGTTCCGAAGGGCGTCTACCCGGAGGAGGGCGCACGCATCAAGAACCTCCAGGAGCCCGAGCGCCTCATGTCGACGTCCGCGGGTAACGCCCAGGGCGTCGTGCGAATGGTCGACGAGCCGGACGTGATCCGGCAGAAGTTCAAGACCGCCGTCACCGACTCGGAGCGCGAAGTGCGCCACGACCCCGCGGCGAAGCCGGGGATCTCGAACCTCATCGAGATCATGTCGGTCGCCACGGGCGACCCGATCGCGGCAGTCGAGAGTCGCTACGACGGCGCCGGCTACGGGGACTTCAAGCGCGACGTCGGCGACGCGGTCGTGGAGCTCCTGGCGCCGATCCAGGAGCGCTACGGGAACCTCAGAGCCGACGAGCCGGAGCTGCGCCGCATGCTCGCACGAGGCGCCGAGAAGGCCGCCGAGGCGTCGCGTCCCACGCTGGACACGATGTTCGAGCGGATGGGCTTCGTCAGACCCTAGAGGCCGACGCCTGCCTTCAGCGCCGCCACCTCGCCGGACGTCAGCTCCCTCCACTCCCCGGGCTCGAGCCCTTCGAGGTCGAGCCCGGCGTAGCGCACGCGGCGAAGGCCACGCACCGGGTGTCCCACCGCCTCGCACATGCGCCTGACCTGGCGCTTGCGGCCCTCGTGCAGCGTCAGCTCCAGCCGGGTCGAGCGGTCTCCCTGAACGAGAGCTCGGACGCGAGCGGGCGCTGTGACACCGTCTTCGAGCTCGACTCCGTCGCGGAGCCGGGCCAGAGCGTCGGGCGAGGGCGAGCCCATGACGTCCGCCTCGTAGACCTTCGGCACGCCGTAGCGCGGGTGGGCGAGGCGGTGCGCGAGGTCGCCGTCGTTGGTGAGCAGGAGCGCTCCGGTCGTGTCGACGTCGAGCCGCCCGACGGGGACGACGCGTGGCTCGTGCGGAACGAGCCCGACGACCGTCGGCCGTCCCTGCGGGTCGTGCGCAGTCGTCACGACGCCGGCCGGCTTGTGCAGCAGCACGTAGGAGAGGGGCTGGCGCTCGACGCGCGCGCCGTCGACCTCCACCACGTCGCGCCTTCCGACGACCGTGTTGAGCTGGCCGATCTCGCCGTTCACCCGCACGCGTCCGTCGCGGATGAGATCGTCGGCGCGCCGTCTCGACGCCACGCCTGCACGCGCGAGGTATGCATTCAGGCGCACGGCCGCATTCTGGCTAGGGTTCGACGTGATGGCCCAGCTCGAGACTCCGACCCGGATCGACACCCTCTCCGACAGACTCGCGGAGCTCGCGGTCTTCGGCGCGAACGTCCAGCCAGGGCAGCTCGTCTCGATCACGAGCTATGTCGGCAAGGAGATGCTCACGCGGAAGATCACGCGCGCGGCCTACGAACGCGGCGCGAAGTTCGTCGACGTCCTCTACTTCGACCAGTGGCTGAAGCGCGAGCGGATCGCGCTCGCCGACGAGGACACGCTCGACTACGTGCCGCCGTGGATGAGGGAGCGGCTCTACCACCTCTCCGACGAGCACGCCGCGCGCATCTCGCTCTCCGGCCCGCACGCGCCCCGCGCGCTCGAGGGCCTCGACCCGGCGCGCGCAGGACGTGACCTTCTTCCCTACCTCCCCGAGACGGGAGAGGTCGTCAACCGGATGACGACGAGCTGGTGCATCGTCCCCGTTCCAACGCCCTCGTGGGCGGAGCTCGTCTACCCCGACGTCGCGCGCGCGTGGCGCGACGTCGACAAGGCGTACGCGCGGCTCTGGGAGGACGTCGCGCACATCTGCCGCCTCGACGAGGACGACCCGTCCGCGGCGTGGATCGAGCGCTCCACGGCACTCAAGGCGAACGCACAGCGACTCACCGATCGACGCTTCGACGCACTGCGACTCCACGGGCCGGGCACCGACCTCAGGATCGGCCTCTTCCAGTCGGCACACTGGGCCGCCGGCGACCTCGAGACGGTCGACGGCCGGCGCCACTCGCCGAACCTCCCGACCGAGGAGGTGTTCAGCACCCCGGATCCCGAGCGCGTCGACGGCTACGTCTCGGCGACGATGCCGCTCGAGCTCTCCGGCTCGATCATCGAGAACATCCGGGTCGAGTTCGAGGGTGGCCGTGCCGTGAAGATCGACGCGGAGTCGGGCGCCGATGCCCTCCGCTCCGTCGCTGCGCGTGACGAGGGCGCGTCACGCCTCGGCGAGATCGCGCTCGTCGACGGAGAGGGCCGGATCGGACCCCTCGGACGCGTGTTCTACGACACGCTGATCGACGAGAACGCCGCGTCGCACATCGCGCTCGGCGGCGGCTACGAGCACCCCGTGGACGACGACGCCGACAAGGCGCGCGTGAACCAGAGCGTCGTGCACGTCGACTTCATGATCGGGAGCCCCGAGCTCGCGGTCGACGGCATTTCGGTAGACGGAGACACGGTGCCGGTGCTGCGCGACGGCGCCTGGCAGATCTGACGACGGCCTAGGACGCGCGCGCTTCGGCAACCTCGAGCAAGCGCTCGCGGAGCTCTGCGGCGTCCTCGCCGAGATCGTCGAGCCGCGGGAGCGCGGCGAGGCTCTCGAGACCGAACACCCGCTCGAAGAGCGGCGTCGTGCGGTAGCGGACGGCGCCGCCCTGGCCGGGCTCCCGTCCCGCCTCGCTGATGAGCCCACGCTCGACGAGGCTCGCCACCGCCGAGTCGGCCGCAACCCCACGGATGCGGGCGACGTCGGGCCGTGAGCACGGGCCGAGGTACGCGACGATCGCGAGCGTCTCGAGCGCGGCCTGCGACAGCCCCCGCTCGACCGGCCGCTCGAACAGCCTCGCGCACGCGTCGGCCGCGTCGCGGCTCGCGCGGAAGGCGAAACCGCCCGCGATCTCCTCGAGCACGATCCCGCTCCGGCCCTCGGCGTAGCGCTCCTGCAGCAGGCCGATGGCGGTCTCGATCCGCTCGGGGTGATCCTCCGTCGCGTCGGCGAGCTCGTCGAGCGACAGCGGGGCGCTCGCGACGACCAGGAGCGCCTCGACCGTCCGTGCGAGACGGTCGACCGGATTGAGTGCGATCAGGCGGAGCGGGCTTTCCATTCGTGGATCCTTTCGTCGTCGGCTCTCGAAACCCTTATTGGCGCGAACGCTTGTGCCTGGCTAAGCGAGATCTCGCCCCCTTTACGCAGCTCGAGCAGCGCGAGGAGTGCGACCGCCTGCTCGACCCGGGAGAGGCCCTCGACCTCGCTGTCGAAGTCGAAGACGCGGCGCCGCGAGAGCACGGCGCGGAAGCGCTCCAGGAACTGCGAGACGGGCGGGAACCGCAATGCCATGTGCCCGAGCGAGACGGTCGGCGGCGGCACGGCGAGCGCGCGCAGCGCTTCGCCGAGCGCACTCGGATCCTGCGGCGCCAGCACACGCTCGGCACGCGGCGCGAGCGGCGCCGGGCCGATCCGGAAGAACCGGTCCTGCTCCGAGCCGAGTCGCTCGAGGAGCCAGGCCGCGGCCTCCTTCATGCGCCGGTACTCGGCGAGCCGGCGCGCGAGCTCCTCCGCGGCCTCCTCGGGCTCGAGCTCACCAAGCTCGGCGGCCTCGTCGGGGAAGAGCGCGCGGGCCTTGAGCTCGAGGAGGGCCGAGACGAGGACGAGGAACTCTCCGCACGCCTCCAGGTCGAGCTCGTCTCGCTCCGCAATGCGCTCGACGAACGCGAGCACGATGGCCGCGATGTCGATCTCGCGTGGCTCGAGCTCCTCTTTGAGGAGCAACGTCAGGAGGAGGTCGAAGGGTCCCTCGAACGCGTCGAGCTCCAGCTCGAGCTCCCGGACGGGCGTCGGCAGCACTCGCGGAGGCTAGCCGCGCCGCCGGACGCGCAGCGGCCGCGAAGCGGCCGTGCTTCAGGGACGTGCCTGCGAAGCGCGACGAAGTCAGCGCATCGCGTCGGCCAGCTCGAGGGCCTCGTCCAGCGTGAGGTCGCCCTCGAGCCGCACGGTTCGCCCCCGCTCCTCCCACACGAGCACGTCCCGCGCCAGGCGAAGCGACTCCGGGATCTCCTCCCCGAGCTCGTCGAGCAGCATCACGACGTGCGGCTCCCCGCTCAGGAAGTACGCCGGCGAGCCACGGACGGACGCGCCTTCGACGCGCGTTCCCGAGGCGGCGAGCTTCTTGAAAACGAACGGCTCGTCGATCCGGACGCCGGGTGTCTGGGAGACGAGAAGGCGGACGGCGTCGGGCGTCCCGTAGAGGAACCAGACCGTGTCGCGATCGCCGAGGAAGACGGCGTCGGGCTCCTCGTCGAGTGAGAGCAGGTCGAATCCCGCCTCGCTGCGAGCCTCGCCGAGGGAGACCCGCTTGCCCAGCACGAACTCGAGCTCGGCCGGGCCTGGGACCTCGGGGAGGTCGTCGACGAGCTCGATCCGGGCGCCGCCGATCTGCAGGAAGCGGAGGAGAGCGGACCGCGCATCGGGGATGGCGAGTGCGGCGAGCAGCGCCGCGAGGGCGAGCGCGGCGAGTGCGAGCACGAGTCGTCGCCCGCGCCGGAGCGGCATTCGCGCCTCGCCGATCTCCGCGAGCACGCGCGAGACGACGTCGGGCGGCTCGGGGACGTCGAGCACACGCCCGAGCGCGATGAGCCGCTGCTCGAGCTCGGTCACTCGCCCACCTCCGCGCGCAGCCGCTCGAGCGCCCGCGCCGTCCGTGACTTGACCGTCCCGTGCCGCACGCCGAGCACCTCGGCCGTCTCGCGCTCGGAGAGCTCGAGGAAGTACCGGCACGCGAGCACGTCGCGGTCTCGCTCGTCGAGCCGGTTCACGGCGTCGACGAGCACCTGGCGCCCCTCCCGCTCGAGGGTTGCCGCCTCCGGAGACGGGACCGCGTCTCCGGAGGCATCTGCGAACGCCGCGCGCATCGCCAACGACTCACGGCGTTGTGCCGAGCGGCGCCGGTTGTGGGCTTCGTTGACCACGATTCGCAGCAGCCACGGCCGGAACTCCGCGCCCCGCCGGAACCGGCCGAGCGCGCCCCAGGCCTTCACGAACCCGATCTGCACGGCGTCCTCCGCATCCGCGGCCGAGCCAGTCAGGAGGTACGCCGCCCGGAATGCGATGCCCTGGTAGGCCCGCACGAGCTCCTCGAACGCGCGCTCGTCGCCCTGCTTCGCGCGCTCCGCGAGCGCGGCATCCGTCGGCGGTCGGTCCTCCACCGCTCATTTCTACACCGACTCCGGCGCCCGGGTTCCCGGCGGTCTCCTAGCCGCTCGCGGGCGTGAGCCGACGGGCGCGCCTCGCAGCGAGGAGCGCGATGCCGGCGACGAGAGCGAGCAGCGCGGCGCCGACGCCCACGACCGGCAGCTCACGCGAGCCGCCCCCGCCCGGCGCACCGATGGCGAACGGGCCGTACGTGACGTGCGAGTCGCCGAAGCCGCTCTGAATCGTGACGCGCCAATCGCCGGCCGTCGGGAACACGACGTCCGCCTCGTACACGCCCGCCTCGGAGGTCTCGGTCGCGTCGAACCGCGTGACGGCGCCCGCGTCGTCGGAGATCTCGACCACCGGCGCCAAGCCCGCCAGCGGCGTCATGCCGTGCTGCTTGACGGTGATCGTGGGGGTCCAGGTGCCTCCGGCCGACATGCCGTCCGGAAGCGGCTCGAACCCGACGGTGGCCCAGCCGCCGGACGACGCGGGCGCCGCGACGGCGAGCGCCGCGACGAAGGCACAGAGAACGACGAGCACACGCATGACTCCTCCTTCGGATCGCTTGCAGTGGATACACCGCTCGCGGCCGAGAAGGTCCGCGCTATCGGCCTTTCGGCACCGCCATGGTCTCGACTTTCGGGGGCGGCCCTGTCCCGGGACGCTTCCACGACCGTTGCCACCAGACGAAGAACGCCGCCGCAAGCAGAATCGCGAGCCCGGCGACCCAGACGTTCAGCCGCACGCCGCCGAACTCGTGGGACGGGTCGATGCGGAGCGTCTCGATCCAGAGCCGTCCGACCGAGTAGATGAGGACATAGAGCGCGAACAGCCCGCCCGGGCGGATCCTGCCCTTGAAGGAGCGCTCGACGAGGAGGAGCACACCGGCGGCAGCGAAGCACCACAGCGCCTCGTACAGGAACGCCGGATGGAACGTCTCGGAGCCGACGTCGTCGATCGGCCGGTTCTCAGGGTCGATCTCGAGGCCCCACGGGAGGTCCGTCGGGCCGCCGAAGAGCTCCTGGTTCCACCAGTTGCCGAAGCGTCCGATGCCCTGCGCGACGAGCAGAGCAGGCGCCACGCAGTCGGCGAGCTTCGCAACCGACGCGCCCGAGCGCTTCGCGACGATGGCACCTACCACGCAGCCGAGACCGATCCCGCCCCAGACGCCGAGGCCGCCCTTCCAGATTGCGAACGGCCCCCACCACTCGTCGGGCAATTCGTCCCAGCTCGTGATCACGTGGTACAGGCGCGCGCCGACGATGCCGGAGGCGACACCCCAGACGGCGACGCGGAAGATGAGATCCCAGTCCCCGCCGCGCCTCGTCCAGCGAATCCCCGTGATCGCGACCGCCGCGGCGATCGCGACGAGCAGCGTCAACCCGTAGAAGTGGATCGAGAGCGGCCCGAGCTCGATCGTGCTCGAGCTGGGCGACGGGATCGAGAGAAGCGGAAGCACCGGCGGGCATTCTAGGGGTGGGGGGAAACGATGTTTCCCCCCACCGTTCCCCCCTTCCTCTGCGCAGCGTTTACAGCAGCCGCGTGTTGGCCTGCGGGCGAGTGAATCGCCCTCCGGCCGCCGGCCGTTGTGCGTTCGAGAACCGAGTGCGGCTCTGGGCTTCCGCTAGAGAAGGATTTGAAGCGCCAGCTCTACCGTGCACCCGCGATCGAGGAGGCGCACGGCGTCGTGGAGGTCGACGTCGTGGCTCGCAGCGAGGACGATCGCCGCCTCGGGGTGGTACCCCGCGCGCTCGAGCGCCTCGTGACGCCACTGCTCGATTCGATCGCGCTCGGACACAGGGATGAGCTCGAGCTCTGCCGCAGACATTCCGCCGCCCTTCGCATTCGGGATCGGTCTCACTCCGCCTATTCGTCCAGTGGGACGTATCGGACGCCCCCTTTCTGGGGGGATTGCGTTGAGGAGGCGTAAGCGTTCCGTGAAGCACGGCTCCGAACCGTCCATCCGAAGTCCTTGACCGATCGAGCAGCTGACGGAGAATGACGCCATGTCCGACGGGCAACTCGTCCATTCCTCGGCCTCGGCCGAGCTCGTCTCGTTCGTCCCGCGGCTGACGCTGGAGTGGTTGCGTGACGAGCCCGACGCGACCTGGCGCGAGGTCGACGGCACGCTCGCGTTCGTGGACATCTCGGGCTTCACCGCGATGTCCGAGCGGCTCTCCAGCCTCGGTCGGGCGGGCGCCGAAGAGGTGACGGAGGTGATGAACGCAACGTTCGCCGCGCTTCTCGCCGTGGCCTACGCGCAAGGCGGCGGCCTCCTGAAGTTCGGCGGCGATGCGTTGCTCCTGCTCTACGAGGGCGACGATCACGCCGCCAGGGCAGCCCGTGCCGCCTTCGAGATGCGGCGGACGCTGCGAGCCATCGGCCGACCGAAGACGTCGGCCGGCGCGATCCAGCTGAAGATGCATGCCGGACTGCACTCGGGTCGGTTCCAGTTCTTCCTCGTCGGGGACTCGCACCGCGAGCTTCTCGTGGCCGGGCCGGCAGCGAGTCGCACGGTGCAGATGGAGGCCGCCTCCGAGGCGGGGGAGATCCTGCTCAGCAGCGAGACGGCAGCGCTCCTCGAGGAGGACGCGCTCGGCGAGGAGCACGAGGTGGGGCGGCTCCTGCGGGCTGCCCCGGAGGTCCGAGGCACCGTGCAGCCCCTCCCCAACGTCGAGGGAATCGCGCTCGAGGTGGCCGTTCCGGCACCGCTCCGCGCCCAGCTGCTCGAGGTCGGCCCGCTCGAGGGAGAGCACCGGAACGCGGCGGTCGCGTTCATCCGCTTCGCGGGGACCGACGAGATCATCGCGACGGAAGGGCCCGAGGCAGCGTCTGACGCGCTCGAGCGCCTCGTCCTGATCGTCCAGGCCGCAGCCGAGGCACACGGGGTGACGTTCCTCGAGAGCGACGTCGACCGGGACGGTGGGCGGATCATCCTCGTCTCGGGCGCGCCCCAGACGTTCGGCGACGACGAGGAGCGCATGCTCCGGACCGTGCGGGCGGCCCTGGACGAGTCCCTCCCGCTGCCCGTGCACGTCGGTGTGAGCCAGGGGCGGGTCTTCACGGGTCAGGTCGGGGCGAGCTTCCGGAGGACGTACACGGTGCTCGGCGACACCGCAGCCCTTGCGGCGCGTCTCATGGCGCGCGCCGGAGAGGACGAGATCTGGGTCTCCGCGGAGGCATTCGCGCGCGGCGGTACGTCGTTCGCGTCGACCCAGCTCGAGCCGTTTCAGGTCAAGGGGAAGGCCGAGCCGGTGCACGCCGTCGTGCTCGGCGACCTGACGGCGGAGACGGCGCGGCCCGAGACGCGCGCACACGACAGGCTGCCCTTCGTCGACCGCGAGCGCGAGCGCGCCGTGCTCGCTGCGTCGGTCGCACCGGTTCGCATGGGCTTCGGCACGCTTGTCGAGCTGGTCGGAGAGCCCGGGATCGGGAAGTCGCGGCTTGCCGACGAGCTGCGCGACAACTGTGCCGACATGCGACAGATCGGTCTGCGCTGCGAGCAGTACGAGACGTCCACCCCGTACTACGCGTTTCGTCCGTTTCTCCGGTCGCTCCTCGACGTCGAGCTCAACGGCGGAGGCCTGCACAACCGCGCCGTGCTCGCCGAGCGACTGAGCACCGTCGACGATGAGCTCGTTCCCTGGGCGCCCCTTCTCGCAGCGCCGCTCGACGTCGAGGTCGAATCGACGCCCGAGGTGGACGACCTCGACCCGTCGTTCCGACGCGCGCGTCTCCACGGCGTCGTCAGCTCCCTGCTCGGTCGGCTGCTGGACTCACCGACGCTGCTCGTCCTCGAGGACGTCCACTGGATGGACGACGCGTCCTCCGAGCTCCTCCGCCATCTCGGCACACAGCTCCCGACCCGGCCCTGGCTCACGTGCACGACACGGAGGGGCGTCGAGGGCGGCTTCGCTGCCGCCGAGGGAACACCCCCTCTCCCCGCCCTCACGCTGCGGCTCGAGCCGCTTCCAGCGGACGACGCGAAAACGCTCGTGCGGGCCGCGGCGGGCGACCGAGGCTTGACCGAGGACGAGCTGGCGGCCCTCATGGAGCGCGGCGCTGGAAACCCGCTCTTCCTCCAGGAGCTCGCCTCGCCGGAGCAAGCGCTCGAACCGTCGGAGCAGATGCCCGACTCCGTCGAGGCGCTCGTTGCGACGCGCATCGACGGCCTCGCTCCCGGCGATCGTGCGCTGCTTCGCTGGGCGTCCGTTCTCGGCGTGTCGTTCTCGGGCGCGGTCATCGCAGACGT
>DASUCI010000155.1:0-7612 GCA_035762825.1 Gaiellaceae bacterium | reverse complement strand
CGCGACCGTCGCCGCCTCCCTGCGCTCGCGCGCCCTCCACGAGACGTTCGAGGCCTGGGAGTGCGGACGTCACGCTCTCGCCGCCCCGCTCGAAGAGCTCCCTCCACGCCGGATCGACGGCCTCGGGGTTCTCGAGGTACTGCTCGAGGAGCTGCCCGACGTATCCGGCGTTCGGGCCAGATGAGGTCAACGAGGCCACGACCCGCCGGTCAGTAGAGCGCGCTGTCCGTCAGGACGGCGACGACCATACCGAGGAAGAACGCGAGGGTCGCGACGCCGACGGCAACCGCGGCGAGCGTGCGATGCGCGCGCGTCATCACGACGGCGACGAGCGCGACGAGAATCGCAGCCGTCGCGAGCAGCCCGGGGGTGCGCGCAATGGCGATGCCGGAGAGGGCGAACGAGAACGCGCAGAGGAATCCGGCGACCCGGTCCGCGTTCGGCCTGGCTTCCGAAGCGCTCATCGAACCACCACCCCCGCGCGCAGGCGACGCGCATTCACGGGGCCATGTCCGGGACGGCGTGGCCGCCGGCGCTTCCAGTCGTTCCAGCCGCACGGGTACAACGGCGCGAGGACGCCGACCTCCTCCCCGCCTCCGGCGACCTGCGGCTCCGCCCGCACGGCCCACCACACGACGGTCGCGAGGTAGACCATCGGGATCTTGAGCACTACCAGCATGAAGATCGCTTCCCAGACGGAGACGGACACGACGGCGCCAGTTTAACTGGCACTCCCACGGAATATCCGAGCGGGTTGCTAACACTAGGCTCACAAAGCAGCCGCTAGGGTGGCCACTTCCGTAGCCGCCGTCCTGACACCTCCTGGGAGACTTCGTGAGCCGTATCGTCCGCCTCGTCATCGTCCTGTCCGTGCTCGCCGCCTTGGCCGCGCCCGCTGCAGTGGCAGCCGAGCGCATGTGGGTCGGCTTCCACGACGACCCGAGCTTCCGCTGGGTCGGCAACCGCAAGGAGCGAGTGACTGGCGCCTCGCAGAAGAACGCGACGATCATGCGACTCCTCGTGCAGTGGAACCTGGTCGCCAGGAGCCGTCCGTCGAGGCCGGCAGATCCGTTCGACTCCGCGTACAACTACAGCGACGTCGACGAGGCCGTGCGCGCGGCGCAGGAGAACGACCAGGAGGTCATCCTCACGCTCTCGGGAACCCCGCGCTGGGCCAACGGCGGCAAGAACCCGAACGTGATGCCACGGCGCGTGACCGACTTCGGGAGCTTCGCGCGCGCGACCGCCTCGCGCTACTCCGGCAGGTTCGAGGGCTACCCGTTCGTGCGCTTCTACTCGATCTGGAACGAGCCGAACCTCCAGCTCTTCCTCACGCCGCAGTTCAACGCGCGGGGCAAGTCGGTCGCTCCGGCGAACTACGCGAAGCTTGCGGCCGCGGCGTATGCGGGCATCAAGGCCGGAAGCCGGCAGGCGCTGGTCGCCGTCGGCGAGACGTCGGCGCGCGGAAGCGACAAGCCGACGGGCCTGCGTCCCACGCACACTCCGGGCAAGTTCGCCGAGCTCGTCGCGAAGGCGAACCCGCGCCTGCGCTTCGATGCCTGGTCGCACCACCCGTACCCGTTCAACCCGAACTCGCCTCCGACGCAGCGCGTCAGGTGGCCGAACGTGTCGCTCGCTCTGCTGCCGCGCTTCGATGCCGAGCTGAAGCGGTGGTTCAAGCGCAAGTCCGTCCCGATCTGGGTCACGGAGTACGGGCACCAGACCCGCCCCGAGGACTCGCTGGGCATCCCGTACGCAAAGCAAGCCGCGTACATCCAGCAGTCCATGTCGATGGTCTCGCGCTACTCGTTCGTGCCGATGTTCATCTGGTTCGTCTACCAGGACGACCAGGGCCAGCCGTGGGAGTCCGGGATCTACACGCGCAACGGCAATCCGAAGGGGCAGTCGCCGGCACGCTTCACCACGACTGCGCGGCCGCTCGACGCGCGCAACGGAGTCGTCGTCGTCCGGCGCGGAACGCTGACGCCGCTCATCAACGTCTACACGCGCAGGTACTGCGCCAACAGCAGCAGCGGCACTCCGGTCGGGATGACCTGGCGCGTCTTCCGCGGCGGCAGGCTGATCAGCGTGGGCCAGCAGACTGCACCGCTCCGTAACGACTGCACGATCGCCGCGCGGATCCGAATCCCGGGCGGGGTCGCACGCCGTCAGACGTACATGGTGACCTTCGAGCTGAACAACGCCAGCGGAGTCGCGCTGAACCGCCGGATCACGCTTCGAGCCGCGTCCTAGGCGTCATAGCTCAGCCGCCCCAGACGAGCGCCTGCATGCCCTCCCACCATTGGGAGGCACCGCTCGACTTGCCGTCGAGCGTGAGGATGCGCCTGGCGCGGGGCTGCTCGGCGAGATAGTCGTCCATCGCCCGCGCGACGTCGTCCCAGTCGGTGTCGTCGACGATCACGAGTGCGCCGGGGACGAGCAACGGCTCGGCGATCCTGAGCCCTTGGACCTGTGCCTCGTACGAGTGCGCCGCGTCGTAGTACCAGATACCGATCGGGACGTCGCGGAGCGCACCTGCGGGCACGAGCTCGAACGCGTCGCCGACGACGATCTCCGGCGGTGTGAGCCCGAAGCGCGCGAGGTTCGCATGGACCTTCTCGAGCGAGGCGTCGCGGAAGGCGAAGCTGTCCACACCGAGGAAGCGCTTGCCCTCGTTCCCGAGCATCGCCGCGATGAGGCTCGCCCCGTGGAAGACGCCGATCTCGACGTACGCCTCGTCGCCCTCGAGGCATGCCGCGGCGAGGTTCAGGAGCGCGAGGTTGTTCTCGCGCGCGAGGTTCTCCACGTCCTCGGCGACCGCCTGGAAGCGGCGGTCCAGGGGATGCTCGGAACGCGGGAAGTCCTCGAACAGCTGTGGCAGCTCCTCGAGGAAGCGATCGGCGTTCATGAACGATGGCGACGCAAAGCCTCGCCCCTACAGGTGGCTCGTGACGCCTGCCAGGTCCGGCTCCTCGGAAGGAGGCTCGTACCAGGAGAGGGCGTAGTGCCCGTCGTCCAGGTCGCGGGCGAAGGTCGAGAGCTTCAGCGGCCGAAAGGTGTCGCACATCACCGCGAGCTCGGTCGTCTCGCGCACGCCGAGAGCCTTCTCGGCGAGGCCCGGCGCCGGCCCGTGCGGTAGCCCGGACGGATGGAGCGTGATCGAGCCGACGGAGATGCCCTTCCGCGAGCCGAAGTTGCCGGAGACGTAATAGATCATCTCCTCCGACTGCAGGTTCGAGTGGTGGTACGGGATCGGAACGGCCTCCGGGTCGAAGTCGAGGTGGCGCGGGCAGAACGAGCAGATGACGAAGTTCGGGCCCTGGAAGGTCTGGTGCGAGGGCGGGGGCTGGTGGATGCGTCCCGTGATCGGCTCGAAGTCGTGGATCGAGAACGTCCACGGGTAGAGGTAGCCGTCCCACCCGACGACGTCGAACGGGTGGTAGTCGAGGACGTAGTCCTGGTAGCCGCCGCGGACGCGCACCTTGACGAGGAAATCGCCCCGGTCACGGTGCGTCTTCAGCTCTGCGGGCGGATGGATGTCCCGGTGGTAGTACGGCGCGCCCTCGAGGATCTGCCCGTACTGGTTCCGGTAGCGGCGCGGGATCTCGATCAGCCCCGGCGTCTCGAACACGAGATACCGCTGCTCGCCCTTCGGGACGAAGCGGTACGTCGTGCCACGAGGGACGACGACATAGTCGCCGTCTCGATACGGCACGTCGCCGAAGCTGGTCTCGAGCGTGCCCGATCCCTCGTGGACGAAGATGACCTCGTCACCCTCCCCGTTGCGGAAGAAGTACTCCATCGACGAGTCGGGGCGGCATAGGGAGATCTCGACGTCCGAGTTCCACATCAGCGTTCGGCGCCCGCTGATCTCGTCTCCGCTCGGATCGACGTCGTACGTGTTCATCCGCCGATGCGCATGCGCCTCGGGGACCCATTCCTCACGCTCGATCGGCGTGAAGGCGCCGAGCTCCTTGACGCGGCACGGCGACTCGAGGTGGTAGAGGATCGACTCGTTCCCCGTGAACCCCTCGAGGCCCATGACCTCCTCGGTCAGGAGCCGGCCGTTCTCGCGGAAGACGATGTGTCGCTTGCGCGGGACGTCCCCGCGGCGCTGGTAGAAGGGCATGCCCGTCCCTTTCGCGTCGGTGTCACTTGGTTTCTAGCGGACGGGCGACGGGGCGGGGCGGCGCGACGCGACGGCATGCCGCGCCGCCCCGCGCAAGAATGCTCAGCCGCCTGGCGCGTTCGGATCGTTCTGCCAGAGGCCGAACTCGTTGCCTTCCGAGTCCTTGCAGACCGCGAACCAGCCCATGCTCGGGACGGGGAGCGCCTCGCCCGAAGTTCCACCCAGCTCGCCGACGCGAGCGTTCGCTGCGTTGACGTCGTCGACGTCGAAGTAGACGCGTGGGCCGCGCTTGTCGCTGTCGGCGCCCATGATCGCGCCACCCTGCGTATCCGAGAACCGGGTCATGTGGTACTCGGTCGGCGAGCCCGGATACTCCTCGAACCGCCAGCCGAACAGGCCGCCCCAGAACTCGCGCGCCTTGGCGGTGTCGCCCGCAGGAATCTCGACGTGAACCATCTGACCTGCCATGTCCGTCCTCCCGTGTCGAGGCGCAGCCCACCGCCGCGCCGAGTTTCCATTCAATACGACGACGAACGGGCTACGAAGTAATCGACAGGCTTCGCGTGAGATGGAGCCAGTCGGGCTCGAACCGACGACCTCCCGGCTGCCAGCCGGACGCTCTCCCAACTGAGCTATGGCCCCAAGAGCGCCTCCAGTCTAGCCCCGAAGGCGAAGTCGCTGGCCCAGTTGATCCCGTTCCGTTGATTGTTGAGGCTGGGGGCAACGCGGAGATGCACGTTACGTCGCCCCGCGAACTGCTTCGGCATGAGCAGGTAGCAGCCGCCTGTTTCCAGACAGTACGCGGCGATGACATCGGTCTCGGCGGAGGTGTAGGTGCGGACGATCATTCGATCCGGTCCACGGCGCGACGAGTAACAGCGGATGACGACGGCTCCGCGTGAGAGCGATGCCCACTTGCACTGGACGCGGAGAAGCTTTGCGTTCGCTTCGAGGATGAGGTCGTACCGTCCACCCTAGACGAGGGGCCTGTAGACGCCGACGCCAAGCTTCACCGCTTCATGAGCAATCGCGGACTCTGCGATCGCGCCCTTCTGATCGGTCGTGAGCACGTCCAAGAGTCTAGTTTGCCTATCGGACAACACATGGATGGAGCTACGCTGACGACGTGCATCGACAGTCGAGAGTGCACCGACTTCGCCGTCTGCCTCGCCGCATCGTTCGCGCAGTCCGCGCACTGTTCGGCGGTGGCGACTGGCGCGTCGCGTGGGATGGCAAGGAGGGTGGCGTCGGCGTTCGTGAGCCGCGGCGGCCTCTGGCTCCGACTCTTGCAGGCGGGGCCGCGCTCGAGCTCCCGGACGACGACGACTCGCGCTAGGCGGTCGCCGCTTCGAGCTCGACCGACGGGACGTCGCTCCAGAGCTCTTCGAGCCGGTAGAAGCTCCGCGTGTCGGGCGTGAAGAGGTGCAGCACGACGTCGAGGTAGTCGGCGACGATCCAGGTCGCCTCGGCGGCGCCGGCCGTCGTGCGCGGAAGCAGCTCATGCTCCTGCTTGAGGACGCCCGCCACCTCGTTGTAGATCGCCTTCGTCTGCCGCGCGTTGCGGCCGGTGGCGATCACGAAGAAGTCGGTGAAGTCCGTGACGCCGCGCATGTCGAGGATCGTGACGTCGGTTGCAAGCTTCTCCTGGCAGAGAGCGGCTGTGCGGCGTGCTTGCTCGAGTGGTGTCAGATCGGTCTCTCTTACGTCCTGGTCGAAGTCCCCGCAGTCTACTCCGCGGACGTGTACAGACCCAGCCGCGCGATCGCCTCCGCGACCGCGGACGGGACGTCGTCCGCGACGGGCTCGCCTCGGGCCACGCGAGCGCGGATCTCCGACGACGAGATCGCCACGAGAGGCATCTCGAACTCGACGATGCGGTCGCCCGCACCGAGCCGCTCGCGCACCCCTTGTAGCAACGCGCGCGACACGCCGGGTCGCATCGCGACAGCCACGCGCACGAGCTCGAGCACACGCTGCGGGGACTTCCAGCTCTCGAACGACGCGAGCTCGTCCGCGCCCAGGATGAAGTAGGCGTCGTCTGGACGGCGCTCCTCGAGCGAGTCGACCGTGCGAGCGTGACGATCGACCTCGACCACGGCCTCCGGCACGTCCTGGAACGCAAGTCTCGCCAGCTCGAGCCGAGTCTCGGCCGAGGTCGTCGCCGTCTTGTGACCGGGATCGGCGACGACGAGGACGAGGAGCTCGTCGAGCCCGAGCTCGGCGAGCGCAGCCCGCGCGAGCGCGGTATGGCCGACGTGCGGCGGGTCGAAGACGCCGCCGAGAATCCCTATTGCCATTCGAGCTCCTCCTCGCCGACCTCGACCTGGGCTCCGCGCTTGATTCCGATCTTGCGCAGCGCTTCTTCGAGCTCGTCTGCGGGGGGAGGCGTCCCGACCACGCGATAGCCGCGGTCGGTTCGCAGGATCCGGAAGCGCGGGCCCCGACGCGCACGAGGCGTGTACTCGAGGAATTCCGGTATCGACTCGTCGGGCGACGGCGCGACGGCCTCGACCGGGCACAGGTCGAAGAGCGCACGCTTCAGGTCGTCGATCCCGGCTCCGGTCGCGCACGACGTCGCGACCACGCCAGCCACCCGCGGATCGCTCACCGGGAACGTCGGGACGCTCTCGAGCAGGTCGATCTTGTTCAGCACGACCAGCTGCGGGCGCTCGTCCAAGCCGGCCCCGTACGCTGCGAGCTCGCGGCCGATCAGCTCGAAGCGGGCTTCGAGCTCGGGCTCGGAGGCGTCGAGGACGTGAACGAGGAGCCGTGCTCGCTCGAGGTGGGCGAGGAACTGATGGCCGAGCCCCGCGCCGTCCGCGGCGCCCTCGATGAGCCCCGGAACGTCGGCGACGGTGAGCTGCCGTTCGTCGGGGCCGTCGACGACCCCCAGGACCGGCTCGAGCGTCGTGAACGGGTAGTCGGCCACCTTCGGCTTCGCATTCGAGATGCGGCGCAGAAGTGACGACTTGCCTCCATTGGGCAGGCCGGCGAGCGCCGCGTCGACGACGAGCTTGAGTCGCAGCTCCAAGTCGAGCTCGTCACCGGGGAGCCCGGTCTCGGCGAAGCGCGGCGTCTGACGTGTCGGCGTCGCAAAGCGCGCGTTGCCGCGACCGCCCTGACCGCCTCGTGCCGCGACGACGCGTGCGTCCGCCGCGGTGAGGTCGGCGACGAGACGCCCGTCCGCGTCGAGGAGCTGCGTCCCGACCGGAACGCGGATCTCGGCGCCTTCGCCGTCCGCACCGTGCTTCTTGCTTCCCCGTCCATTCCCGCCACGACCCGCCTTGACGTGCTTGATCCGCCGATACGCAGAGAGGTCGCGGAGGCTCGGATCGACCGCGACGACGACGTCGCCGCCGCGTCCTCCGTCTCCGCCGTCGGGACCGCCTTTCGGCACGTACTTCTCGCGCCGGAAGCTGAGGCCACCGTCACCACCACGGCCGGCCTCGGCGTGGATGTGCGCTCGGTCGTGGAACATCGAGC
>DASUCI010000154.1:0-4752 GCA_035762825.1 Gaiellaceae bacterium | reverse complement strand
GCGGATCGGTGGCGTGTCGGGAGCGGCGGCGAGCGTCCGGAGGAGGTCCACGGCGTCGCGCCCGGCGCTCTTGAGCAGCGAGCGCCGCCGGAGACGCCGAGCACCCACGTGCGCCGGAAGCAGAGGATCGAGGCGGAGCGCGTGACGGAGTGCCGCCGAGCCGCCTGCGACGGACGCGAAGCGGGCGAGCCCCCGCGCCGCCGACGCGCGGACGACTGCGAGCTCACGCTCGTCGTACCGATGCTCGGCCTCGAACCGTCGCTCCAGCTCCACGAACGCCTCCGTGGCGTCGGAGACGTCGCCGGTCGCGACAGGCGCGCCGAGCCAGATCGAGCGCGCAAGCGCCGCCTCGCGCTGGCCGAGGTCGGGCGCGAGCCCGCCGATCTGCCTGGCCGAGACCTGCTGTGCAAGCGAACGCTGGAGCGCGCCGCGCCGTCGAGAGGCCTGCTCCGGGTGGAGCCGGTGCAGGACCAGCGGCGCGTCGATGCAGTCCCCTTCCGCGCCCTCCAGGACGCGCGCCCAGAGGTCGTAGTCCTCCGACTCGCCGAACGCCGTGTCGTACCGCAGTCCGGACGCCTCGAGCACGTCTCGCGCCAGGACGACGGTGTCGTGGAAGGCCGGAGCGGAGAAGAGCGCCCGCCAGCGGAAGGCGGCTCTCCCTTCGTCGTGGACGTGAACCTCCCGAGGCTCGCCGTCGTGGTCGACGTCGAGGACGCCGGCCCCGACGAGGCGCACTTCACGAGCCGTGTCGAGAAGCGCGAGGCAGCGCGCGAGCCAGTCCGGGAACGCGGCGTCGTCGGCATCCATCCGCGCGACGTAGCGCCCGCGAGCCTCGTCGAGTGCCCGATTCAAGGAGCCCGCGAGCCCGAGCTGCTCCCCGTTTCGAAGCACGCGCAGGCGAGGATCGTCGAGCGCGGCGAGTGTGGCGTCCGTGCCGTCTCGCGAGGCGTCGTCGACGACGATCAGCTCGAGGTCGGAGACGGACTGCCGGAGCACGCTTTGCAGCGCGGTGCGCACGAACGGCTCTCCGTCGTGGACGGCGACGAGCACGGAGACGAGCGGTGCAGTCGGCACGGTGTCGTAGCCTACGGCCCGTGCCGCGGGAGCTTCCGTCGTTCGACCTCGTCGTCGCGACGGTCGGCAGGACGGACGAGCTGGCGGCGTTTCTCGACTCCGTCGGCGCACAGGAGTACCCCGGCACTCGTGTGCTGGTGGTCGACCAGAACGAGGACGAACGCCTTGGGCCGATCCTCGCCGGCGCGCCCGTCGAGGTCGTTCACGTGAGCGCGCCACGCGGCCTCTCAGGCGCGCGCAACGCTGCGCTCGCCCTGCTGAGGGCCGATGTCGTCGCATTCCCGGACGACGACTGTGCCTACCCACCGGGACTCCTGCACCGGGTGGCTGGACTCCTCGCAGGCGAAGCCTCGCTGGACGGCGTCACGGGTCGAGCTGTCGCGGCCGACGGGAGCTCGTCGGCATCGTGGCGAGCGGAACCGGCGCAGCTCCGCCGCAACGACTTCTGGAACCGCGCGATCTCGTTCACGATCTTCCTGCGCCGCTCGGTCGTCGAGTCGGTCGGTGCCTTCGACGAGCAGCTCGGTCTCGGCTCGGGGACGCCGTGGCACTCGGGCGAGGAGATCGACTACCTCGTGCGCGCGATCGACTCGGGGGCGCGTATCGACTACGACCCGGAGCTGGTCGTCCGGCACGACATCCGGGAGGACACGCCGGCGATCGGCCTGCGTGACGGCGCGAGCGTCGGGTACGTCCTCCGCAAGCACGGCTACGGGCCGCGTCTCGTGAGCCGGATGCTCGTGCGGCCGGTCGGTGGGATCCTCGCCTCCCTGATCCGACTCGACGGTAACGGCGTCCGCTACCAGCTGGCCACGCTGCGCGGACGGATCCGCGGCTATCTCGGAGCGAGGGCCTCGAAGATCTCGGCGTGACGCTCGAGCCACGGCTCGAGCGAGAAGCGCTCGACCGCGCGGGCACGCGCGGCGGCCGAGTACCGCGGCAGCTCGGCGAGCACGCGGCCGACCGCCGCGGCGAGCTCGTCGGGTGCGGGCGGGATGTCCTCGTCCCACCTGTCGGGATGGGGCACGCCGATCCCTGCCTCGTCGCCGACGAGCTCGACCGTGCCACCGCTCGCAGGGTGGACGACGGGAAGCCCGCAGGCCATCGCCTCGACGACGAGCGTCGGGCATGGATCCTTCACTTTCGTGTGCAGCAGCATGTGCGCGCGCCGCATGACCGCAGGAGCGTCGCGCTGCTCGTACCCGCCGAGGAAGTGGACCCGGCCGGCGAGGCCGAGCTCGGCGACGACGGGCTCGACCGGGCTCACGAGCCGGCCCGTGACGAGCAGCTGCGCGTCGGGGTGAGTCTGCGTCAGCGCCGCGAGCGTGCGGAGCGCGAGCTCGAGCCGGTACGCCTGGGTCTGGTCGCCTCCGAGCAGGAGCACCGGCCCGCCTGCCGGCGGCGCGTCTGCCGGCGTGAACCGCGAGACGTCGACCGCGTTGTGCAGGATCTCCGAGGGCGCGTCCGGCTCGCCGAGGTAGAGCTGCGCCGAGAGCCGCGAGAACTCGCTCTGGTAAAGGACGTGGTCCGCGGCGAGGAGCGCCTCGCGAAGCGGCTGGTTCAACTCCTCGACCCGGCTCCCCGCCCATCCTGGATACGCCACACCGTCCTGATTGACGACGACCTGCGCCCCCCGGCGGCGCGCGATTCGGAGCAGCGGGCCGAGGTCGCGCGGAAGCCAGGTCGTGCCGAGATACAGGATCGAGAAGTCGGTCGGGTGGTTCGGAAAGCGCTCGGCGAGCTTCTGTGCCTTCGCCGTGCCGCCTGCCGCGCGCTCGCCCGGTGCCGGAACGCGGTCGTGCCCGTAGAAGACACGGATGCCGGACTTCGCGCGGCCCGCTGCGAGCAGCCTCGCCCAGCGAGACGCGGCGCGCCAGTACCGTCCGGCACGAGCCGGGCTCAGCTCCGTCACGACGCCTCGCGCAGCTCGACGAAGCCATCCAGGAGCGCGCGCCAGCGCGGGCGGAGCGCCGGGTACGAGTTCGCCTCGGCCGTCTCGCGGCCGGCTCGTCGCATGCGGCCGAGCTCCTCCGAAGGCGCCTCGGCGACGTGCGAGATCGAGTCGGTCAGCGCCTCGACGTCCTCGACGTCGACCATCCACCCGTTCACCCCGTGCTCGACGAGGTCGGCCGCCTGACCCACGCGCGTGGTGACCAAGGGAACGCCCGTGGCCATCGCTTCCAGCACCGCACGCGGCCCGCCCTCGTCCCGGGAGGCGACCACGCATACGTCGATCGCCTCGTACGCCTTCGCAACCGCGTCGACGTCGTCGAGGAGCGCGTGCCGGTAGGGGATCCCGAGCCCGTCGAGACCTGCGCGGACGAACCCGCGCGACGGCCCCGTGAGCAGGAACCAGAGCTCGGGAACGCGCTCGCGCACGCGCTCGGCAACGGCGAGGAGCACGTCCGGTCCCTTGATGAGCTTCGGCTCCGTGCCTTCGCCCCACCCCACGCCGTCCTTCTGGAACGAGCCGACGACGAAGGCGGACGCGGGAAGGCCGAACGCCAGCCGCGCGGTCGCGACGCCGTCGGGCGAGCGCAACGGGAACGTCTCGACGTCGATCCCGATCGGGATGCGGTGCACCTTCTCCGCGGCCATACCTGTTTCACGCACGAGCTCCTCCATCTCCCGGTTCGTCACCTGGACGCGGTCGATCTCTTCGTGCCGGCGGCGCATCGCGTCGAAGCACGCGTCGAACTCGGGCATTCCCGGAGTCCCCGGCCGGCCGTGGAAGTACGCGAAGCCGAGGTTGTTCCCGCGACGCTCGAAGTCGTGCAGCAGGAGCGTGAACTGGCTCTGATGGAAGATCGACTGCCCCGCGACGGCGTTGATCCAGTCGCGCGGCCCGAGCTGAACGCCGAGCGCGCGGGCCGTCCGCTCGAGCTGTCGCGCCTCGTACGACAGGACCCACTCCGCCGCTTCCTGGCCGATGAAGAGACGCGAGTGCGGCGCCCAGCGGCGCGTACGCCTCGCCACGACCGCCCGTCGCACCGGACGACCGAACGGGGCCACGAGGCGCCGAGCCTGATCCGACACGCTCACGAGCTATCGATCGAGGGCGTTCTCGGCAGGCTCGAGCTGTGACCTGAGACGGTCGAGGTCGGCATCCACGAGCATGTGGACGAGCTCCTCGAAGTCGACGGTCGGAGACCAGCCGAGCTCGCTGCGCGCCTTGCTCGAGTCGCCGACGAGGTCGTGGAGCTCCGCCTTGCCACGAACGAGCGACGCGTCGACGCGGACGTGCTCCGTCCAGTCGAGCTCGACGTACCCGAACGCGGCCTCGACGAGCTCGCGGACGCTGTGGGTCTCGCCGGTGGCGATCACGAAGTCCCCTGGCGTCTCACGCTGGAGCATGAGCCACATCGCCTGCACGTAGTCACCTGCGTACCCCCAGTCACGTCGCGCGTCGAGATCGCCCAGCGAGACCTCGTGCTCGAGCCCAAGGCTGATCGACGCAGCCGCGCTCGAGATCTTCCGCGTCACGAAGTCGAGCGGCCGGCGCGGCGACTCGTGGTTGTAGAGGATCCCCGACGACGCGTGCAGCCCGTAGCGGCGCCGGTAGCTGAGGGTGATGAAGTGTGCGTACGCCTTCGCCACGCCGTACGGCGTCACCGGAGCGAGCGGCGTCTGCTCGTTCTGCGGCACCTCGCGCGGCTCGCCGAAGATCTCGCTGGAGGA
>DASUCI010000153.1:0-2377 GCA_035762825.1 Gaiellaceae bacterium | reverse complement strand
GGTCGCAGCCGTGATCGGACGTGAGGATCAGTAGGTCGCCGGGGTGGAGCGTCTCGAGGATGTCCGGCAGCCGCCGGTCGAAGTCCTGGAGGCAGCGATGGAAGTTGACCGGGTCGTTGCGGTGTCCCCAGAGCATGTCCGTCTCGACGAGGTTCACGAAGACGAGACCCTGATCGATGTTCTCGAGGAGCTCGATCGTGCGGTTGATCCCGTCGACGTTCGACTTCGTGGGGAACGAGTCGTCGATGTCGCAGCCGGCGAAGATGTCCGAGATCTTCCCCACGCCGTAGACCGTGTTCCCAGCCTCGCGGATCGACGTGAGGTAGTTCGGCCGACGTGGCTCGAGCGAGAAGTCGTGCCGGTTCGGGGTTCGCTCGTAGTTCCCGGGCTCGCCGACGAACGGGCGCGCGATCACGCGCCCGACCGCATGCCGGCCCGTGAGGATCTCCCGCGCGACGCGACAGCCGTCGTACAGCTCCTCGAGCGGGATGGTCTCCTCGTGTGCTGCGATCTGGAAGACGGAGTCTGCGGACGTGTAGACGATCCACTTGCCCGTCTGCTGGTGCTCCTCGCCGAGCTCCTGGATGATCTCCGTCCCGGAGGCGGGCTTGTTGCCGAGCACGCCGCGTCCCGTCTGGTTCATGAACGGGTCGATGACGTCGTCGGGGAACCCGTGCGGGTACGTCGGAAACGGAGTCGGCGTCACGACGCCCACGAGCTCCCAGTGGCCGGTCGTGGTGTCCTTGCCCTTCGAGCGCTCGAGCAACCGGCCCGCGACCGCCGGCGCTCCGGGCTGGGGTGGACAGCCGTCGAGCGGCATGACGTTCCCGAGGCCCAGCGCCTCGAGATTGGGCAGGTCGAGGCCACCGACGGCGCGGGCGGTATTGCCGAGGGTGTTGGAGCCTTCGTCTCCGTACTCCCCTGCGTCCGGCAACTCGCCAGCGCCGACGGCGTCGAGCACGATTACGCACGCCCGCGGCACGCGGGTATTCTACGGCCGCTTTGGAGGACGCCCTCGGCCTGCTGCTACTCGTCGTTTACATCGCTGGAATCGTCGGCCTCGCCGCGGGCATCACGTTCGCCGTGATCAAGATCTTCCCGACCGAGCGCAAACCGAAGGGCCCGGACAAGACGGAGTCCTCGCACCCGCCGGCGAGCCCCGACGGCGGCGGGAAGCTCTTCCGCAGGTCGAAGCGCGCCGCGACCTAGCGACCGATGGCGACGCGTCGCGCGACCGTAGTCGTCGGGATCGCCACGTGGCTCCTTTTCGTCGGCGTCGAACCCGGCTCAACCGGTCAGAGCTCGAGCCCCACGCTTGCGTTCGTCAACGGCACCGGAGGGTTGTCGCTGACCGAGAGCGGGCTCGTCCAGCGCCCGCTAGTCGGCACCCGCAGCGTCGGCGTCTTCGCCTGGTCTCCCGACGGCACGTGCATTGCCTACGCCGCGACGAGCGGCGCCCTGCGAATCGTCGATGCGGACGACTCCGGGCAGCGCACACTCCTCGAGAAAGCGCCGCTCGGTGACTTCGCTTGGTCGCCCGATGGAAGGTGGCTCGCCTATACCGGAGTAGGCGGCACGAGCATCCAGATCTACGTCATCAGCGCCGAGGGCGGGAAGCCCCGGCCCCTCGTGCGTTCCGTCCCGTCGTCAGTGCTTCCTACGTGGTCGTCTCGCGGGCAGATCGCATTCACGAGCGCGCGCTCTGATCGAGCACACCTCTACAGCGTCTCAGCGGGCGGCGGCCGACCTCGGATACTCGTTCGCCGCGCAGCCGACTCGTTCCCGGCGTGGTCACCCGACGGCCGGCTACTCCTCTTCCAGCGCGGCGAGTGTGTGCGCCGATCATGCGGTACCGCACTCTCGGTCGTCCGCGCCGACGGCTCGAAGCTGCGCAGGCTCGTCTTCCTCCCAAATCACCCCATCGGTGATCTGGACGCCACGTGGTCGCCTGACGGAATGAGAATCGCCTTCCAGCGCCCGAAGTCGACACGCTTCGGTCGTGAGATCGTGGTGGTGAGAGTGGACGGAAGCGGCCTGCGTGTCGTCACCAAGGGCGTCTACGACGCGACGTCACCTGCATGGTCACCCGACGGCCGCACGATCGCCTACGGGAGCGAGAAGTCGATCTACCTCGTGAACGCGGACGGCAGTCGCAAGCGTCGCTTCGTCGATCTCGGCGGACGGCCGGCGTGGCGCCCGGTGCCTTGAGCGAGCTCAGGCGACGCCGGCGGCGAGCGCGTCGTCGAGCGGCGTGTACTCCATCCCGTGCGCCTCGGCGACCGCCTCGTAGGTGAGCTTGCCGCCGAGCGTGTTGACGCCGCGGGCAAGCTCCGCATTCGCGGCGATCGCGCGGAGCGGGCCGAGGTCGGCGAGTTGC
>DASUCI010000152.1:0-3038 GCA_035762825.1 Gaiellaceae bacterium | reverse complement strand
CCGGATCTCGTCGAGGCCAAGGCGCTCGGCCAACTCGCGAGCCTCGCGCGCCCGAGCGAGGCTGCGCTCCCGCTCGGCGGCGAGCATCAGCTGTCGGGCGGACCACGAGAGGACACGCGCGACGGCGACCGACGCATCCGCACCCTCGATCAGCTGCTCGGCTGCGTCGAGATGGGGGAACACGTCGTCCAGCGAACCCCGAAGCCAGTGGAGCCGCCCCAGAAGAGCTTCCGCTTCGGCTGCCGTAGGGAGGTCGCCCGCTGCGATGAGCGCGTCCCTCGCCTGCTCGAGTGCGTCGACTGCGCCCTCGTCTCCCGCGGTGAAGAGCGCTTGTGCGCGGCGTAGGAGAAGCTCCGGCACGTCGGGCTCGGTGCCGAGTGAGTAGTCCACGGCGCGCTGGTAGTGCACGGCGGCCGAGAGGAATGCGTTGAGCGACACCGCCCGGTCGCCGGCGTCCGCGCTCGCCCGTCGCGCCAGCGCCACGACCTCGCGATCGTGCCTACCACTGGTTCCGAGAAGCTCGAGGGCTGCGCGCGCGTGGTGGGCCAGCATCTCGGCGTGGTCGAGCGTGCGTCCCAGCGACTCGATCCACGCAGCGACCGCCCGATGCTTCGCGGCGCGCTCCGCGCGCGGAATCTGACCGTAGGCGACATCGCGCACGAGCGCGTGCGAGAACGCGTACTCGCTCTGAAACTCGATCGACGATTGCCGTTGGCGTCGTACGAATCCCTTCCGGTCGAGCGAATGCAACGCGGCGTTCGCATCGTCTGGTTCTCGGTCGAGAGAGCCGCTCCAGAAGACCTTCCCGACGACCGCGGCGTCCTGCAAGAGTGCCTTCTCGTCGGTGTCGAGACCGTCGAGGCGTGCTGCGATGACGCCGTGGAGCGTCTCCGGAATCCGAAGGTCGTCCGCCGATCCGCGCTCGAGGTAGAGGTCGGCGAACTGCTCGGCATAGAGGGGATTGCCACCCGCGTGCTCCAGGAGCCTCTGCTGCTCCTCGGCGACCACGGGGCGCGCCAGGAGACCCCCGATGAGCTCCGCGGTCTGATCCTCGGTGAGAGGCGAGAGCGCGACGGTGGTCGTGTTGAGCTTTCCGCCTCCCCAGCCCGGCCGACGGGAGAGCAGCTCGGGCCGTGCGGTTCCGACCACGAGCATCGGGACGTCCGTCACCCAGTCGACCAGGGCGTCGACGAAGTCGAGCAAGCTGTCGTCCGCCCAGTGCAGGTCCTCGACGACGAGCACGAGCGGCCGTTGTTCGGCCAAGGCCTCGAGGAAGCGTCTCCACGCGGCGAACGCCTGGCCACGCCGATCACCGCCGAGCTCGCTCTCGACGCCCTGGCCGACGAGCGCGAGGAGTTGCGCCTCGATCCACGCGGCGTCCGGCGAGCCGGGAAGCGCGTCGTCGACAGCGCGGTGGATCTTCGCGCCGACGTCGTCCGGCGAGTCTCCTTCGAGGATCCCGGCCTGTGCCTTCACGATCTCGCCGAGTGCCCACATCGTCACGCCGTCGCCGTAGGCGAGGCAGTGCCCCTGGCGCCAGGTGATCAGATCCTCGTCCTCCTCGGCGAACCGTCGAAGTTCGTACACCAAGCGGCTCTTGCCGAGCCCAGGGACGCCGACGAGGGTGACGAGCTGCGGAACCCGTTCGTGTCGCGCGCGGTCGAATGTCTCCCGGAGCAGCGTGAGCTCGCGCTCTCGACCGACGAGGTCGACTCGCGCGACATGATCGAGGTCCACGCCGTACCGAGAGTGAGCGGCGACGGCCTCCCAGACGGGGACGGGCGCGACCTTGCCCTTCGCCTCCACCGGCGATGCGTCCCGGTAGTCGATGGCCCGACGTGTCGCCCGGAACGTCGTCTCGTCGACCAGCACGCCGTTGACGGGAGCCGCCGACTGGAGGCGTGCGGCCGTGTTCACGACGTCGCCGGACGCCATGCCCTCGCCGGCCTCCGGCCTCGCGTCGAGCCGGATGAGCGCCTCACCGGTGGTCGCGGCGATGCGGACCTGCACGCCTTCCTCGGCCGTGGCCCAGTCGCGAATCGCGAGGCAGGCACGCACCGCGCGCTCGGGATCGTCCTCGTGCGCCGTCGGGGCGCCGAAGAGCGCCATCACGGCGTCGCCGATGAACTTCTCCACCGTGCCGCCACGTCGCTCGAGCTCGTCTCGAAGACGATCGTGATACGGCGTGAGGAGCGCTTCGACGTCCTCGGGGTCCATCGACTCAGCGCGTGCGGTGAAGCCGACGAGGTCGCAGAAGACGACCGTGACGACCTTGCGCTCGCGGCGCGCTGTGCCCCCCGCCATGGGTCAGAGAGTATGACCTGGACGCCGAGTAGTCTCACGCGGTGGCGCGCATCAAGGACTCCTCGGTACGTGATGTCGTCGCTGCTGCGGACATGGTCGAGGTGGTCTCCGCGCGCACTCCGCTGCGCCGCGCGTCCGGCTCCCGATTCACGGGTCGCTGCCCCTTCCACGAGGAGAAGACGCCCTCGTTCTCCGTGAACCCTGTCGACAAGCTCTACTACTGCTTCGGCTGCGGGAAGGGCGGCGACGTCATCTCGTTCGTGCGGGAGACGGAGAGCCTCGACTTCGTGGGCGCGGTCGAGTGGCTCGCGGAGCGCTTCCGGGTGCCGATCGAGGTGGAGGACGCGTCGCCGCGCGTCGAGGCGGAGCGGCGGCGTCGCGAGCGCCTGTACTCCGTGCTCGATCAGACGGCGGCGTACTTCGAGCGACTCCTCTGGGACGGCGATGCGGGCGCGCCGGTGCGCGAGTACCTTGCCGGACGCGGGCTCGGAGAGGAGATCGCGAAGGAGTTCCGGCTCGGGCTCTCGCCGGGGCGTGGGCTGGCCGAGAAAGCGAAGGAGCGGGGCTTCACGCTCGACGAGCTGAAGTCCGCCGGGCTCGTCACGACGCGCGGCACCGACTACTTCCCGCGCAGGCTCATGTTCCCGCTCGCGGACGCTCGTGGGCGTGTGCTCGGCTTCCAGGCGAGGAAGCTCCGCGAGGACGATCCGCTACGCGGCAAGTACGTGAACTCA
>DASUCI010000151.1:0-2228 GCA_035762825.1 Gaiellaceae bacterium | reverse complement strand
CCGCGCGGGATTCGCGTGAACGCCGTCTCGGCCGGTGTCGTCGAGACCGGTGCGCTCGAGCACTTCCCGAACAAGGAGGCGATGCTCGCGATGGGCGAGCGCAACCCGGCCGGCAGGCTCGTCGCGCCAGAGGACGTCGCGAAGCTCGTCACGTTCCTCTGCTCGCCCGACGCCGACATGATCCGCGGCCAGACCGTCGTGGTCGACGGAGGCTGGAGCCTCCTGACGACGATCAGCTCTGGCGCATGAAGCCCTGACGGGCTGCCGAGACGAGCGCGACCGCCTCGGGAAACAACACGCGCATCGCGTCGCGAAGCGCGATCGCCTGCGCGTCGGACGGGCCGTCGACCTGGATCCGGCCGAGCGCCGCGGCGGTGAGGTCGACCGCCGTGTTCAGCGTGAGCGTGGCGAACTGCTCGCGCTGGGCGTCCTGGACGGACTCGGCCTGCTTCTCCGCGAATTCGCGCAGCGCGCCGAGCAGGTCCTCGGGATCGCCCCCGCCGAACGGGAAGAAGCCGCCACTGCCTTCCATCGGTTCCAGGTTACGTGAGGTCGACCAGGTAGCCGGCCTCGACCTCACGCTGAAGCTCGGACACCGCGCCCTGGGCGGACTTCAGCGCCGCCGCGAACGGCGACGCGCCGCCGGTGTCGAGCTCGCGCTCGAGGGCGCGCGTCGCGGCGCCGATCGCGTCGAGTCGCGCCGGGGTCGCGAGCTGTGGAGGCTCACCCACGACGTCGCGGAGCCCATGCGCCGCGGCCTCCGCGTCCTCGATGCCGTCGGGCGCCTCGCGTGCCCGGAGATCGGCGAGGCTCGCGATCAGCGCGTCGAGGTCGCCGCCTCCGGCGGAGTCGGCCGCCACCTCGCAGAGCGCGGCGATCGAGACCGCGGCGCGAACGTCCACGCGAGTCGTCACGACGGAGCCGTCCTCGCCGACGCCCAGCCAGCCACGTGTCCCGTCGGCGCCGTCGATCGAGCAGAGGTACACGCGCCGCCCCGGCTCGGCCTCGGTCGGCAGGACGCCGGAGACACCGTCGCCGTCCCCGACGTGCGCTGCCGCCAGCTGCGCGGCGCGCTCGATCTCGTCGGCGAGCGCCATGTCGCCCACAATAGGCGGCATGCCGTCGGTCGACGCACGGGAGCTCTTCGCGCCGCTCGGCCCTTCGTACGACCGCGTCGGCGCCGCGCTGTCGTTCGGCCAGGACCCGCTCTGGCGCCGGTTCCTCGTCGCACGCGTGCCTCGCGACGGAGGTCACGTGCTCGACGTCGCGACCGGGACCGGCCTCGTCGCCGCCGAGCTCCTGCGGCGGGGACACCGGGTCACCGGAGTCGACCAGAGTGCCGAGATGCTCGGCCGCGCGCGGCAGCGGTTCGGCGACCGGGTCGAGCTCGTGGAGGCGTCGGCCGAGGCGATGCCGGTCGGGGACGCGACCTTCGACCACCTCACGGTCACGTACCTCCTCCGCTACGTGGACGACCCCGGCGCGACCCTCGGCGAGCTCGCTCGCGTGACGCGAACCGGTGGAGTCGTCGCCTCGCTCGAGTTCGGCGTGCCCGACGGGCTCGCGCGGCCGGCATGGGAGCTCTACGTCCGCGCCGGTCTCCCCCTCGCCGGCCGGGCGCTCCGTAACGGCTGGCGCGAGGTGGGCGACTTCCTGGGCGCGTCGATCCGCGAGTACTGGGAGCAGTACCCGCTCGCACGCCAGCTCGAGCTCTGGTCCGCGGCGGGAATCCAGAATGTCGACGTGCGGCGGTTGAGTCTCGGCGGCGGCGTGGTCATGTGGGGACGCCGAGCGTGAGCGTGCCGTCTGCTCGACCGGCCTGGTACGCCCTCGAGACCGGCGGCTGGCGCGACTACGTCACCCTCCTCCATCTCCCGTACACGGCCTGGCACCTCTCGTTCGTCGCGATCGGTGGCTGCCTCGCGCCGGTCGTCGCCTGGGGTCGCCTCGGCGCCGCCGTCGTCGCATTCGGCCTTGCCGTCGGGATCGGCGCGCATGCACTCGACGAGCGGAACGGGCGGCCTCTGCGTACCGGTATTCCCCGCTCGATCCTCGTCACCCTCGCCGTCGTCTCGGTCGGGGCCGCCTCCGCGATCGGCGTCGGCGGCGCCCTCGCGTACGAACCGTGGCTCGTGCTGCTCGTGCCGGTCGGAGTCTTCCTCGTCCTGGCCTACAACCTCGAGCTCCTCGAAGGGCGATTCCACTCCGACCTGTGGTTCGGGCTCGCG
>DASUCI010000150.1:0-8300 GCA_035762825.1 Gaiellaceae bacterium | reverse complement strand
TCGAGGCGAGATCGACGAGATCTCGACGATCGAGGCGCACGAGCGCCTCGACGCGTCGGACGGGACGTTGTTCGTCGACGTCCGCGAGCCCGACGAGTGGGACGAAGGTCACATCCCCGGCGCGATCTACACGGGTCGCGGCCGCCTCGAGCAGCGCGTCGAGGGCCTCGTGCCCGACAAGTCGCGCCCGCTCGTCGTCTACTGCTCGGCCGGCTCGCGCTCGGCCTTCGCCGCGAAGACGCTCGAGGAGCTCGGGTACCTCAGCGTCGCCAACCTCGCCGGCGGGTTCTCCGACTGGAAGCGCAACGGCTTCGAGGTCACCGTCTCGCGCGCGCTCTCGCCGGACCAGCGCACGCGCTACAGCCGCCACCTCCTCATCCCCGAGGTCGGCGAGGAAGGGCAGCAGCGCCTGCTCGACGCGCGCGTCCTCCTCATCGGCGCCGGCGGCCTCGGCTCGCCCGCGTCGCTCTACCTCGCGGCGGCAGGCGTCGGCACGCTCGGCATCGTCGACGCGGACGTCGTCGACGAGTCGAACCTGCAGCGCCAGATCGTGCACTCGACCGACCGGCTCGGCGAGCCGAAGGTCGCCTCCGCGAAGCGGACGCTCGAGGCGCTCAACCCGGACGTGAAGGTCGTGCCGTTCGAGGAGCGGCTGACCTCGGAGAACGTCGACCGGATCCTCGCCGACGGCTGGGACGTCATCGTCGACGGCGCCGACAACTTCCCGACGCGCTACCTCGTGAACGACGCGTCCGTGTGGAGCGGCATCCCGGTCGTCCACGGCTCGATCTTCCGCTTCGAAGGCCAGGTAACCGTGTTCCACCCGGGCGTCGGGCCGTGCTACCGCTGCCTGTTCCCGCAGCCCCCTCCGCCCGAGCTGGCACCGAGCTGCGCCGAGGGCGGCGTCCTGGGCGTCCTGCCCGGGATCATCGGCTCGATCCAGGCGAACGAGGCGCTGAAGCTCATCCTGCAGCGCGGAGACTCCCTCGCCGGCCGGCTCCTCCTCTTCGACGCCCTCGGAACGACACTCGACGAGGTCGTCGTCCGGCGCAATCCGGAGTGCCCGGTCTGCGGAGACGACCCGACGATCACCGAGTACGTCGACTACGTCGAGTTCTGCAACTCTGCGGCATCCCGGCCGGAGACGGCTCTCGCCGGGCGGAGCCCGGCTCCGCCGACTCCTGCCGTCGTTGCCGGCACCGGGCCTTCCGGGCCCGTGCATCAAGGCACTGTGCCCTCCGGCCCGGCACCGGCAACGACGGCCCGGGGAAGCGCAGAGGAACCGCCGGTGCGCCTCTGATGGCGACGGTTCGCATCCCGCCGACGCTGCGCGCCGAGGTCGGCGGCGTGCGCGAGTTGGACGCGCACGGCCGCACCGTGGCCGACGTCATCGAGGATCTCGTCGCGCGCTTTCCGGCGCTCGAGTCGCAGCTCCTGCAGCACGGCGAGCTTGCCGACTTCGTGAACGTGTACGTGCGCGGCGAGGACGTCCGCACGCACGACGGCCTCGACACCGAGGTGCGCGACGGCGACCAGCTGATCCTCCTGCCGGCCATGGCCGGTGGCTGTTAGAGCGCTGCCGGCGTCACTCCTCGACCTCGTCGGGTCGACGCCGCTGCTCGAGCTCCCCCGGCTCTCGCCGAAGGAGTCCGTTCGCCTGTACGCAAAGCTCGAGGGTCAGAACCCGTCCGGCTCGATCAAGGATCGCATCGCGAAAGCGATGCTCGACGCGGCCGAGGCATCCGGAGAGCTCGAGCGGGGCCGCAAGCTGCTCGAGCCGACGAGCGGCAACACGGGGATCGCGCTCGCGCTCGCCGCACGGCTTCGCGGCTACGCGCTGACCTGTGTCGTGCCGGCGAACGTGACGGCCGAGAGACGACGCCTGCTGCAGCTCTACGGCGCGGAGATCGTCGACTCGCCGGGCGACGAGGGCTCCAACGGCGCGGTCCGGCTCGCGCTCGAGCTCGCGGGGTCGGACCCGACGTACTTCATGCCGTTCCAGTACGCGAACGAGGCGAATCCCCGCGCGCACTACGAGGGGACGGGAGCCGAGATCGCCGCGGCGCTCGATCGCGTGGACGTCCTCGTCGCCGGGCTCGGCACCGGGGGGACGCTCATGGGCGCCGGCGAGCGGCTCCGCGAATCGTTCCCGGACGTCGTCGTCGCAGCTGCCGAGCCGTTGCCGGGCGACGAGGTCATGGGGCTGCGCTCGCTGGAGGACGGCTACGTCCCGCCGATCCTCGACGTCGCGAAGCTCGACCGGAAGCTGCTCGTGACGAACGCCGAGGCGGTCGCGGGGCTCAGGCTCCTGCTCGAGCGGGAGGGCGTGCTCGGAGGCGTGTCCTCCGGAGCCGTGATCCATGCAGCACTTCGGCTCGTCGACGAGCTCGAGGACGGCGTCGTCGTCTGCGTCTTGGCCGACGGCGGCTGGAAGTACCTCTCTGCCGAGTTCTGGGACGCCGCAGACGTGGAGCGCGCGATGGAGCGGTCCGTCTGGTGGTGATCCCGGCCGCCGTCCGCGCCGCGCTCGCCGCGCACTCCGAGACGGAGTCGCCGAACGAGGCGTGCGGGCTCGTCGTCGTGAAGGACGGTGTCGCCGAGCGCTACGTCCCGGGCCGCAACGCAGCTGCGTCGCCGTACCGCTTCGAGCTCGACGTCGACCCCGAGACCTGGTTTCTCGAGGACGACGGCTACGAGCTCGCCGTCTTTCATTCACACCTCTCGTCTCCCCCGCGCCCGTCGCGCACCGACGTGGAGAACGTCGGGCTGTGGGCGGGCCGTCCGTACCTCATCTACACGGTGCGCACGGACGAGCTCGCCGGCTGGCGAATAGCCAACGGCTCGATCGAGCCGTTGGCTATCGCGTCGAGCTGAGCTACCGGATCGTGAACGAGCCCTTCATCGTCGTCGGATGAGGGTCGCAGAGGAACGAGTACTTGCCCTTCTTCAAGGCGAGGTTCTTGAACGTCTTGGTCCCGGTGAACGCCACCGCGGTCTTCACGTTTACACCCGGGCCCTTCAAGTGGAAGTTGTGGATGCTCGACTTGTCGTTGACGACAAGCGTGATCTTGCCGGCCTTCGTCGGCTTCTTGGCCATCGAGATCGTGAAGCCGGGACCGACGGTGCCGTTGAACTTCGGTGTCGCGGCGAGCACCGGAAGCGCTGCGATCGCGCCGATCGCAAGCGCGAGCAGAACTGCGGCAGTGCGCTTTCTCATGTCCCTCCTCGAAAGATCGTGGTGACCCGAAGAGGGTAGCCGGAGAGGTCTAGGTCGAGCCTGCTGTCGAGAGACCCGCACCGGCGATCGCCCGGCGGGCGAGCGCGTCGTCGTCCGGGCCCGGGAGCCCGCTCACGCCGATCGCTCCGACGCGACGGCCGTCCTCGAAGACAGCCACGCCGCCCTGGAAGAACGTGAAGAACGGGTCGAAGCTCGCCCGCTCGGCCGCATCCTCGCGGGCCTTGGCGGCGAGCTCACCCGTGGACGTCGCGTCGCTGCGCGCGGCCGTGTACGCCTTGCGCTGGGCGTTGATGCGCGTGTCCGGGGGCGCACCGTCCATCGTCGCCGCCGCGACGATCTCACCGTGGTCGTCGGCGACGTAGACGGAGACGGGCGCCGACGCGTTCTCGACCACGAAGCGGACGGCGGCAAGTGCCTGCTCGAGCTTCACGAGCGGCATCCTGACAGCGATAGGCTCGCCGGGCCATGCGAGCGATCGTCGTCGAGCGGCCGGACTCCGTCAGCCTTACCGAGATCGACACGCCGACACCAGGACCGGGTGAGGCTCGCGTGCGTAGCGTCATCGCAGGGGTTTGCCGGACGGACATCGACATCCTCACCGGCGCCCTCGACGCGCGTTGGGTGCGGTTTCCGGTGGTCCCCGGCCACGAGTGGAGCGGCGTGGTCGACGCGGTCGGCGAGGACGTCACGGTCGTGGAGCCGGGCCAACGTGTCGTCTGCGAGGGGAACATCGGGTGCCTGAGCTGTCCGCGCTGCCGTGCCGGCGATACGCACCTGTGCGAACGGTACGACGCGGTCGGCTTCACGCGCGGAGGCGGCTGGGGCGAGTTCGTCGTGGTTCCCGCGCGGATCCTCCACGCGCTGCCCGAGCACGTGTCCTTCGACGCCGCCGCACTGGTCGAGCCGGGCTCGTGCGTCCTGAAGGCGCTCGCTCGGGCGCGGATCGAGCCCGCCGAGACGGTCGGCGTCGTGGGTGTCGGCGCGATGGGCGCGCTTGCGATCCGCATCGCGCGTCTCCGGTCCCCGGCGAGGATCGTCGCGTACGGGCTGCGCGACGAGGAGCTCGAGCTGGCGAAGGCACTCGGGGCGGACGAGGTCGTCAACGTCGGCGCGCAGGACGCGGAGACTGAGACGCGGCGGCTCGTCGGAGGGAGGCTCGACGTCGTGGTCGAGACCGCCGGCGCAGTTCCGGCCGTCGAGCTCTCCACACGACTCGTGCGCGAGGGCGGTCGCGTCGTCCTCCTGGGAATCGCGGGCCACGACCAGGAGCTCGTGCTTCCGTCCGACCGGATCGCCCTCCGCGACCTGACGCTCCTGGGCAGCGTCGGCTACACGACCGCGGCTTGGGCGGAGATGGTCGCACTCCTCCGCGAGGGACTCGTCGATCTCGACCCGATCGTCACGCACCGATTTCCGCTCGAGCGCTTCGAGGAAGCGTTCGCCCTCATGGACGAGCGCCGCGGCGTGGTTGCCCGCATCGTGCTCGAGCACGCCGCAGGATGAAGATCGCGCGGATCACGACGGCCGTCGTCGAGGCGAACTACGACTGGACGATCGTCCGGGTCGAGAGCGACGAGGGCGTCCACGGCTGGGGTGAGGCGTTCTGCGCGCCCGGCCTCGCGGAGACGATCCGTGAGCTCGCGCCGCTCCTCGAGGGCCGCGACGCGCGCCAGGTCGAACCGCTCGTTCGCAGGCTGCACCTCGCCACCGCACACGTGTCCAGCGGCGGCACCGTGTACCACGCGGTGTCAGGCATCGAGGGGGCGCTCTGGGACCTCCTCGCGCGCTCGCTCGGGATACCCCTCTGGCAGCTGTTCGGCGGCCGCTTCCGCGAGCGGGTGCGCATCTATGCGGACTGTCACGCCGGCGACGCGTTGACGAGCTACGGCGCAACGCTCGTCTCACGCCGGCTGCCCTGGATGGGCGAAGGGTTCGACGAGCTGGCCGAGGCGGAGCCGGAGGTGCACTGGGCGCCGGACGAGCTGGGCGACGTGTACACGCCCGAGGCGTACGCGGCGCGTGCCTCCGAGATGGTCGCTCGCGGCTTCACGGCGCTGAAGTTCGACCTCGACCTCCCGCTGCTCGAGCATGAGGACCTGTACGCGAGGACGATCTCGGCAGCCCAGCTCGAGCGGCAGCTGGCGCTCGCCCAGGCGACCATCGACGCGGTCGCCGGCCGCGCCGACGTGGCCTTCGACCTCCACTGGCGCTACGCGCCGGCCGACGCGCTGCGGCTCGCGTGCGCGCTTGAGGACCTGCCACTCCTCTGGCTCGAGGATCCGACGCCTCCGCACGACTTTGCTTCGGTTGCCGAGATCGCGGCGCGTACGACCACTCCGATTTGCACCGGCGAGAACCTCTACGGTCTCGACGGCTTCGCCGCGCTCATGGCTCACGGCGGAGTCGACATCCTCGCGCCCGACATCCAGAAGGTCGGAGGGCTCGCGGACACGCGGCGCATCGCGGCACTCGGCGACGTGCACTCGCGCCCGCTCGCGCCGCACAACATCGCCGGTCCGATCGGGACGCTCGCCTCCGCGCACGCCTGCGCGTCGATCCCGAACTTCCTCGCACTGGAATGGCACGCAGCATCGGTGCCGTTCTTCGACGAGCTGCTTGTCGGCGGCGGGCCGGTCATCGTGGACGGGTACGTCGAGCTGAGCGACGCCCCCGGCATCGGCGCCGACCTCGACCTCGAGGTCGCCCGACGCTATGCGCGCTCCGGCGAGCCGTTCTTCGGCGAGCCTCCGACCTGACGCATCGCGGGTGATGATTGATGCCACGAGATCGCCAGCTCCGGGCGTGAGCTGGCCCTCCGGGGCGCGTACGCCCGAACTGAGGGCGTTTCGCGCCCTCAGTTCGGGCGGGAGCGGCCCGGACGCGCCAGATCGCGCATCCGGACGCGCGAGATCGTGGCATCAATCATCTAGCCCTCGACGACCGTCGCACGACCGATTCGGGCGTCGGTGAAGACGTCGAGGTGGTCGACGCTCATCGTCGAGAACTCCGAGACGACGGCCCCGTCGTCTCCTGCCTGGAACCAGTGGAGCACGTTCGGGGCGATCGTGTGCTGGTCACCAGGGCGAAGCTCGATCTCGTGCCAGACGGTGAATGCGTCTGCGCCGGCAGCGGGCGGTCGGCACGCAGGGTCGACCGTGGGCGGCCCCTCGACATAGAGATAGACGACACCGCTGCGACACCGGAAGGTCTCCTCCTTGCCCGGGGACCCGTCGTGCGGGGGATGCCGGTGCTCGGGGCACGTCTGCCGCGGGAAGAGCACGAGCTCCTTGGCGCAGACGCGCTCCGTGTTCACGTACACGACGATCTGGAGGCCGATCTCCTCGAGCCGCGAGAGACCGAAGTCGACCACCTCGATGTTCTCGCGTTCCTCCGGAGTCAGGACGATCCCCGACTCGGCCAGAACCGCCGCCGCACGGTCCATCGCTGCGCTCAACTGCTCCCGCGAAAGCACGGTTAGACCGTACTTCGACGAGCGGGTAGGCCGCAGTACGATTTGCGCTCCATGAGCGCGCCTGCCCTAGCCGGCCGCCCGTCGTTGCGGATCGGAGGCACGCACTACCCCGTCCTCCTGCCGACGCTGCGCGACCCGCGACTCCACCTGGCGGGGATCATCGTGACGCTGCAGGTGCTCGGGCAGGTCGCCTTCGACTTCCAGCTGTCCATTGCGCAGATCCTCGTCTCGCTCGCCGTCGCCGGGATCCTCGAGGTGGCCATCGCGTTTCGCAGTCAGCACGTGCTCATGTGGCCGGCGAGCGCGCTCCTCACGGGGAACGGCGTCGCGTTCGTCCTGCGCGTCCCCGGGACCGAGCACGGCGACTGGTGGAGCATGCACGGGTGGTGGATCTTCGCGGGCACGTCCGCGGTCGCCCTGCTCTCGAAGTACGTCGTCCGCGTCCGCCGCAACCACGTCTTCAACCCGTCGAACTTCGGCCTCGTCCTCTGCTTCCTGCTCCTCGGTGCGGAGCGCGCCGATCCGCTCGCGCTGTGGTGGGGACCGTTGTCTCCCGCGCTCGTCCTCGCCCTGGTGCTGATCGTCGCCGGCGGGTTCCTCATCCTGCGGCGGCTGCACCTGGTCGGCGTGGCGGTGGGGTTCTGGCTCGCGTTCGCCGCCGGGATCGGGGTGCTCGCGGCGAGCGGGCACACGATGACCGCGGCCTGGCACGTCGGACCGATCGAGGGCCTCGAGTTCTGGTGGCTGCTCGTCTCCTCGCCGGAGATCCTCGTCTTCCTCTTCTTCATGATCACCGATCCGAAGACGATTCCGGCGAGCCCCGGAGGACGGCGTGCCTACGCCGTCGCCGTCGGGCTGCTGGCGACGCTGCTCATCGCGCCGCAGACGACGGAGTTCGCGACGAAGGTGGCGATCCTCGCGGCGCTCTTCGTCGTGTGCGCGGCGCGCGGCGTGATCGAGCTCGTCGGCTCGGAACGGCTCGCGGCCGTCATCGGTCGGCGGCCTCGGCGGCGGATGGTCGGAGCGGTTGCCTTCGCAAGCGCGGCGGCCTACGCCGGCCTCGTGGTCGCCGCGGGCATCCCGGCCCGGCCGGACGCCGATCTTCCACGAGCGCAGGGAGCCCCGCTGCCGCTTCCGGAGGTGACCGTCGTCGACTCGCAGGGCGTCGCTGGGATCGACGAGGCGACCGCCCAGCAGATAGCCCGGGACGTCATGACCGACCTGCGCCTCGAGGCGGACGCGCTGCAGCGCCGAGATCGCGCTCGCGCGGCCGACGCCGCGGCCGGTGAGTGGCTCACCGTGCTGTGGCGGCAGATCGATTCCGCAGCCACCACGGCGCCCACCCCCGAAGTGGAGCGGATCGAGCTCCGGCTCCTCCCGGGCGACGACCAGGGCCCTCCGACCGTCGTCGCGCGACTCGAAGGGACCGACGCCGCGCCGAGAACGGTTGAGCTCGCGCTCGAGGAGGGCCGCTACCGCATCGTGCGCTCCCAGGGCGGAACGCCGCTCGCTCGTCCCGGAGCGCCCGAGAACGGTGGCACGCTCGACGGCACGTCACTCACGAATGTCGCGCCGGAGGTCGGCCTGAGC
>DASUCI010000149.1:0-22512 GCA_035762825.1 Gaiellaceae bacterium | reverse complement strand
CGCCTTCGCGCGGTGCCAGGTGGACCCGCGCCGAGTCGCCATCGGTGGCTTCTCGTCGGGTGCGGGCATGGCTCTGTGG
The DNA here is from genome assembly GCA_035762825.1 of Gaiellaceae bacterium. GTDB lineage: Bacteria > Actinomycetota > Thermoleophilia > Gaiellales > Gaiellaceae > GMQP-bins7. Next base: position 22,433 of record DASUCI010000149.1, on the reverse strand, counting down.
CTCGGGCTGGCGAACGGCGACCTCTTCCGCTCCGTGATCGCGTTGTCGGGAGGGAGTGCGCTTCCGGACGAGCGCACCGGCAAGCCGCGCGTCCACGTCGCGCACGGCACACTGGATCGCGTGATTCCGGTCGAGGTCGGCGGCGACGTGATCGTTCGTCGGCTGCGGAGCGAGGGGTACGCGGTCAGCTATCGGAGGTTCCGGAAAGGACACCGGGTCGTGCCCGCCATCGCGCGAGGCGCGGTGGTCGAGGCGCTCATCCGGTAGCGCCTAGAACAGACGGATCAGCACGTTCAGGAGGATCGTGAGCAGCACCGAGACCAGGAGCGAGACGAGAAGGCAGCCCGGCGAGCACCCGTAGACGCGGACACGTCCGTCCGCCAAGGACTTCGAGCGGAGCGACGGTCGCGTCGGCACGAGCTGCACGTGCCCGTGGGGGCAGTCTGCAAACGTCGGATCGTGACGAAGCCCCGCAGGTTTGCGGACCGGTCGCTAGGGAACCTTCCGCTTCACACCACGACGGAAAAGGAGCAGGCGATGGGGCAGACGGAGACCGAAACGGGCGTGATCACTCAGGCTCGAGAGACGGGCTCGGAGCTGGTGACGGAGGCCAAGCATGAGATCGGCGCGAAGGCCGACGAGGTGCGCGGCGAGGCCGCCTTCCAGCTGCGGGAGCAGGTCGAGCAGCGCTCGACCCAGGCAGGAGAGCAGTTCCAGGCAGTCGGGCAGGCGCTGCGGTCGGGGGTCGGCGAGCTTCGCGCCGACGGCAAGGCCGCGTCGGCGGACATCGTCGACATGCTCGCCCGCCGCGCGGACGAGCTCGGAACGTATCTGCAGTCGACCGATGCGGACAAGATCCTCGACGACATCGAAGGCTTCGCACGGCGTCGTCCCTGGCTGACCGCCGGTGCCGCGGCAGTGGCGGGCTTCGTGGCCTCGCGCATCGTGAAGGCGTCGAGCGACCGCCGCTACGAGGGTGCGGGGTCGTCGCAGCGCAGCCTCACGGCGGGAGCCGCACGATGATCACGGCAGAACGCGAGCGTCTCCGGCAGCGGTCGACCGGGGAGCTCGTCAAGGATCTCTCCCAGCAGGCGAGTACGCTCGTTCGCAAGGAGATCGACCTCGCGAAGGTCGAGATGGCCGAGAAGGGACGCAAGGCCGGTGTCGGTCTGGGAGCGCTCGCAGGCGCCGCCGTTGCCGCCCTGGCAGCGCTCGGCGCGCTCACGGCGTTTCTCATCCTGGCTCTCGACGGCGCGATGCCGAGTTGGGCCGCGGCGCTCGTGGTCACGCTGCTGTGGGCTGCCGTCGGCGTCGTGCTCGGCGCAGTTGCGCGCGAGAAGTTGCGCGAGATGGGCTCACCGGTACCCGAGAAGACTGTCGACACCTTGAAGGAGGACATCGAATGGCTGAAACATCCGACCAACTGAGAACGGAGATCGAAGAGACGCGAGAGCAGATGGGCGACACGGTCGAGGCCCTCGCGTACAAGGCGGACGTCCCCACCCGAACGAAGGAGTGGATCGGCGACAAGAAGGATGCCGTCGTCTCGAAGGTCAGCGGCGCCACGTCGAAGGTCGGCGACGCCACGCCGGACCGCGGTGAGATGAAGGACAGCATCGGCGGCCTCCGGCGAACTGCCGAGCGAAACCCGCTCGGACTCGCGATCGCGGGTGCGGCGGTCGGCTTCGTCGCCGGCGTGCTCACCCCGCCCACGCGTATCGAGGACGAGCGTCTGGGGCCGATGTCCGACGAGCTGAAGTCGACCGCAGCCGAAGCGGGCCGCGAGGCCGTCGAGCGCGGCAAGGTGGTGGCGCAGGAGGCGGGAGCAACGGCTGTCGACGCCGTGAAGGAGACGGGACGCGAGCAGAGCGAGGAGCTCGCAGAGAGCCTGCAGCAGAAGGCGCAATTCGTCGGACGCGAGGTCGCGCCCGACTCGTCGACGAGCACTGCGTAGTCGAGTGCATGAGGGCCTGAGCCGGTGAACGTTCGAGTGTCGCCTCGAGCGGTCGCCGGCCTGCAGGCCGCCTATCTCGTCGGGACCGGTGCCCCTACGCCAACTCAACTACATCCCGTGGGCGGTACTTCATCAGGATCGCCTGCATCGTGTTGAGATCGTCGAGAGAGAGCTTGCTGAAGTAGTCGCGTAGGAATTCCTCGGGGTCACGCCTGCAGTGACTACAAGGGCCGCCTTCCCGAAGCCGCGATCGGCGAGCCACTTGCCGGCGTCTATTCGGTCGGCAGTTCTTGGACGATCGTCTTCCATCACCGAGAACATGTACTCCGCGATCGCGGCCATCCTCACCCACGAGCTCGCGCACGCGGCGGCTCAGGCCCTTCGGCCGTCCGCCCGGGTTTCCGCTCACGCCGGGCGTGAACCCCTTTACCGGTCACTCCGGCCGACACGCGTTGTTTCCGGTCTGCTCTGAACGATGCTCATCCAGGCATCTTGCCGGTCTCGCCTGTCGACAGGTTTTGGCCGGCGGGGCTTCTAGGGAGGGCGGAACCCCAACGACCGCTCGCGAACCGGTTTGAGCCGCGTTCCTGCAGGGAAATCTCACTCGCCTTTACTACTGAAAGGGAAGAAATGGGAATCATTGCTTTCATCATCCTCGGGCTACTGGCGGGTGCGATCGCGAAGTGGCTCATGCCGGGGAACGACCCCGGCGGCTGGATTGTGACCGCCCTCATCGGTGTCGCCGGCGCATTGCTCGGCGGCTTCCTCGCAGGGGCTCTATTTGATGCAGACCCGATGGACGAATTCTTCGATATCTCGAGCTGGCTCACGGCCATCGTCGGGTCGATCATCTTGCTCGTCATCTACCGCCTCGTCGTGGATCGCCGCGGCGGCAGGGCGCTTCATACATAAAGAACTCACACCTCATCGTCGAGCGCCCCGGAGCACACCGGGGCCTCGCTGTCGGCGGTGTCCTCGTTGAGAGGAGGGACTTATCGGACGCATGTGTAGCGGGAACGGCGTCCAGAGTGCACGTGTCGGTGCGCGGGGCGCTTGTCCCCGGTGAGGTGAACCGGGATCCGTCGCGTTTGTGCCCTGTAGGACTCGGGCACGCGCCTCCTAACGAATAGAAGAGGTGCCTTATCCCCGCCAGAGCGTTCGTTATCCGCTTTCCAAACGGTGACTTCGAATACGACTTCACTCGAAGCGTCGCTCCGTCTGTTGGCGACACCTTGCGACGCCTGGGTAGGAGTTGGCGCGTGACTCGGCGCACGGAAGAAGACGTGTTGACCATCCATGTGGAGCGAGTCGCGAACGGCACGAACCAAGAAGACGAGGCGAGTCCCTTGCCGGATAGTCAGTAACTGCGCGCGCGGTGGCAGCGATAATATGCCGGGATCCCGCAGACACCGATTCTTCTGCTGCGCTTTCCCGATGGCGACGTGGAGTATCGATCCACGCGTGGCGAGATGCCCGTCGGAGCACGGATACGCACGCGTGGACAGGAGTGGCGGATCGTTCGCTACGAGGGGACTGCTGCTTTGGTCGAACCACTTGAGGTAGAGGCCTCGGGAGCTCCCAGCGGGCCGACCGTGAGTCCGCTCGGGCTTGGCGAAGAGCCTTTGACGCTCGAGATCCTGTCGTAGCCTGCCGTCCCGACAGTGTCATCGCGCTCACGTGTTTCGTGCCGGCGACCGAGGGGCAGGGACTTGGCATGACCGAACGCATCGAACGCGATGAGGAGCTCGACGTCGACGTCGAGCTCGAAGAAGACGCCGACAACGAACAGATGGATCGAGCGCCCCAGCCGGGGAACACGCCCGCGCCTGGCGAGCCGCCCCTTGACTCCGGGTCGATCACGGGCGGCAAGCTGGTCGACGACCATTAGATAGGGCTTGCTTGACACCCAAGCGCGTCGCCTATGTTCACGAAGCAGCCATCTCGCTCAGGGCGGGAACTGATCCAGCTGCCGTAGGTGCCGCAGTCACGACTGAACTCTGCGGCGGAGTCGAGCACGGCAGCCCGTGCCCCTGGCCGCACAACAACGCGATGGAGCGCTCGGGTGATAACGCCGCTTTCCGCACGCTGTTCATCGCGCCGGAATCCGACGAGCGCGAGGTACGCACGCGTATTCAGTCGGCACTTCGGTCCTCGGACCAATGGCTCGTGAGGTTCAACAGGGCCCGGCCTCTCCGCTTCGACGAACGTGCTCTCGCGACGCGACTTGCGACAACGCCGCGGCACTCCGACCCAAGTTCCGCATAACCCGGTTTCACATTCGGCGTTCGCCGCTGAGTCGGGGTGGCCGATATGGCCGCGGTCCGACACACGAGTCCGGCCTCGGCGTAGCGAACTTCGCGCAAATTGCGCGAACCGAGGCGTCGCCGCCTTGACCTGGCGGCCCGCGCCCCATAGCGTCCTCGACGCACCGAGCACGGAGCGCGAGTAGGTCGAAGCTCAGCCCGAGGGTTCTACGCGGAAGCGGAAGATCAGCGGGTTGGGTGGACGAAAGCGCCACCGGCTCGGTGAACTTTCTTGGGCGCGATGCCGTCTCAGGTGAGGACGCCCCTCGCAGCGACGAGTGGATTCAGAATCCCTTCGCGCCGTGTTTCTCGCCGCTCGGCCGCGGGTACTCCGCTGGCTGTACCAATAGCTCCTGGCCCCAGTCCGCTTCCATCGAGCCGGTTCAGCCGGCCGGCCCCGTCAACGGGGCACTGAGGCCAGGAGCTAAACACTTTCGGCTGCACAGTGCTGCGGCGGCGGGCGCGAGGCTGGTGATCAAGGCGGTGAAAGCTAGCCGTGCTTGCGCATGCGCAGCGTGCTGCTCGTCTGATGGGAAAGATCAGACATCAGAGCGGCGAGCGAGACGTCCTGCTCTTCGGTGCCGTGCGGCTTCCAGGGACCGTCGTGGCAGACGTCGACGACGAAACCGGAATCGCCATCGCTGTTCGCGGTGACGTCAACGCTGCCCCCTTCGTCGCCATTCGCCATCGCGTTCGCGGTCGCCTCGTGGGTCGCGAGCACCACTGAGACCCTCTGCTCCGAGGAGGCACCCGCTCCGTCGAGCCACGCCGAGAGCGAGGAGCGAAGCCCACGAAGAAGCATCGGATCCAGCGCGAGCGTGGCGGTGAACGCCTCCACCTAACAGCGCTCGTTGTCTGTGAGGTTGTGCTCACCCGCAAAAACCGCCGCCGTCCCGAGAGCCGGCCGTTCGACGTAAGTCTCAGCATGAGGCGGCATCGGCCGTCCCCCTTCCGAATGGAGCTCGAACCAGGCGCAACTCATAGTGAGTGCAGCGGCGGAAGGAGGGAGCTATGTCCTTTCCAACGTACCCCGGCCTCTTAGTGCGAAAACTTCGCGGCGCAACGGGCGGGGCAGCTCACCGCGCCCCGCCCGTCACTTCTTGCTAGGCCGCCGCCTTCGCGCCGACCTCCGCAAGTCGCTTGCCAATGTTCTGGATCTTCCCAAGAGCTGCCTTCTCATCAGCGAGGTTCTCGCTCAGCAGCTTCGCGACCTCGTCCTCGCCCATCGCGTCGGCCATGGTCACAAGCCCTTCGTATGCGGCGATCTCATAGTGCTCGGTGCGTGCGCCCGCACCCGTGAGGAATGCGTCGAGAACCTCTGGCGAGGGTGACTCATTCGCGACGAAGTCGTCGTGCTCTTTCTTGAGCCCTTCGATCCCGGGACACTTTTCCGCCTTAACTTCCTCACCCAGAGCCTCGAAGGCCTGCTCGACATTTTTGACGTGCTGGCGCGTCTCTTCGAGATGGTCGGCGAATCCCTGTGCTAGCTCCTCATCGGAAGCCTCCTCCTGAAGCTTCGGAAGAGCCTTCACCAAAGTCCGCTCGGCGTAGAGAACATCGCCGAGTTCATGCAAGAACAGTTCGCGCGGATCACTCATCTGTGTACTCATCACTTCTCCTTTGGTGGAGTTGGTGGAGGGCGAGTTGCACGCGAGCCTTCAGACCCGCGCACAACCTCCCTCTTCGTTGGGCAGTGCGCCTTCGTGCTGACTCGCGTTAGCGCGTGGTCGCGACGAGCGCGAGTGCGACAAACATGCCGACGACGAGCCCGGCACTCCCAGCAACCATCGTCGACCAGGTTCCCGCGTGTGCTGCGGCCTGGGTTGCCTGAGCACCGGCAGTCGTAGCAACCTGCGTGGCGTCGACGCCAGCCTGTGTGGCCGTCTGAAGCTCGAGCGCGTGCCTGAGCTCCTGGATTTCCTCGCGTGTGGACTTCTTGTCCTGCTTCGTCTCGTTTTCGTTCCTGGACTCGGTCATCGTGCTCATGTGTAAGCCTCTCTGTTCGATGTTCGGCGCTTGGCCGAGAGTTAGAAAGTGGTTCGCACGCAGGGCTTAGTTGCGCGGGCCCTGCTCACCGGTGTAGCTGCTACCGGCCTTCGCGAGGCCGCGGCTGATGATGTAAGCCGCCGCGACTCCGGCGACGAGCGTCCATGCACGGACGTCGCCCAGCGAATCCGAATAGGCCGCCGCGGCAAGAATCGCCACGATCACGCCGGCCATTGCGTAAAACTCGGTCGTCTTGAACGAGAGCTTGGTCTCGTCGCGCGACAGCTTGCTCTCGTCGCGGTCATACGCCGGCGTGCGCACCGACGTGTCGCTGTGCGGCCGGCCTGTCTCGATGGTTGCCATCGAACCCTCCTCAGGGTGGTGTGGGGGAGAGTGGTCTCTCCATGGAGCGAGAACGCATTGCGGCCCCTCGAATCAGACCGGTCTGTCTCGCCCCTATGTCCTAGCCGTCCGGCGGGCTTCCTAAACCCGGCCTCTCTCTACGAGCAGTGCCGTGCCCCGCGCTAGGAGAGACAAACCTGTCTGTCCTATAGGCGCCCTGCGAGTAGACTGACTCCGGTCGCGGTCGTAAGCATCCTCTGAGCCGAGGGACGGCCGCCGGATAGGAGCGAGATGAAGTATTCGCGCGTCACAGTCAGGTACGCGTCGGGGTACGTCGAGCACAGGTACGAAGCGACGCTCCCGAAGGTCGGGGATCGCCTCGGCCGTAACGGCGACGAGGGATTTGTTACCAGCGTCGACGCACATGAAAAAGGCGGCGAGGCCACGGTGAGCGTCGGTACTCCGGCTCCCGAAGGCGTCTCCTGGAGCGACCTCAGTGCTCCCGAAACACCCGACGGCGAGACGCCTAATGCACGAGAGCGCATCCTGGACGCGGCGTACGAACTTTTTTCGAGGCGAGGAATCCGCGCCGTCGGTACAGAAGAGGTGCTCGCCAAAGCCGGGGTCGCAAAGTCCACGCTGTACCGGCACTTCCCTTCGAAGGACGAGCTCGTCGTGGCGTTTCTACAGCGCCGAGAGCAGCGCTGGACGCGCGAGTTCGTTCTGGCCGAGGCACAGCGGCGGGGATCGACGCCGCGCGAGCGACTACTCGCAATATTCGACGTGTTCGACGATTGGTTTCACCGAGACGATTTCGAAGGATGTTCATTCATCAATGTGCTCTTGGAGATGGGCGATCTGGACAGTCCGCTCGGCCGGGCAAGTGCCGCACATCTGGAGTACATCCGCTCGGTAGTGCGTAGATTGGCCGAGGAAGCAGGGGTGCAGGACTCGGAGACCTTCGCGCACTCCTGGCACATCTTGATGAAGGGCTCTATCGTCGCGGCGGGCGAGGGCGACGAACTGGCAGGAAAGCGCGCGCGAGCGATGGGCGAAGACCTGCTCGACAGATATGTCCGCGTCACAAGCGATTCGCAGTCGCTAGCCCTAAGTCCCTAACCCTTTAGCCGGCGGCTGGTGCCGGAGCCAAGCGCTATCGGTGGTGTTCTTCGGTACGTGCCGAGGGCGCCTTGGGTTCTACGGCGAGCCCGCGGTCACTCGCGAGGACGACCCGGCTCCACGGCTCGGCGTGCTCGATCAGCCGCCTCATCTCGCTGCGGGTCGTGCTCGTCCTCCCCCGAAAGCCATGTGTCGTCGCCCGCGACGGGACCGATTGGCTGTTGTGCCTCGCGCTTGGTTGGCGTCCCATCGTCGTTCTCGTCATGTTTCTCGGAACGCTTGTCGGTGGTCATGACTCGGCAACCTCCTGAGGTACGTCGCCGCACGCGACGATGTCGTTAGGCCGATCCGGAAGCCCGACCTGGATGTTGTAGTCGCCGTTGAGAAGCGCCGTGAGGGCGAGTTCCACCATCGTCTCGGACGTCGCTCCACTGAGCTTCTCCAGTTCGAAGACGATGTCCTTGGGCTCGTCGCACGTTCCGCCACGAAGAAGGACGGGATTTGCGCCGCCGCCTGCGGGCTCCCCCTCGTCAAGTCCATCGACAGTGACTGTCGTCTTCTCGGGTGTCTCGTAGCTAAGGATTGCTCGGACCCCTGCAACCCCTGCTTCGCCCGCTTCGTCCAATTCGAAGGTGATCTCGCCAGGATTGCCCGTCGTCTCCGCTTCCTCTGAGCCACTGCACCCGGACAGCACCAGTAGCCACACCAGCAGGAGGACGAGGGCGTTCGACCGTGCTGTCAAGCTGTCGCCTGGGCGCCTGAGCTCCGCTCAGCAGCCATCGCGAACGCTCTTGCAGCAGCATTCAGGCGTAGTGTTTCCAGCTCGGCACCTTGCGCTCGTGCCGATTCGACGAGTGCCTCGAGGTCGACGTCCTCGAGGCTAACCCCAGCCCGCTGAAGGGATGTCCATAACCCCTCCTTGCCGCGGACACCGACCACGAGAGTTTCGAGCTCGACCACGCCACTAAGCGGCGAGCGCTCGAAGATCCTGCCATTGAGCTTTAGGCGACCCATCAGCTCAGCCACTCGCACGATGCCCACCTTCAACGCACTTGGCGGTATGGAGAGCTGCCGCATGATGCGTTCCAGGGTCTCCCGATCGCGACCGATCTGCTGTGCGAGCGGATGGTGCGGGCCAAGGGCCCTGCTCGCCAACGCGACTCCTCCGGCGGATGCAGCGTGGTGATCCTGCAGATAGATGCGGAGCAGTCGCGAGGTCATGGACTGCCGGGATGCCCCGTCTCACCTAGAACCAAACGACTAACCTCGCTGCAGGCACTGCAGGTTCAGTGTCCGAGCGCACCCACATCAGCGACGCTAACCGGACGAAGCCGTCTCCTCGTGGGGCGCGCCGACGGGCTTCGATTCGGGCGAGCCGCGTTGGCGAAGGTAGATGGTGAATACCACCATCACTCCGACTGCGAGAAACTCGGATTGCCAATTCTGCAGCGTCTTTTCCCAGAAATCGGGATCCACGAGGTAGCGCGGCCAGGAGATCGTGCCTTGGTCGTGCTCGCGCTGCTCGTCGTTGAACGTGCGCCAGTTGTTGAGCGACTGCGCTAGCCAGGATGCGAAGAAGATTGAGGACATCGCGAGTAGCAATGAGTTTTCGTAGATCGCACGCCGAGCATCGCGGGCTCGCGCCCACAGCGGTGACTCGTCCGTGGCATGACTGCCGAGCTTCTGTTGTTGCTCGCTCTCCAGCCCGACATCCTCGAGTTTCTTTGATTCGTTCGAGCCCTTCTGAACGAGCCAGACCGTTGCTCCGATGAAGACGGTGAACTGAAGGAACTCCGACTGCCAGTTCTCCATCACGGCTCCCCAGAAGTCGGGCGTCGTGACGTAGCGGCCCCATGACACGGCGGAGGCGCCGTGTTCGACTTGTTCAGCGTTGTAGTTCTGCTGCCCGGCGAACGACTGCGCTATCAGCGCGGCGAGGAAGAGTGACGCAAAGAACAGCGACAGCCCATTCTCTCGCAGGAGCCGTTTCAAGGGCTAGGTAAGCGGGATCAGGATCGCCGTGACGAGACCGATGAGGATCATCGTCACAAAGAGTGTGAAGACCATGCGCACGTCAGCACGGTTTCCACTTACGTCTTCACTCAAACGGTGCCGCGCCCGGGGCCTTCGCTACAGCTCGTGCATTTTCAAAGAAGAGGCAATCTCCGCGGGCGAAGGCGCGCGCTCGACGAGACCACGGAGCGTCCGCGCGTTGGCGATCGCGAAGCCCTGCCAGTCGTTGTTGAAGTAGGCGAAGAGGTCTCCCGGCTGGCTCGTGACCCGATCGGCCCACGCGCGGAGCTCCCGCTCGCTGTAGTTGCCGTCGCGTCCCCGTCCGGAGTGGAACCGCAGGTAGCTCCAGCCTGCGGTGTCCACCCACGGAGATGGTCTACCGGGCGCCCGGTCCGCGAGCACGAGGACGGCGCCATGCGCCCGCAGGAGCTCGTAGACGTCCTCCGCGAACCAGCTCGCGTCCCGGAACTCGAAGGCGTGGCGGCCGGGCGTCAGCGCCTCGAGCGCCGTGGCGAGGAGGTCATCGTTGCGCTTGAAGTGAGGCGGCAGCTGCCAGAGCATCGGGCCCAGCTTCGAAGCGCTGCGTAGTGGCTCGACGCACGCGTCCATTCGCTTCACTCCCTCTGCGATGCCTCGTAGGCGCTTTACGTGCGTCAGATACCGGCTCGCCTTGACCGCGAAAAGGAAGTTGTCGGGCGTTCGCCGGGCCCAGCCCTCGACTGTCTTCACGGCCGGCAGGCGGTAGAAGCTCGCGTTGATCTCGACAGTGTCGAAGGAGTCCGCGTAGCGCTCGAGCCACCGCGACGTCGATCCCCGCTGGGGATAGAGGACGCCTCGCCAGTGCTCGTAGCTCCAGCCGGAGCAGCCGATGCGGATCACTCTGGGGTTTACGCGGATCACGCGGGGTTATTGCCGCCGATCGTGTTCGGGAACCGGGTCGCAACGCGGGCACGCTGACATGAGCTGACCCTGACCTCAGCAGTCGAACTTCAAACTGCCGGTCCGTTTCCGCCGGTCACTTCGCGGGCATCACGGAACATGAGCCAAGCAACTGCGCCGGAGCCGCCGACCTCTGAGCCGGTCTCGGCGTCGCCGACGCCTTACGCCAGCTACGCGACGATTCTGGCCGGTTTCGGCGGAACGCTCGCAGCGACCGCGGCCCTCGAGCGCGCCCTCGGACGTGAGACCCGGCCGGCATCCGCCCTCGACCTCATAGTCCTCTGCGCCGGGTCGTTCAAGGCCGCGCGCTCGCTGTCGCGGGAGCGAGTCGGCAGCGTGCTCCGTCAGCCTTTCGTCGAGGCGAGCGCGAACGCGGACGTCGCGCACGAGCGGCCCACCGGTGACGGTCTTCAGCGAGCACTCGGCGAGCTCGTTACGTGCACCCGTTGCATCGGGACCTGGACCGCCGCGGGGCTCCTCACGTGCCAGGCGATCGCCCCCCGTTTTGGGCGGTTGCTCACCTGGTCGCTTGCCGCGGGCGCGGGCAACGATTTCTTGCAGGCGGGATTCGCGGCGCTGATCGCGCGCGAGCTTCCCGATGCGCGCGACCGGACTCAGAACTGACGCCGTCGCTCGCGGTTCGCGCGGAGAAAGGTCAAGGCGACGACTGCCCGTTAGCTAGCCAGTCTCACCGAAAGCGGCTTGCGGACTCGCGCATAACTCTGAGCGCACGCTCGACCCTCTCTCGCCGAGTTGTACGGCGTACTGCTCACCGAGCACAAGCGTTCGGCGTCACGCTGAACACGTCGGGCACTTTCGGCGAGCAGCGGCTCCTGAGACATCTCGGGGGTCCGCTCTCATTACCTACTCAATCTGCCGGAGCAGTAGATGAGTCTGCGTGAGCGCCTGTGCGACATCGAAGAGCCTCTGGCCGCTCCGTTGTGAGTGCGACTTCAGCAGAGCAAAGGCGGCATCGGCGTCGATGCCGTTTCGCTCCATGAGAATGCCCTTCGCTTGTTCGATGATCGCACGGCGTCCGAAAGCGCCCTGCAGGTTCTGGAACTCCGCGAAGCGCCGAAGCGTGATGTCGAGAGCGCCTTGCAGTTCTGCGGCCTCTTCTCCGTCCAGGACGACGTAGGCAAAGACACCGCGCTTGGCGGCTTCCTGCACGTAGCTGGGGTCTTCCGCATCGATAATCGCGATGACCGGACACGCAGCCTCATGCACGATTTCGGAAATCTCCTCGAGCGCGTGCTCCCCATCTAGCCCCAACCCCACAAGCGCGACCTCTGCGCCCGTACTCCGACTCAGAGGCCCGACCTCACCGATCTCGACGGCGCTCCCGACGATCTCATGACCGAGCGCATCGACCATCGCCGTGATCTTCTCGAGTCTGGCGTGCTGCTCGTTGGCGACCAGCACCTGTAGACGATGTTCGGGCTCAGGCATCGGGCTTTCTGGTTTCAGATTCAAGTCAAAGGTATAGACTCTGATCAGCAGGTCATGCAAACACCTGCGCCGGCGGCCACACGAAGCGGACGCCAAGCGTTTTGAACGTTCCTCATGAACCGGGACGGGCCAGCCTGGATGCCCAGGTGGGACCGGATGTCCGGGCTGGCCGAACTATCGGCCCGCGAGAAGGAGGAACGAGATGGTCGCTTCACCTGTCGGCTCCCAGCACTGGCAAGGAGCCATCCGCGTTGTCCCCGAGACGGACGAGATCGTCGCAATCTGTCTCGAGGGAGAGTTCGATCTGGCGAACGCGCCAGCGCTCGGCGACGAGATTGACCGCGCACTCGAGAGTGGGCACCACCTGATCTTCGACCTGAGTCAGGCGACGTTCATCGACTCCAGTGTCATCCGTACTCTCATGCGAGCGGTGAAGGCGGTCAGTGGAAGAAAGCAGGCGCTGGTTCTCCAGCTTGGAACGGCCGCCATCGTTGAGCGCCTCCTCGAGATCGTCAAGATCGAGCAAGTGATGCCCCGCGCACACGACCGGCAGGAAGCGGTTCAGCTCATCGAGACGAGAGCCGCGTGCCTCGCCTCCTCCGGGCCGCAAACCCTATGAGCCCCAATCCATCTCTACGGGACGACAATGGAAGCCGCGTTCTGGGGACGTCGAGTCGTAGGATGGCCAAGACGAGAGACGAGCGTGAGGACGACGATCCGCAGCACACGCGCGAGCACGTCTCGTCGAAGAGTGTCGTCGTTGGCCAGATGACGGCGTCTGAGCGCAGGCTTTGGGAAGAACGCGCAACGTCCTTTTACGAGCATTCGGACCCCGGCGAGCAGGAACGCAAGGACGCTGCGCGGGAGAAGAGACAGGAGACGGCGAGGGGCGAAGAGAACGGCCGTGACAAGTCGTCCCCGCGCTAGTTCCTACGGGCTCTGCGGTTTCCCGCCCCCATGCGGTCTCCTCCCGGCTCCCAGCCGGCTGGTGGCGGTTGGTCCTTTGAGCCAGAGTACGCCGGGTTCCGGGCCGTAATCTCGACAGAAGGCAATCCGCATTGTTCCCGGCGTGGATGGGAAATGGGCTCGCTCGTCCCCGAGCTCGAGAACCTCCCCACAGGCTTAGGTCTCGACGGCGAGATCGTCGCCTCGTGAGGCCACGAGCCCTTCCCGGCGGCCTCGTGCCGGCGCATGCTCAACGGCGACACGTCCGTCCGTGACGTATGTCGTGTTCGACCTCCTGGGTCTCGACGGCACGGGCCTCACGCAACGCCTTAGAGAGCGGCGTTCGATACTTGAACAGCTCGCCTCGAAGGCCCGCATCGGAACGTGACAGAAGTATTCGATGATGGTCCCGCGCTCTCATCGAGTCGCGGTCTGCGATCTCGGCCGCGAGGGGGTAGTCGCGAAGAAGCGGACGAGTTTCTATCACCCGAACGGTCGCGACTGGGTAAAGGTCAAGAACCCCCGCTGCTGGCGGCGCGACGCTGAGCGTGGGGCAATGATGCGGGGAAGCACGAGCATCGGGCGTGCGCTCGCGTCTAGCGAAGCACCCACAAGAAAAAGACGAGGACCGCGATCGCACCAACCAGTAACCAGAGCCAGAATGCTGTCGGCTTCCCACGTCTCTTGCGGCCGGGTTCCAAGAGCTTCACTGCCGAGCCCTTACCCAGTCCCCATGCGAGCCAGTCTGGTCGCGTTACGATTTACGATGGTCGAGGTCGCGCAGGATGTCCTGTACGTCGCGCACATCCCAGCCCCCAGCCGCCTTGAGAATCACGTCGCGAGGCACGCCCGCTGCGAGCGCCTCGGCAATCGCCGCTCACCACCGCGTCTCCGCGGCCCTTACGGAAGCGCGTCGCCGTCTCCAACGCTGTCGTGAGGTCATGCTGCCGCTTCGTGAGGGTCATCCGGTGGGCCATCGTCAAGGCCCGAATACCCGCACCTGCCAGCGGCGGAACTTTCACGCACCCCTCGAGCTCCCACTCCTCAATCCGCAGGTAACTCGCGAGCCACAAGTTTTGCGCTGGGAAGCACTAAGGCCGGGCCGCAGCTCGAACTCCGCGACGCCTCGGATCTCTCCTCTGGCACCCGGCCCGGCCGTCACGATGACGCGTCTCGAGCGCGGGCGCAAGATGGCCCTTCAGGACATGCCCCGTGCCAGGCGAACTTCCGCGCCTAGCCCACTGATCAATGCGTCAGGCAACGGCCTCCATTTCGCGTGAGCTAGGCGTGAAAGGCGACCATCTAATTGGACGAACTATATCACGCTCATTCTGCATAGACATCGCCACAGTGAGGACGTATGGCCGCCGTTCTAGGCACCCCCGGCTTCGCGGTAGCAGCCGAGTTTCGCGGCCGCGTCTGCCATAGACGCAGATGGTCATATGTCCATTACGCTAGACGTGGAAGCGGAATTGTGGGGCGGAACCCCAACCTCGTCACGATTGCAGTCACGATCGGAACTCTGGCACTGTGGGCGCTTCTGCCGCTCCGGTCATGCCACCGGCTGTCTACTCCCTCGGAGGCCGCTAGAACGGCGCCTATCGCCGCCTGAATCCGCCTTCGTAGTTCGCGCGAGTCAAGCACGGAAGACTCGGAGCGGATCGAGACGCGAACGCAGTTGTCTGCCGGTCTCCAAAACAGCGAGAAAATATGGCGGGCCGCCAATGAGGAGCGAATTGTCGAGTTCACCCTTTAGGCGCGAGGTCGAGCACTGCCTGCGCGGTTCCCGTCGAGTACCCGTGCACTCCTCGCGGCACCAGAACAGCGAGGACTCCGTCGCACGCCGCCACGGCGCTCTTGATGACCTCCGGGTCGTCTGTAGACCCTGGAAGGATCGTCATGCGCCCTTGAAACGCATCGAGTTTCGGGACGCTCTGCTCCCGGCAAACGCCGACGACCTCGTAGCCTCGGTCGAGAGAGTGCTGAACCAGGTAGTGACCGAGCTTCCCAGACGCGCCGACGATGCACACCCTCATCCGACGCTCACTCTTGCATGCGGCCTGAACGCCCGCCACTGCCGACGCCGGCGCTCGCCGGAGCCGGTGGGCCAACCCGATCTTCGAGGCGTGCGCGACGGCGAGTAGGGCGGCCCTCTGGACATCAGACACAGTTGTCTGCTTTAGTACTCCAGACACTGTTGTCTGACTTAGAGAGGACGGTCGCCATGTTCCACAAGAAGTCACACACCGCGACATCAGGAACGGCCCATGGTCTTCGCCATCAGCACGATGACTCGGGAAAGAAGAACGGCCTGCTCCTGCTCGTGCTCGTCATCGCCCAGTTGATGGTGATCCTCGACATCACGGCGGTGAACATCGCGCTGCCGAGCCTCGCCAGTGATCTTCGTCTGACCGGCTCCGACATCAGTTGGACGATCACGAGCTACACGCTCGTTTTCGGCAGCCTGCTCTTGTTCGGAGGCCGCGCCGCCGACCTGCTCGGCCGGCGCCGGATGTTCCTGACCGGTCTTGCCATCTTCACCGTGTCCTCGTTCGCGTCCGCGCTCGCCGGCACTGCGGAGGCGCTCTTCGCCGCTCGGGCGGGTCAGGGTCTCGGCGCAGCGATGCTCTCTCCCGCCGCGCTCGCGATCATCATGTCCGCCTTCCAAGGGAAGCAGCGGGCGAAAGCCCTCGCCGCCTGGGCTGCCGTCGGCGGCGCAGGCGCTGCGATCGGTGTTCTCGTCGGTGGCGTCCTCACCGAACTGGCCGACTGGCGGATGATCTTCTACGTGAACCTCCCGGTCGCAGCTGCACTCGCGATCGCCGTGCTCAAGGTCGTCCCGGCGGACACCCGAGCGCCACGTTGGAGCGGCCTCGACCTGCGCGGCGCTCTGCTCGCCACCACGAGCCTCGGCGCGATCGTCTTTGCGATCACTCAGGGCGAGGGTGCAGGTTGGACGTCGGCCCAGACTCACCTCTTCGGCCTGGCTGGCCTCGCCGGCTTGGCCGCCTTTGCAATTCTTGAGCTTCGCACCGAGGCTCCGCTCCTGCGGATCGAGCGTCTCGCGGATCGCGCCGTCGGCGGCGGACTCTTCCTGATGCTGGCAGCAGCCGGCTCGATCTTCGGCCTCTTCCTGCTCATCTCCCTCTACCTGCAAAACGTGCTCGGAATGGGGCCGCTCTCCACCGGCCTCGCCTTCGTCCCTCTGGCTCTCGCGGCAGGAGCGGGCGCTCACGGAGCGGGACACATCGTCAGCAAGCACGGTGTCCGCGGCCCGCTCGCTGGAGCGTTCCTGGTCAGCGCGGTTGGCATGACCCTTCTCGCACGCATCGGCGAGAACGGGAGCTACCTCCGCGACGTACTGCCGGGCATGCTCATCGCCGGAGTCGGACTCGGCGTGGCCTCCGTCACCGTCTCGATCGCCATTCTCACCGGCACTCGCGAGGAGGAGTCGGGGATGATCTCGGGTCTGAACTCGACCGGCCACGAGATCGGCGGCACGCTCGGGATCGCGATCTTCTCGACGATCGCGGCGGGCGGCGGCGCAATCGCTGGCCCACAGGCCGCGTCAGGCATCGCACATGCGTTCATCGCGGCCGCGCTGCTCGCTAGTGTCGGCAGCCTGGTCGCTCTGGCGGTACTGCCGCGAGCACGCCACTTCGTGCCGAAGCTCCGGATGAACCCCAGCGCGATGCCGAGTCACTAGAGATGGCGAAGACGACAGCTATGAAGGCGTCAGCCCGCAAACGTCGGGCTGACGCCGACCGCAGCGTCGCCTCGATCCTCGACGCCGCCCTCGAAGCCTTGGCGAGCGATCCCGACACCAGCATGTCGGAGATCGCTCGCCGCGCAGGTGTCGTCAGGGCGACCATCTACGTTCACTTCCCAACCCGCACGGATCTCCTTGACGCCGTGATGGAGTACGCGGTCGGACTGGTCGTCGAGTCGATAAGAAACGCCGAGCCGCAGCGCGGGGAGCCAGTCGAGGCGCTAGAGCGAGTGCTCCGCGCGACCTGGCGGCAACTTGGGCAGTTCCACGGCCTACTCGCGCTCAACATGGCCCGACTCTCGGCCGAGGAACTGCACCGGCGTCACCGTCCGATGCTCGACCAACTGGAGCCACTGATCGAACGCGGCCAGAAGCAGGGCGTATTCCGGCGCGATCTACCCGTCGTCTGGCATCTTGCGGTGCTCCGAGCGATCGTCCACGCGGCCAGTACCGAGATCCGAGGCGGCCGCATCTCAGAGTCGGAAGCCGAGGCTGCGATGTTGAGCACGGCGATCTCCGCGGTCTCACCGTAGAGCAGGCCCCACCGCCGAACGCATCGCGAGGGGGGAGGAGTTGGTCGGGTAGGTCGGTGCGGCCGAAAACTAGGCCGGTGGGCCGTCCACCTGGAAGCTGAACATCATCCCGCTCTCGTGATGCTCTGCGATGTGGCAGTGAGCCATCCAGAGTCCTGGGTTCGTGACATCAAGGAGGATGTCCACCGTCTCGCCGGTTCGGACGAGAACCGTGTCCTTCCAGACCAGGTTCTGTTCGGGCGCGTCGTCGCGGGCGAGGATCAGGAAGCGACCGGCCCCGTGGATGTGGAAGGGATGGGGCATCGGGTGGTCTGAGTCCATCTCGTTGACGAGGCGGATCTTCACCTGGTCACCAACACGGAAGCGCCAGTCGATCGCGGCGTTCTCCGCGCCGGTCGAGCGATCGACGAGCTTCCAGCGCATGTTGGCGGGAGTGGTGATCCGGTTGACCTCGACCATGTCGTCCTCCCACTCGATCCCCTGCGCGGAGTCATGCTCATGCTCGCCACCGTGATGCTCGTGCCCGCCCTCGTGGTCTTCATGTCCGCGCTCGTGATGCTCGTGTCCGTGCTCGTCACCGCCCTCTGGCACCAGGCCGGCCGGGACGAGCTTCATGCCGCACTTCGGACAACGATCCGGTTCCTCGCTCGTCACCTCGGGGTGCATTGGGCAGACGTAGATCTCTGATTGAGAGGCGATGGCAAGGAGTTTCATGCCGCACTTCGAGCATGAGCCAGGCTCGTCGCTAACGACCTCGGGGTGCATCGGACATGCGTAGATGACTGGCCCCTCGGGTACGCCCATGTCCATCTCTGCGACGAACGCGAGTGTCTTGTCGGCGGGTCTGCGAAGTGACGACTCAACCCGTTCGCGCTCGGCGACCATGTCTGCGTTCGTTCGCAGCGTCCCGAACGTGTCTGCGGAGGCTGACTGCGTGGCGTCCTCGTCGACCATGATCTCAGCCAGTTGGTACTCGCGTTGGGGAGTGCGATGAACGAACGCGAAGTCTCCAGGCTGGTCGAAAAGAACATCGACGACGACGCGCTCGGACGGGGCGATGAGCACCTCCTCCACGAACTCCTCGCGCTCGTAGTGCCCGCTGTCGGCACCGACCAGCTTCATGCGAGCGCCGGGTAGCGTCATGTTGAAGACGCGAGTGTTCGCCGTGTTGGTCAGGAAGAAGCGGACGACCTCACCCCGGCTTGCTGTCAGCGAAAGGTCAGCCTCCCCGGAGACCAGCATGACGTTGCCGAAGCGACCCATGGCCACGTAGGTCGTCTCAGAGGGATTGAACGTTGCGATCCTGCCGTCGTCGATGAGAACGTCGTCGACCGTGAGCAGGAGTTCGCGATCGGCTGGCGGCCAGTAGTCGGGATCTGTTGGAACCACAAGGATGTTCCCGTACAGACCCATCTCCTGCCCGTAGTCCTCGCGGATGTGCGGGTGGTACCAGTAGATACCGGGATCGGGAAAGGTCAGTTCGTAGGTGTAGGTCTCGCCAACCGGGATCGGCGCTTGCGTCTCGTGTGTGCCGTCGTAGCGGTTGTCGAGGCGCAGTCCGTGCCAGTGCACCGTGGTTTCGTGGTCGCCTCGGTTTGTGGCACGGATCGAGAGCTTCGCACCCTCGCGCACTCTGAGCGTGGGGCCTGGGATCGAGCCTGAATAGGCGAGCATGCGCACGGTCGAGCCGTCGATCTCCTTGCGTACGGCTCCAATCTCCAGCTCGTACGTATCGCCGTCGCCCAGGTCGACCACCTCGGGTCGAGTTGCGTGGGGCAACCCCTCGGTGTCCGTTGGGAACCGATCTGTGGCATCGCCTCGTTCGCGTTGCGTGGCCATCGGCCTCACACCCTTATCACAGCCGCGACTAGGCCCAGCACCTGCTTCGAGAGCAGGCCCCACCGCGAGAGCATCCCGCGGGGGGAGGGTGCCCGGACTGGTGCCGCATCCGAGGGGCCGGGGCTTCACGAGAGCATCCGTGCCGACCAGCACACTGCCAGGGTGGCGGGGGCGAGAAAGCCATTCATCCGCACGCGCACGCAACGTGCCGTAGCTGGTCGACGAGTCTTCCCGTTCCTCGCCCTGACCACGCTCACTGTTGCGCTCCTGGCTGGCCTTGTCGTCACGATCATCGACAAGGAGGACTTCCCGAACTACGGCACGGCGGTGTGGTGGGCCATCGTCACGCTGGGCACGGTCGGCTACGGCGACGTCGTCCCACACACGGGGTGGGGCGGGTCGTGGGCAGCGTCGTCATCATCGTGGGTGTCACCTTCATCACCTTCCTGACGGCAGTCGTGACCTCCATGTTCGTTGAAGAGGAACAGAGGGTGCATCGCGCGGAGAGCGAGGACGCGGAGCGGGCTTACCAGGACGAGATGCGCCATCTGCTGGAAGACGTTTCCAGTCGCCTCTCGACGGTCGAGACGGTGTTGCGCGACATGCAGGGCCAGCGTCGCTGACGGCGCACGGAGTCGCGTTCCGCGTCATTCGTCTCGCATCTCCTGCGCCCTCAAGCAGGCCCCGCCGTCCGCCGCGCTCGCGAGGGGGAGGGGGCCTGCCGGGGTCAAGCGCGGAGCGTTTGGACGTTCGGCTAGTGGAAATCATGGCGCCCGGGTTGTAGTTTCGCCCGCGTACTCGGTGGGCGACTTGGAGGAGGAGCTTCGGGATGGCTGACGACCAGAGGCACGGCCGGATCTTCGGAGTGCTGTTCATCATCACGTTCCTCACGTCGATTCCGGCGTATCTCATCTTCGAGTCCGTTTTCGACGACCCGGCCGGGTTCATCGGCGGCGACGGGGGGACGGGCTGGCTGTACTTCGCAATCGTGCTTGAGTTCTTCCTCGTCCTCTCGAATGTCGGGACGGGCGTCGTCCTCTATCCGATCGCGAAGCGGCAAAACGAAGGCCTCGCGTTGGGCTTCGTAGCGGCTCGAATCATCGAGAGCGTCTTCATCGCAGTCGGGATCATCTTCGTGCTCGGACTCGTGACGATGCGCCTGGACGGTTTCGGCAGCCCCGACATGGCCGCCTTGATGTATGAGCTTAAGGAGTGGACGTTCCTGTTTGGCCCCGGACTCATCGTTCCGTTCGGAAACGGGCTGATTCTCGGTTATCTCATGTACAGGTCGGGCCTCGTCCCCCGGCGCATGGCCTGGCTAGGACTGATCGGAGGCCCGATCGTCTTCTTCTCGAACCTCGGCATCATGTTCGAATGGTGGGAACGGAGCACCGTAATGATCCTCGTGCTCCCAGAGGCGATCTGGGAGCTGTTCGTCGGCTTCTACTGCGCGATCTACGGGTTCAGGAAGGACTCGCCGATCGTCCGTCCCAACTGGCGCGGTGATGCAGCAGCCTGACGCTCGCCCAACTACAAGCCGGCGACTCCTGGCCCTGTCCGGGGTCGTTTTCGCCGTCCTCTTTCTCGTCGGGTGGTTCGCGAGCGGTGGTGACGCGCCCGACTACGGCGCATCCGATCAGGAGTGGACGGAGTGGGCGGACGACAACGAGTGGAAGAGCCGCATCGGAGCGTTTGCGATGTTGGCCGCAGGCTTCGTGTTTCTGTACTTCGCGGCGACCATCCGAACTGCGCTCGGAGGTGCGGAAACAACAGCTGGCGGTTCTGCGCAACTCGCTCGGGCGGCGTTTGCCGGTGCCATAACTGGCATGGCGGGCATGGCCATGGCGATCGTCATGATCTCGAGCGCGAACACTGAGGGGGCCGACGCGAACCCCATCGTGACTCGTGCCGTGACACACGCCTCCGCCGGGCCGTTCCTGCTCTCTGCGATGGGCTTCGCCGCGTTCCTCATGGCTTCGGGACTTGTGACCCTTCGAACCGGAGTCTTCGCACGCTGGATGGGTGTCGTGGCACTCATCGGCGCGGTCTCATTTCTCGTTGCGTTCGCCGCGGTTCTGTCGGGATTGGGCGAAGACAGCCTCTTCGGCTTTGGGTTCTTCCCCGGAGTCCTGGCCTTGGTGATCTGGGCCATCGCGACGAGCGTTGCTCAGTACCGGGCGCTGGCTAGCGCGGCTACTGGAGCCATAACCCGCGAGTAGGCCCCAAGACCGAACGTGCTTGCGAGGGGGAGGGGTGGCCCCTACTTCGTGAGTTTCGGAGTCTCCCGCGTTGACCAAGCGATGACCATCGGCTCCTGACGCGGTTCGTCATCGCCACCATCGACAAGGAAAGGGCTGCGCTTGCAGCCCTTTCTTTCATGGGCGGTGAGGGACTCGAACCCCCGGCCACCTGCGTGTAAAGCAGGCGCTCTACCAGCTGAGCTAACCGCCCTCGCGGAGAACGGCCGACAGTATGCTCGCGCGCGTGCCGTATGCGCCTGCCGACGACCGTTACGACTGCATGATCTATCGCCGGACGGGCCGGAGCGGGCTACAGCTCCCCGCGATCTCGCTCGGCCTATGGTGGAACTTCGGCGGCGACCGGCCGCTCGAGACGAGCCGCGCGATCGTGCGACGTGCGTTCGATCTCGGGATCACGCACTTCGACCTCGCGAACAACTACGGGCCGCCGTACGGCTCGGCCGAGGAGACCTTTGGCGTGCTCCTCGAGCAGGATCTTCGGCCGTTCCGGGACGAGCTCGTCATCTCGACGAAGGCCGGGTACGACATGTGGCCGGGGCCGTACGGCGAGTGGGGATCGCGCAAGTACCTGCTGGCGAGCCTCGACCAGAGCCTCACGCGGATGGGCCTCGACTACGTCGACATCTTCTACTCGCACCGCTTCGACCCCGAGACGCCGCTCGAGGAGACGATCGGAGCGCTCGACTCGGCCGTGCGTGCCGGGAAGGCGCTGTACGCCGGCATCTCGTCCTACGCGGCCGAGCAGACGCGCGAGGCGGCGGCGATCCTGCGCGACCTCGGCACGCCGCTCCTCATTCACCAGCCCTCGTACTCGATGCTCAACCGCTGGATCGAGCCGGACCTGCTCGACGCGGTCGGCGAGCTCGGCGTCGGGTGCATCGCGTTCTCGCCGCTCGCCCAGGGCATGCTCACCGACAAGTACCTGCGCGGCGTGCCGGAGGGGTCGCGGGCCAGCTGGCCGAGCTCGCTCTCGCCGACGCT
>DASUCI010000148.1:0-14681 GCA_035762825.1 Gaiellaceae bacterium | reverse complement strand
GCACGCTCGGCGTGATCGGCTGCGGCCACCAGGCCGAGACCCAGGTCGAGTGCGTGCGCGCGGCGATACCGTCGATCGAGCATGTCGTCGCGTACTGCCGGACGCCGGAGAAGCTGGCGGCGTTCTGCAAGAGGACGGGCGCCGAGGCGGGCGAGAGCCATCGCGACGCGGCGACGCACGACGTCGTCGTCACCATCACGAGCTCGCGCGACCCGGTGCTGCGCGGGGAGTGGCTCGCTGCGGGAGCGCTGGTCGCGGCGGCGGGTGCGAACGTCGTCACGCGACGCGAGCTCGACAACACGGTGCTCGAGCGCGCGCGATTCGTCTGCTGCGACCTGCTCGAGCAGGCCAAGCTCGAGTCGGGCGATCTCGTCGAGCCGGTCCAGGCCGGAGTTCTCGACTGGCTCGAGGTGCACGAGCTGCACGAGGTCGTGGCGGGCGAGATCGCGGGTCGCCAGTCGGACGACGACATCGTCGTCTTCAAGTCGAACGGGCTCGCGGCCTGGGACGTCGCGGTCGGCGCGGAGGCGGTGCGGCTGGCGCGCGAGCAGGGAGTCGGGACCGAGCTGTAGGGGCGAGATATAGCTCGCCCCTACGAGGAGACGACGGACTTTGCGGCCTCGATCGTGTCGCCGGAGAACGCCTGGATGATCTCGGGTCGGTCGAGCAGGCGGCGCTGCTGCTCGGGCGTCAGGCGGTTCTGGACGTACTTGTCCTCGAGGACCTCGGTCAGGGAGCGGCCGCGCTCGTGCTCGCGGATGACGTACCTCGCCACGTGCTCCTCGGCGGAGCCTTTGGAGAAGAGGAACGAGAAGATGTTCTTGAACCCTGACACGAGAAGCGATTGTATCCCGGTGGGATGAGACGTACCTCGCGCGAGGGCCGGTATGCCGAGCGGACGCTCCAGGGTGTCGACGACGTCGGGCAGGAGGAGCGCATCGCCATCTGGATCGAGCGGCGGCCCGGCGCCGTCTGGGCCGTGGGGCGCGTGGTCAATCCCCAGCTACGCGACTCCGACGAGCCACGGCCCGAGGACCTCGTCTTCGAGGGATTCGAGCTGGAGGACGCACTCGACCGCGCGAACGAGGCCCTCGAGGACGACGTCAGCGTGCTCGAGGGCGACGGCCTGCCGGCGGACGCGAAGCCGTTCACGCGGAAGGAAGTCCTCCCTCTCCTGGAGCGCTGGTTCTTCAACCGGTGACCAGGTGACCGGTGCTAGCGTCCGGCGCCTTGCGGATCCGCGTCGGACACAGCCCGGACCCCGACGACGCGTTCATGTACTGGGCGCTGACGACCGACCTCGTCGACACCCGTGGACACGTGTTCGAGCAGGTGCTCGGTGACATCCAGACGCTGAACCAGTGGGCGCGGTGCGGCCGCCTCGAGGTGACGGCGATCTCGCTCGCCGCCTACCCGTTCGTGCAAGAGGACTATGCCTTGCTCCCGCACGGTGCGAGCATCGGCTCGGGCTACGGGCCGATCGTGGTCGCGCGGGAGCCGATGACGCTCGCCGAGCTCGGTGACGTGGAGATCGTCGTCCCGGGTGCGATGACGACGTCGTTTCTCGCGCTCCGGCTCGTGCTCGACGGCTTCGAGCACCGCGAGCTGCCCTTCGACGAGATCCCCGACGAGGTCGCCTCGGGCCGCGCCGAGGCCGGGCTCCTCATCCACGAAGGACAGCTCACGTTCGAGGACTACGGCCTGGTGAAGGTGCTCGACCTCGGCGAGTGGTGGCTCCTCGAGACCGGCCTTCCGCTTCCGCTCGGCGTGAACGTCGTCCGGCGCGACCTCGGCGACGAGGTGCTCGTGGACGTCTCGGGCGTCCTCCGTGAGGCCATCCAGTGCGGGCTCGACCACCGCGCCGAGGCGCTCGAGTACGCACTCGAGTTCGGGCGCGGGATCGACGCGGCGGTCGCGGATCGGTTCGTGTCCATGTACGTGAACGAGCTGACGCAGGACTACGGCGACGAGGGCCGCAAGGCGGTCACCGAGCTCCTTCGTCGCGGCGAGGCGCTCGGGGCGTTCCCCGAGCCGGTCTCGATCGACTTCGTCCCGTAGGGGCGAGATATATCTCGCCCCTACACTGCGGCCTCATGCGGGCAGTCGTCCTCTCCGCCGTCCGGACGCCGATCGGCCGCTACGGGGGCGCGCTCTCGGGCGTTCGCCCGGACGACCTCGCCGGGATCGCGATCGCGGCGGCCGTCGAGCGAGCCGGGGTCGACGGAGGCGCGATCGACGACGTCTACTTCGGCGCGGCGAACCAGGCGGGGGAGGACAACCGAAACGTCGCCCGGATGGGTGCGCTCCTCGCGGGTCTTCCCGACTCGGTCGCCGGGGTGACGCTGAACCGTCTCTGCGCGTCCGGTCTCTCTGCGGTGGTCTCCGCGTGTCATGCGGTACTCGCGGGCGATGCCGAGATCGCCGTGGCGGGCGGCGTCGAGTCGATGAGCCGCGCGCCGCTCGTCATGGCGAAGCCGGACGCAGCGTTCCCGCGCGGGAACCAGACGGTCTGGGACACGACCCTTGGGTGGCGCTTCCCGAACCCGCGACTCGAGGAGATGTTCCCGCTCGAGTCCATGGGCGAGACCGGCGAGAACGTCGCCGAGCGCTACGGCGTGTCGCGCGAGGAGCAGGACGCGTTCGCACTCCGCTCGCAGGAGCGCTGGGCTGCGGCGAACGCGGCGGGGAAGTTCGACGACGAGCTCGTCCCCGTCGGCGAGGTGGTCGTCGACGAGCATCCGCGGCCCGAGACGACGGCGGAGGCGCTGGCGAAGCTGAAGCCCGCGTTCCGTTCCGGCGGAACGGTGACCGCCGGCAACGCGAGCGGGATCAACGACGGTGCGGCAGCGCTGGTCATCGCCAGCGAGAACAGGGCGCGGGACCTCGGTGTCGAGCCCCTGGGCGCGTTCGTCGGCTCGGCAGTCGCGGGCGTGGATCCGCGCGTGATGGGGATCGGGCCGATCCCGGCGGTTCGCAAGCTCCTCGAGCGCACCGGCGTCGCGGCGACCGACCTCGATCTCGTGGAGCTGAACGAGGCATTCGCGTCACAGAGCCTCGCGGTGGTCCGGGAGCTGCGTCTCGACGAGGAGAAGGTCAACGTGAACGGTGGGGCGATCGCACTCGGGCATCCGCTCGGGATGAGCGGCGCCCGCCTCGTCGTGTCACTGCTGCACGAGCTGCGCCGGCGCGACGGGCGCTACGGCCTCGCGACGCTCTGCGTCGGCGTCGGGCAGGGGCAAGCAGCCCTCTTCGAGCGCCCGTAGGGGCGAGATATATCTCGCCCCTACGCCGCGAACACACGCTCGCGCTGCGGCAGCGCCCACACGGTCTGTCCGCGCCAGTAACCGGCGTCGTCGAACCGGTCACGCGTCATGAGCACGACGAACTCCGCTCCGGAGGCGTCGTGGAGCTCGACTTTCGCATCCCGTCCCAGGAGCGTCACGCGGACGATCATCGCCTCGACCGCGCCGTCCACCGCCTCGGTGAGGAGGTCGATGTCGTGTGGGCGCACGAGCGACTCGCCGAGCGGCTGCGCGTCGCCCACGAACGTCATCACGAACTCGCTCGCCGGGCTGTCGTACAGCTCGCGCGGGCTGCCGACCTGCTCGAGTCGTCCGTGGTTGATGACCGCGATCTGGTCGGAGATCTCCATCGCCTCGTCCTGGTCGTGCGTGACGAACACGGTCGTCACGTGCACCACGTCGTGCAGCTGGCGGAGCCACTCGCGCAGCTCCGAGCGCACGCGCGCGTCGAGGGCGCCGAACGGCTCGTCGAGGAGGAGCACCTGCGGCTCGGGCGCGAGCGCGCGGGCGAGGCCCATGCGCTGGCGCTGGCCGCCCGAGAGCTGTGCCGGGTAGCGGTGCCCGAAGTTCTGGAGCTGGACGAGGTTCAAGAGCTCGTCCACGCGCTCCGCGATCTCCGCCTTTGGACGCTTGCGCACCTTCAGGCCGAAGGCGATGTTGTCCCGGACGGTCATGTGCTTGAAGGCGGCGTAGTGCTGGAAGACGAAGCCGACGTTCCGCTTCTGCGGCGCGAGCGCGGTCGCGTCCTTGCCGCCGAGGAGGATCTCGCCCTGGTCGGCGGTCTCCAGGCCGGCGATGATCCGCAGGAGGGTCGACTTGCCCGAGCCGCTCGGCCCGAGGAGCGCCGTCAACGCGCCTGACTCGGCGTCGAGCGAGACGTCGTCGAGCGCGACGAAGTCACCGAACCTCTTCGAGACGTTGCGGATGAGAATCGACATCAGGCAGTGCCCTCCTTGGGCCGGATCACGGTCATGGCGACGAGGACGAGGATCGCGATCAGCGCGAGCACGATCGAGATGGCGTAGGCGCCGGCGAGGTCGAACGCCTCGTAGCGCTCCTGGACGCGAAGCGTCGCCGTCTCGGTCTCGCCCTGGAGCCGGCCGGAGACGACGGCGACCGCTCCGTACTCGCCGAGGCAGCGGGCGGTCGTGAGGATCACGCCGTAGATCACCGCCCAGCGGATCGACGGGAGCGTGATGCGCCAGAACGTCTGCCAGCCGCTCGCACCGAGCGTCCGTGCGGCCTGCTCCTGGTCGTCGCCGATCTCGCGCAGCGTGGGGACGACCTCGCGCGCGATGAACGGGAGCGAGACGAAGATCGTCGCGATCACCATCGCCGGGAGCGCGAACAGCACGTCGATCCCACGCTCGCCGAGCCAGCTGCCGAACCAGCCGTCCTGGCCGTAGAGCAGGAAGAGCGACAGTCCGACGACGACGGGAGAGAGCGCGAGCGGGAGGTCGATGAACGCGTTCAGGAGCCCCTTGCCGGGGAACCGTCGGCGGACGATCGCGAGCGCGCAGACGATCCCGAACACGGTGTTCACGGGCACCGCGATGGCGGTGATGATCAGCGTCAGCTTGAACGCGTTGAGCGTCTCCGGTGTCGTGAGTGCGTCCCACGCGGGCGCGAAGCCGTCCTCGAACGTCCTCCAGAACACGACCGCGAGCGGCCCCACGAGGATCACTGCGAGATAGGCGAGCGCAACCGTCCGCAGCCCGAGGCGCGAGAAGAGCCGCTTCATCGGTCGTGCCTCGTCGCGAGGTGCCGGATGACGCCGATCGACAGCAGCGTCGCGAACGAGATCGCGAGCAGGACGACCGCGACGGCCGCCGCGCCGGCGGAATCGCCGCTCTCGATCCGCCCGTAGATGTGCACCGACGAGACCTCGGTCTCGAACGGGATGTTCCCGGTGATGATCACGAGGGAGCCGAACTCCCCGACCGCCTTGGCGAAGGCGAGGGCGACGCCCGACAGGATCCCGGGGAGGATGTTCGGGAGGACGACTCTCCGAAAGGTCGTCCAGGTGGACGCGCCGAGCGAGTGCGCGGCCTCCTCGAGCTCGGGGTCGAGCTCCTGGAGAACCGGCTGGACGGTGCGCACGACGAACGGAAGCGTCACGAACATGAGCGCGAGGGCGATCGACGTTCGCGAGAACGCCACGTCGATCCCGACTGGTGACGTCGGTCCGTAGAGCGCAAGCAAGGTGAGCCCCGCGACGATCGTCGGCAGCGCGAACGGGAGGTCGATGATCGCGTTCACGACGGCCTTGCCGCGGAAGTCGTCACGGACCAACACCCACGCCGTGATCGTCCCGAGCACGGCGTTCAGCACCGAGACTGCGAGCGACGCGCCGAGCGTGAGCTTCAGCGCCGCGACCGCTTCCGGGCTCGAGACCGCTTCCCGGAACGACTGCGTGCCCTCGCTCGTCGCCTCCCACATCAGCGCGGCCAGCGGGAGACCGACCATCACCATGAGAAAGGTCGTGACGAAGCCGAGGGACAGGGCCGTTGCGGCTCTGTCCCTGGAGACCCCGGAGCGCCGGGGACGGCTGAGAGCGACGTCGCTCAGCCGGTGCTCCCCCCGACGGCGCGCTGGATGCGCGCCATGACGCTCCCATTCGGTGCGAAGAAGCGTTTCTGCACCTTCGTCCAGCCGCCGAGGCCGAGCTGGTCGATGGTGAACAACCCGGGTCGGATGGGAAACTTCGCGCGGTTCCGGTTCTCGACGCTCTTCACGACCGGCCGGTAGCCGTTGTCTGCGAAGACCTGCTGTGCGCCCGGCGTTCGCAGGAAGCGCAGGAACGCGTTCGCGGCCGCCTTGTCCGGGCTCGTCTTGACGACGGCGATCGGGTTTTCGATGAGGATCGTCGCCTTCGGGATGACGAACTGCAGGTCGAGGCCTTGCGTCCGGGCGAACAGCGCCTCGTTCTCGTATGCGAGGAGGACGTCGCCCTTGCCGCTGTTGAACGTGCTCAGCGACGCGCGCGCGCTCGTGTCCTGCACGACGACGTTGCGGAAGAGCTTCAGCAGGTTGTCCTGCGCCTGCTTGTCGGTCTTCCCGGCCTTACGCCACGCACCGTAGGCCGCCATCACGTTCCAACGGGCGCCGCCGGAGGTGAACGGGTTCGGCGTCACGACCTCGACGTCGGGGCGCAGGAGATCGTTCCAGCCCCTGATCTTCTTCGGGTTGCCGTCGCGGACGACGAAGACGACCACTGAGTTCGTCACCATCCCTTTGTAGGACTGCGCCTTCCACTTCGCGTCGACGAGGTTCGCGGCGACGAGCTCGTCGACGTCCGGTGCGAGAGAGAGCGCGACGATGTCCGCCTCGAGGCCCGCCTTCACCGCGCGGGTCTGCTCGCCGGACGAGCCATAGGACTGCGAGAAGTCGACGTCCTTCCCCGCGCTCGCCTTCTGGAACATCGGAATGAGCTTCGCGTAGGCCTCGCGGGGGGTCGAGTAGGCGACGAGGCTGAGCTTGGTGTCCGCGCTTCGCTCGGGAGCCGCCGTACCGATCCCGGCCGTGGCAGCGAGCGCCGCGGCGACGAGCACGAGCCCTCCGGTGAGTGCGACGAGACGGCGGCGCATTGGCGGGTTCCTCCTCTTGTTGGTTATCTTGACAAAGCTTGTCGACTTACTAAGACGACCATGAAGGTAGAGAATGTTGAGAATGCATGTCAAGTAGGAACCGGCCGGGAGGGTTGACGCATGTGGGTCTCGAGACGAACCGACTACGCCACGCGGGCGATCCTCGCGCTCTCACTCGAGGGCGGAGGGCCGCTCAAGCTCGAGGAGCTCGCGCGCCGGACCGCCGTGCCGCAGTCGGTGCTCGAGCAGGTGATGCCGACGATGAGGACGGCGGGAGTGGTGCGGTCCGAGCGCGGCCCGTCGGGCGGCTACCGGTTGAACAAGGCGCCCGAGGAGATCACGCTCGAGCGCATCGTCCGGCTCTTCCAGGGGCCGCTTGCGCCCATCAGCTGCGCGACGAGGCACAACCCCGAGACCTGCCCGATGATGGTCGGCTGCACTCTGCGTGACGTGTGGGAGGAGGTGCGCGACGCGACGATCTCGCTTCTGGGCGGCGTGACCTTCGCCGATCTCGCGAAGCGCGCGGGCGGCCCGTGGATCGATCCAGCCCTGATCGCGCCCGTGCCGAATCCGGCTCCGTCTACGTAGGAACGCCGAACCCGGCCCGCTCGAGCGCCGCTCGGCCCTCCGCGCCGAGCAGCTTCTCGACGAACTCGGCGGCCGCGTCCTCGTCGTCGCTGTCGACGACGACGGCGACCTGGTACTCGATCGGCGGCTGGGCGTCGTGCGGAAGGTCGATCGCAAGCACGCGATCCGTGACCGGCGTGACGTCGGTCGCGTAGACGAAGCCGGCATCGGCCTCCCCCAGCGCGACCTTGCCCGCCACGCCCTTCACGTCGTCCTCGTTCGAGACGACGTTTTCGAGCGCAGCCGAGAGGCCGAGCGTCTCGAGCACCGTGCGCGTGTAGTCGCCGACCGGAACGCCTTCCGCGGCGACGACGAGCCGCGTGCCGGGCCGGACGAGGTCCTCGACGCTCTCGATCGCACCGGGATTGGCCTTCGGGACAACGAGCACGAGGCGGTTCGTCGCGAACGTCACGGGTTCCGCGA
The DNA here is from genome assembly GCA_035762825.1 of Gaiellaceae bacterium. Classification (GTDB taxonomy): domain Bacteria; phylum Actinomycetota; class Thermoleophilia; order Gaiellales; family Gaiellaceae; genus GMQP-bins7. Next base: position 6,742 of record DASUCI010000148.1, on the reverse strand, counting down.
CGAGCCCTTGGTCGTACAGCTCCTGCGGGTACTTCGAGCTGGCCGCCGCGTAGACGTCAGCCGACGCGCCCTCGCGGATCTGAGTCGCGAGCTCGTCGGAGCCCGCGAAGCTGAAGTTCGCGTCGGGCTCGATCTCGGGGAAGACCTCGGCGAGCGACGCGGCGGCGTACACGTCGAGCGGCTCGCTGCCGGCGTTGCTACCACCGCAGCCAGCGCCTAGAAGCATGAGCATGATGCCTATGCAATACTTATGCACGTGGAGGCGACGATACCCGAGCCGACGGGCGCATGACGGAGGAGCGATCGGTCTACTCGGCGAGCGAGGCCGCACGTGCGCTCGGCATCAGCCTCGACACGCTGCGCCGGTGGGACCGCGCCGGGCGCATCCGCACCGACCGCGACAGCGCGAACCGGAGGCTCGTGCCCGCGTCCGAGGTCGAGCGCCTCCGAGGCAAGGCCGACGACGAGCTGAGCGCGCGGAACCGCTTTCGCGGAGTCGTGCGAAGCGTCGAGGTGGAGGGCTTCCTCGCACGAGTCGAGATCGATGTCACCGAGCCCGCCCGGGTCGTCGCGATCATCACGCGCGAGGCCGTCGAGGAGCTCGGGCTCGAGCCCGGAATGGGCGCTGCTGCGATCGTCAAGTCGACGTCGGTGATGGTCGAGCGATGAGGCGTCGGCGGTTGTTCGACCTTGCGATCGCGGGAGCGACCGTGCTCGCCCTCACGTTCCTGCTCCTCCCGCTCGTCGCGATCTTCCTCCGCGTGCCGCTCGGGAAGCTCGTGTCGCAGCTCTGGAGCGATGTCGCGGTTGACGCGCTCGTCGTCACGCTCGAGACGAACGCGATCGCGCAAGCGCTCATCCTCCTCGTTGGAACTCCGACCGCGTATTTCATCGCGACCCGTCGTTTCCGTGGGCGCGCGCTTGCCATCACGCTCGTGGAGCTGCCCCTCGTCCTCCCTCCGGCAGTTGCGGGGCTGGCCCTGCTCGCCGCGTTCGGTCGGCTCGGCCTCCTCGGCAGCACCTTCGACGTTCTCGGCATCACGGTCAGCACCGGCACGAAGACCGCGGTGATCCTCGCCGTCGCCTACGTCGCCAGCCCCTTCTATATCCGCGGCGCGATCGCGTCGTTCGAGTCGCTCGACAAGCCGCTGCTCGACGCCTCTCGCACGCTCGGTGCGGGGCCTGCGCGCACGTTCTTCCGCATCGCCCTCCCCCTCGCGGCGAAGGGGCTCGGCGCGGCGGCTGCCCTCTCCTTCGCTCGCGGCATCGGCGAGTTCGGCGCGACGATCATGTTCGCCGGCTCGCTCCAGGGCGTTACGCAGACGCTCTCCCTGGCCATCTACGCGCAGTTCGACCTCGACTTCGACGTCGCGCTCTCACTCGGCGCGCTGCTCGTGGTCGTGTGCGCGGCGATCCTCTTCACCGTGAAGCTCCTGCCCGCATGGACGCGCTCGAGCTCGACTTCGGTCTACCCCTTCGCTCCTTCCGGCTCGAGCTAGCCCTCGCGCTGGGTCGCGAGACCTTCGCGCTGGTGGGGCCCTCGGGTGCCGGGAAGACGACGGTGCTGCGCGCGGTTGCCGGCCTCGCGAAGCCCGAGCACGGCCGCATCCGCCTCGGCGGCGAGGTGCTGTTCGACTCGGCGGCGGGCATCGACGTACCGCCCGAGGACCGTCGTGTCGGCTTCGTCTTCCAGGACTACGCGCTGTTCCCGCACATGACGGTGGCGCAGAACGTCGCGTACGGTGCACGCGGCCGTGCCGCCGAGCTGCTCGAGCGGTTCCGCATCGCGCACCTGGCCGGGGCACGACCCGGCGAGCTCTCGGGCGGGGAGCGCCAACGGGTCGGGCTCGCGCGGGCCCTTGCACGCGAGCCGGGGGTGCTCCTGCTCGACGAGCCGCTGTCGGCACTGGATCCGCACACGCGCGCGGCGCTTCGCCTCGAGCTCAGGGAGCTGCTCGACGAGCTGGACCTGCCCGTGCTGCTCGTCACGCACGACTTCCACGACGCCGCGGTGCTCGCCGACCGCGTGGCGGCGCTGGCGGACGGCACCGTTCGCCAGGTCGGGACGCCGTCGGAGCTCATCGCCGCGCCGGCCGACGCGTTCGTCGCGAGCTTCACCGGAGCGAACGTGCTCGCGGGCGTCGCGCGCTCGGGAGCGGGCGGGCTGACCGAGGTTGCGCTCGCCGGCGGCGGCGTCGTGTACTCGGTCGACGAGGCTGTCGGCGATGTCGAGGTGGCCGTCTACCCATGGGATGTCTCCATCTCGCGCGAGCCGCCCGACGACTCGGCCCTGAATCACGTACGCGGCCCGATCACGTCCCTCGTCGTCCTCGGCAACCGCGCGCGCGTGCAGGTCCGAGGGCTCGTCGGCGAGGTGACCGCGGCGTCGGCAGAGCGGCTCGGCTTGCGAGAGGACGAGGTCGTCATGGCGTCGTTCAAGGCGGCGGCGACGCGCCTCGTCGAGCGGGCCCCGACGACGAGCGGTCGGTAGATTCCGATCCGATGGCCGTCGCGACGGATCGCGAATACGGGCTCTTCATCGGCGGCGAGTCCGTCGAGGCCGCGTCGGGCGAGGCTCGCGACCTCATCGAGCCCGCGACGGGCGGCGTGCTCGCTCGCTCGGCAATGGCCGGCGAGGCGGACGTCGATCGTGCGGTCGAGGCTGCGCGAGCGGCGGTCGAGGGCGACTGGGGTCGCACGCCCGGCACCGAGCGCGCGCGACTGCTGCACGCGCTCGCCGACGCGATCGTCGCGAATCGCGCCGAGCTCGCCGAGCTCGAGGCCCGCAACGTCGGCAAGGCGATCTCGTCCGTCAAGGCCGAGCTCCACCAGGCCGTCGAGAACTTCCGCTACTACGGCTCCGCGATCGCGACGATCGGCGGTCGCGCGAACCCGATCGGGGGGTCGCTCCTCTTCTACTCGCTGAAGGAGCCCGTCGGCGTCGCGGCGCAGATCGTGCCGTGGAACTACCCGCTGATGATGGCGACCTGGAAGCTCGCCCCGGCGCTTGCCGCGGGCTGCTCGGTCGTGCTGAAGCCCGATCCCCAGACGCCGTTGACCGCCATCAGGCTGGCGGAGCTCGCCGCCGAGGTCGGCTTCCCCGCGGGCGCGGTGAACGTGGTGCCAGGCGACGGGCCGACGACGGGCGCGTACCTCGTGAAGCACCCGGGAGTGGACAAGGTCGCGTTCACGGGCTCGACGAAGACGGGTGGCGAGATCATGCGACTCGCGTCCGACCCGGTGAAGCGGGTCACGCTCGAGCTCGGCGGCAAGAGCCCGAACCTCGTCTTCGCGGACGCGGATCTCGAGAGCGCGCTTCCGAGCTCTGCCTGGTCGATCTTCTACGCCGCGGGACAGAGCTGCGAGGCGCGCTCGCGCATGCTCGTGGAGAAGCCGCTCTACGACGAGGCGGTCTCGAAGATGGCCGAGCTCGCGGGTGGCATCAAGGTCGGCGACCCGCTCGATTCCGAGACGCAGATGGGCTCGCTCATCTCGCAGGCCCACCGCGAGCGCGTGCATGGTTTCGTCGAGCGTGCAACGGATGCCGAGGTCGTCGCCGGCGGCTCCGTGCCGGACGGGGCGGGAGCGTTCTATCCGCCGACGGTGGTCGCGGCGACCAACGACGCGGAGATCGCGCAAGAGGAGGTCTTCGGCCCGGTCGTGACCGTCATCCCGTTCGAGGACGAGATGGACGCGATCCGCATCGCCAACGACGTCCGCTACGGGCTCATGGCGACGGTGTGGACGGGCGATCCGGCCCGTGGCCACCGCATCGCCGCGCGGATCAAGTCGGGCACGGTCGGGATCAACATGCCGTACACCGCGTTCCCGGGAATCCCCTTCGGCGGGTACAAGCAGTCCGGCTTCGGGCGGGAGCTCGCGCTCGAGACGCTCGATCTCTACCTCGAGACGAAGAGCGTCGTCGTCTCGACGGGCGCGCGGCCGATCAACCCCTTCGGGCTGTAGCCGCGGAGCTCGACCGCTACCGGTGGGCGGTCCTCGCCGCCGGCACGGTCGCCGCGGCGAGCAACGCGGCGTTCGTTCTCGGCCTGCCCGTGATCGTGCCGAACCTGCGCGAGGAGTTCGGGCTCTCGCTCGGGCAGATAGGGCTCCTGCTCGCTGCGAGCTGGATCGGCACGACGCTGATGCTGCTGCCCTGGGGCCTCGCTGCGGATCGCTTCGGCGAACGGCTCGTGCTGACCGTCGGGCTCCTCGGGAGCGCGCTCTTCCTCGCGCTGGTCGCGCGCGTCGGCAGCTTCGTCGTGCTGCTCGTGCTCCTCGGCCTCGCCGGTGCGTCCGGTGCAGCCGTGAACTCGTCGAGCGGGCGTGCGGTGATGAGCTGGTTCGACGCGAGCGAGCGCGGTCTCGCACTCGGTGTCCGCCAGACGGCGATTCCGATCGGCGGCATCGTTGGCGCGCTCGTGCTCCCGGCGCTCGCCGACGCGGGCGGCACCGACGCGGCGTTCCTCTTCCTTGCTGCGGTATGCGTCTCAGGTGCGCTCGTGGGCGCGCTCGTTCTCCGTGGCCGCGACGTCGAGGACGGCATCGAGCCGGAGTCGATCGCGCGGACCCTCGCCGACCGGCGCCTGTGGCGGCTGTCCACGGGCAGCGGCTTCTTCCTCTACGCGCAGATCGCCGTCCTCGGCTTCGGCGTGCTCTTCCTCGTGGACGAGCACGGCTTCTCGGAGCGGTCGGCGGCGCTCGTGCTCGCCGGAGCGCAGCTGCTGGGTGCGGCGTTCAGGATCGGCGGCGGCCGCTGGTCGGATCGGTTGCGGATGCGGGTCGTCCCGTTGCGGCTCGCGGGGATCGCGCTCGCCGGCGCGATGCTCGTGACGGCGTCGCTGGCGCGAGGCCCGCTCGGCCTCCTCGTTCCGGCGCTCATCCTCGCGGGTGGGCTCTCGATGGCCTGGAACGGCCTGTCCTTCACCGCCGCCGCCGAGCTCGCCGGGGCCGTGAGGACGGGGGCTGCGATCGGCTTCCAGCAGACCGTGCTCGGCGCGAGCGGCGTCGTCGCTCCCGTGCTCTTCGCGGCGACCGTGTCATCGGGCTCGTGGGCCGTCGCGTTCGCGCTGGCGGGCCTCGTGTCCGTCGGGGGGTGGGCCGTGCTGGGGGCGCTCAGCGAACGCCGACATACTGCGACGCCATGAGGGTGCTCGAACGCCTCGACGAGCTGTACGCGATCGGCGGCGGTCCGGGCGCCAACCGACCGTACGGCTCTCCGGCGGAGGACGAGGCGCACCGGCTGGCAGCCTCGTGGTGCTCGGATGCGGGCCTCGAGGTCGAGGTCGACCGCCACGGCAACCTCTTCGGACATGCCCGAGCGGCCGCTTCTGGGGAAAAGGTGTCAGACACCGTGTCAGACACGTGCTGGGTCGGATCGCACCTCGACACGGTTCCGCAGGGCGGTCGGTTCGACGGCGCGCTCGGGGTCGTCGCCGCGATCGAAGCGGTCGAACGCGTCGGAGCCGGCGCCGTTGCCGTGTTTCGCGGGGAGGAGGTCGGATGCATCGGGAGCCGCGCGCTCGTCACCGCAGGCGGTCCGCTTCCCACCGCGTTTCTCGAGCTTCACGTCGAGCAGGGCCCCGTCCTGGCCGAACGGGACGCGCCGCTCGGGGTCGTGACGGGAATCGTCGGGTACGCACGCGGCGAGCTCGTCCTCGAGGGACGAGCCGGCCATGCGGGGACGACGCCGATGGTGGGGCGTGAGGACGCGCTTGTCGCCGCGGCAGCGGAGATCCTGCGCGTCCGAGACGCAGCTCTCGCGATCGACGGCGCGGTGGCGACGATCGGCCGGCTCGACGTCAGCCCCGGCGGCTCGAACGTCATCCCGTCGCGCGTGCGGCTGAGCCTCGACGTGCGGGCACCAGATGTCGAGCGCCTCGACAGGCTGATCGCCGCCATCGGCTTCGAGCCCGACTACCGCGTCGAGCCGGCGCAGTTCACGGGCGCGGCGCCTCAGGCGCTGCGCGACACGATCGCCTCACGCGGCCTGGCGGCGCTCGCGCTGCCGTCGGGCGCCGGCCACGACGCCGGCATCCTCGCGTCTGCAGGAGTCGACGCCGCGATGCTGTTCGTGCGCAGCCTCAACGTCGGCGTCAGCCACTCGCCGGACGAGCTGTCGTCGGACGAGGACGTCGCCCTGGCAGTCGACGTGCTCGCGGACGCGCTCGCCGCTACGACTCGCTGAACGAGATGGCCTGCGCGCCGTCCCAGAGCATCCGCCGGCCGAGCTCGCGCAGGTTCTCGTTCCCGGAGACGATCGTCGCGAAGTGGTTCCCCGCGAGCGCTCCCGCCTTGCTCGCAAACGCGACGTAGCCGTACGCGAGCAGGAGCTCGGTCTCGCTCACGCCACCCGGGTAGAAGATCAGCTCGCCCGGGCTCGGGTAGCTCGTCGCGTTCTCGGGCCCGGTGCCGACGTCGAGGTCGCCCATCGGGATCCACCCGCCCTCGCCCGACCAGCGGACATGGATGATCCTCGAGTCGAGTGGGAGCATCCGCCGGAACGCTGCGACTGTTTCCGGTGCTGCCTCTTCTTCGAAGCGGGCGGCGAAGTCCAATCCGGAAGCCGTGATCTCGAGCACGGTCGCGACCCTAGCTGCCTTGGCCATTCCGAGGACGTGGACTACCCTTTGCTCGAGGTGAAGCTCGTCGCTCTTACCGAGGCTCTGGACGAGGCCGAAGCAGAAGCACTCCTCGGGCTGCTGCGTGCGAAGGGCATCGAGTGCTGGTGTCGGAGGGCCGA
>DASUCI010000147.1:0-6157 GCA_035762825.1 Gaiellaceae bacterium | reverse complement strand
TCCGGTTCGAGATCCGGGATCCACTCGTTGTCGATCACGAGGCGTGAGGTCGCGAGCGGCTCGAGCCGTTCATAGATCGCTGCCGGATCCTCGGACACGTGGTACGTCCCCTGCTCCATCGTCGTGAACCACACGCCCTTGCCGGGCACGCGCAGGAGCACGACGTTCGAGAGCGTGCGGACGAGCATCGGGTAGCTCGCCTTCAGCGCGTCGTCCGGGTCCTCGGGAAGCTCGTAGAACGCTGCCGAGTACGTTCCGCGCGAGGCGCGGCGGAACGCCTTGGGATCCTCGGGGTCGAACATGTTCAGGACGAAGTCGGCGTCGGCGATGTCGTCCACCCGCACGAAGTCGTCCTCTTCGAACTGCGTGCCGATCGCCTGTACCCATTCCTCGTGCTCGGGCGAGGTCGCAGTTCCCCAGATTGCGTACTTCCGCACGGAGCCGAGTCTATCCGGGTCAGCGGAAAAGGTCGCGCTCGCGAGGCATGAGGAGGTCACTCCCACGGCCTTCCCCACGCACGTCGAGGCCCCGGACGATCGCGGCCGGGATGCCGTCCGTCTTGCCCATCACAAGCTGCGCCGCGCCCGCGATCTCGTCGGCGACGGCGATCTCCGTGGCGTGCAGCTCGTACCCCGCTGAATCGAGTTGGCCGGAGAGATCGACGAGAGCCGCGATCCCGGCCACTCCGAGCGCCACGTCGGTCGTCCCGCGGCGCCAGGCGCGGCCGAAGGAGTCGGAGACGATGACGCCGACCTCGACGCCCGTGTGCTCGCGCACCGCGGCGCGGAGTCGATCCGCCGAGGCATCCGGGTCGAGCGGCAGAAGGACGAGCGTGTCGGGCCCCCTCGCGTTCGAGGCGTCGACGCCCGCCGAGGCGCAGACGAACCCGTGGCGCGTCTCGGCGATCACGAGGGGCGGTCGCACGCGGACCACCTCGCGCGCCTCGCGCAGGATGACCTCGAGGCGCCGCGGGTCGAGGTCGCCTGCGATCTCTCGAGCGCGCTCCGAGGGCTCGATCGCCTCGAGCTGGACGACGCGGCCCTCGACCTTCGAGACGGCTTTCTGCGCGACGACGAGGACGTCGTCGTGCTCGAGCCCGCCGGCACGGCCCGCGGCTTCGACGAGGAGCGTGCCGAGGTCGTCGCCGTCCTCGAGCTCCGGCAGGCCCAGGAGCGGGATGACGTGGAGCTCGCCGCTCAACCGAGGCCGGTGACGCGGATCCCGGCGTGCCCCTGGTAGCGCTTGTTCAGGTTCACGATCACCGCGGTGAGACCCTCGAGAGCGCGAGCGCTCGCGAGCGGCCCCGCGTCCAGTGCGCGCCCGGACGTGAGACGACCGGCGATCTCGAGCGCGAGCGCCTTGGCATCGGCGTCGTCCCCGCAGACGAAGGCGTCCTCGTCGGGCGGCTCCTCTCCGCCGAGGCTTGCGGCTGCAAGCGAGTGGAGGCCCGCAAGGACCGGGCCCGTGAGCTCCGCCTGAATCCGGGCGGCCAGGGACGCCGGCTCAGGCGAGGGATGAACGCCGGCCTTCGTGAACAGCAACTCGGACGCGACGGAGAGCACCGGCTTCGTGCCGATCGTGGAGCGAAGCTCTCGCGCGGTGTCGATCGCTGCGTCGGAGCTCACCGCGAGGATGACGAGGTCGGCATCCTCGCTCGCATCGGCGTTGGTCGCCCCGCTGCAGCCGACCTCGAGCGCAGCCGCTCGCGCGCGTCCCTCATCGCGCGAGCCGAGCACGACCTCGACCCCCGCGTCGACGAGACGCGCTGCGAGCGCCCGGCCGAATGGGCCCGTTCCACCGACGATCGCTACCCGCACGCCGTCTCCAGCACGACCTCCGCCAAGCGTCGCTCCGCGTCGTGGTCGACCATGAGTGTTTGGGCGACGACGAGCTCGACGTCCGCTTCGGCAGGCACGTCCGACCCGTCGACCACGAGCGCGTCAGTCATGCCCTTGTGACACTGTGTCACATGGGCGGGGGTCGTCCCGCCTGCCATGCGCGTGAGCATACGGCCGAGTGGGCCGGTGACTGCCGCACCGCCGACGAGCGGGCTCACAGCGACGCAACGGACGGTGCGCGCCCCAATCGCCTCGCCGACGGCCTCGATGGCGAGAATCGGCCCGATGGACAGATAGGGGTTGCTGGGGGCGAAGACGATCGCATCGGCAGCAGCGAGCGCCTCGAGCACGCCGGCGCCCGGACGAGCATCGCACGCGCCGTCGTACTCGACCGCGTCGACCTCGTCGGCGTGGCGGCGGCCGACGAACCACTCCTGGAAGCCGAAGCGGCCGGCCGGCGTCACGACGTGCGTGCGCAGGCGATCGTCGGTGGCCGGCGCGATTCTCGTAGCGAGACCGATGAGATCGGTGAAGCCGGCGGTGATCGTCGAGAGCGGGACGCCGCTACGCAGCAGCTGCGTGCGGACGAGATGGATGCCGAGATCGCGGTCGCCGAGCCGGAACCAGTTCTCCCCTCCCCAGTCCGCCGCGGAGTCGAGGGCGTTCCACGTCTCGTCCGCCCTTCCCCATCCTCGTTCCGTGTCGATCAGCCCGGCAAGCGTGTAGAGCAGGCTGTCGAGGTCCGGCGAGACGTAGAGACCGAGGACCTCGACGTCGTCGCCGACGTTTCCGATCACCGTGAGCTCGCCCGGGTCGAGCACGGCTGCGAGACCGCGCGCAAAGCGAGCGCCGCCTCCGCCGCCCGAGAGCAGGACGACCCTCACGCGGGAACGGCGAGAAGTGCGCGCGTCCTCGGCCCGAGTCGAGCGGCGAGCCGCTCGAGGTCCGCGTCCGAGTCGACATCGACCTCGAGCTCCGGGATCGAGACGGTCGCGAACGACGCAAGCTCACGAAACCGGCGGGCGCTACCCGCACCGTAGACCGGCGCGAACACGCGCGGATCGGGCAGCGAGAGCGCGTTCGTCGTGCCGTCGGCCGCTTCGACCAGGGCGAGGCCCGCGTCTGCGAGGCGACGAAGCGCATCGGTCGTCGCGGCTGGAAGGTCGGCGTTCACGACGAGCGCGTGGCCTTCCACGTGTGACAGCCCTTCTGCAACCGCAGCCCCGAGGCCGTCCCCGGGATCGCGCACGACCTCGACTCCGGCGGGGACGACGGAGGGATCGTCGGTGACCACGAGCACGCGCCCGACGCCGACCGCAGCCTCGACGACGTCGCCGAGCATCGCGACGGCCACCGCGGCGCGGAGCGACGACGGCAGGCGTCGCTTCGCATCACCGCGATACGGGATCACGACCGTCGGCACGCGCCGAAGGTTACGCCGCGTTCGAGTTGCCGTTCGCGCCGGGACCCGACGTCGCCCACTCGCGGACGTCGAACCAATGCGTACCGCGCAGCGCCTCGGCCACGTCGGTGTCCGTGTGGCCGGGGTTGAATACGTGGTGCTCGAGGTCGCAGCAGATCTCGACCTCGCCGAGCGAGGCATGCGACATCCGCGCGAGAGCCTCGGCGGGAAGCTGGGCCTCCGCGACCGTGTAGTGCTTGAACTGCAGGTCGGGATCGAGCTCCATCAGCTCCGGCCAATCCGGGCACGTGCGGGCGCTCACTATGCGGCTGAGTTCTCCTCGAGCATCCACGTCCCTTCAAAGCGGACCACGCCGCGGACGTCATCCCCCGGATAGACGACGAAGACGAGGGCGTCGTCGAGCCAGTGGTAGACGTGCTCGCCATGCTCGTCCGTCAGCCCGAGGCGAAGGTGGAAGCGACCGTCCGCAAGTGGCAGCGCGCCGATCCGGAAGCGCACGTCACGCGCGCCGTTGCCGCCCGCCCAGCCGAGCCCTCGGAGGTCGACCGCGTGGCCGGCGACGAGGACGCCGGCGTCGTCGCGCAGCTCGAGCTGCAGCCGCGGTGGTGGGACGCCGTTCGCCTCCACACTCACCCGGAGCTCGAACGGCTCGCCCGAGAGAAACTGCAGCCGGTCCGAGCCTTCCTGCCCGACCAGCGCCGCCGAGGCGATCGACGCCTCGCCCGAGCCCCACTCGCGCAGGCCGACGCCGCGCTCCGCCGGGTTCGCATCGTCGGCGAGTGCACGCCGGTAGCGGACGACCGCTTCCCGCGTCGGGCCGTCGAACGCGACGCGCCCTCCGTCGAGGAAGACCGATCGCTCGCAGAGCCGCTCGACCGCCGCCGCGTCGTGCGAGACGAACACGATCGTCCCGCCTTGCTCCTTGAACGCGAAGATCCGGCCGAAGCACTTCCGCTGGAATGCCTCGTCGCCGACCGCGAAGACCTCGTCGAGCAGGAGGATGTCGGCGTCGAGAAAGGCTGCAATCGCGAAGCCGAGACGCATCGTCATCCCGGACGAGTACGTGCGTACCGGTCGGTCGATCGCGTTCTCGAGCTCGGCGAAGGCGACGATCTCGTCGAAGCGCGCCTTGATCTCGGCGCGCTTGAGACCCTGGATCGCGCCGTTCAGGAACACGTTCTCGCGTCCGGTGAAGTCGAGGTGGAAGCCCGCGCCGAGCTCGAGCAGCGAGCCGATGCGACCCTCGCTGCGGGCGCGCCCGGTCGTCGGCTTGATGATCCCGGCGACGACGCGCAGCAGCGTCGTCTTGCCGGAGCCGTTACGCCCGATCAGGCCAACGGCCTCGCCCTTGCCGATCTCGGCCGAGACGTCCCTCAGCGCCCACACGTCGGTCGCGTGGGTCTTCCCTCGCTGGACGACGAGATCCTTGAGCGTGCGCGCCTCGCGCGCGTGGATGCGGAAGCGGCGCGAGACGCCATCGACGGAGATCTCGCCCACCTGCATGCGGCCTAGAGTACGCCCGGCGATGGAACGAGTCGGCGAGCACCCTGTCCCGGCGGGGCCACTCGCGGTGCGCTGGCTCGCCTACGAGCTCGCCGAGCAGCGTGCGGGAGTGGCCACGCGAGCGCGCGTGCGACTCGAGAACGCGGGCACTGCGCCGTGGCGCTCGCGCGGCCGTGAGGGCGTCCAGCTCGCGTACCACTGGCTCGATCCCCTGGGCAACGCGATCGTCTGGGACGGGCAGCGCACGGCACTTCCCGAGGTCGTGCGGCCGGGCGAGACCCTGGAGCTCGAGTCGTCGGTGCTCGCCCCACGACCGCCCGGCCGGTACCGGCTGGCCTTCGACCTCGTCGAGGAGTTCCGGTTCTGGTTCGCCGAGGTCGGGTCCCAGCCGCTCGACCTACCCGTCGAGGTGTGGCCGCGGATCGTCGAGCGACGGCTCGGAGTCGAGGTCCACGGCACCGTCGACGTGGAGCTCGAAGCAGCGCTCGCCGCGCAGGAGGAACCCGTCGTCGTGGACGACGCCGTCGCCGTCGCACATCTCGTCGCGGGCGCCGTGCCCGCCCCTGATTGGTCACGCCTGCTGCTCGACGCCCACGCGGAGGGCTACGCGGCAGTGGGACCGGCGATCGAGCCGGAGGCGCGGAGCGATCGGCGTCTCCTTGCAGCCTGGGGGCCAGGAGGGGGACGGAACCCGCGCTTCGGCGATCCGCTCCTTCTGCCGTCGCTCCTCACCGGGCTCGAGCCACTCGAGCACGAGGGGCTCCCCGCCTACGCCGGGCCCGACCGCCTGTTCGAAGGCCGAGCCGTCGTCAGACTTCGGTCGCGATCCGGTCGTCCGAGCGGCTGAAGACGAGCGCGCCGAACGCGAGCGCGACGGCGGCCGCAACGAGGGTGTAGACCGTATCTCCGACGCCGGGCGCATCGCCGGCGAAGAGCACCGTCCGCATCGCCTCGACGGGCGGCGTCAGGAAGTTCACCCAGTGGAGGAAGAAGTCGGCGACCGGGTAGTCGTCGACGCCGGGCAGGTCGCCGAGGCTGTACAGGATCGGAGTGAGGAAGAACCACGGCAGCAGGAGCGCCTGCAGCAGATGCTCGACGTCGCGGTAGAGGGCGTTCAGCGACGCGGCGGCGAGCGCGAACCCGGCCACGATGCAGGCGAAGAGGGCGCCGAGCGGGATCGCCAGCCAGACCGTGCCACGCGCATCCGGGACCTGCCACAGGCTCAGCGCCATCACCAGGCCGAGCATCACGGCGAAGCTCACGAGGTTCGTCCCGACGATCGAGAGCGGGACGAGTTGACGCGGAAAACGCACCTTGCGGATGAGGTTCGCGTTCTCGAGCAGAGACCGGGACGCAGCCTGCGACGCCGTCGCGAAGAACACCCACGCGGGCA
>DASUCI010000146.1:0-5264 GCA_035762825.1 Gaiellaceae bacterium | reverse complement strand
CCGGCTGTGCGAGCTGAACGTCGGCGCGCAGGTGCTCAACGTGTGCGAGACGACGATCGTCGAGGACGCATGGGCGCGAGGCCAGGCGCTCACGGTGCACGGCCTGATCTACGGGATCGAGGACGGGCTCCTGCGAGACCTGGCGGTGAGCGTCGACTCTCCCGAGCGGAGAGCCGAGCTCAGCCCGGCGGCAGCGCGCCCCGTGCCTTGAGCGCGAGCACGCGGGCCGCCGCCTCGCGCACACGAGCCCGAAGCTCGCGCGAGCGCCTGGCTGCGGCGAGCAGGTGCGCGTAGACCGGCGCATACGAGCCGCGACCGGTCAGGAGCAGGAGATCGGCGCCGGCGCGAAGCGCGCGCTCCGACACCTTCGTGATGCTCCCCGTCGCAAGCGACGCCCGCGCCTCGAGCGAGTCCGTCACGACGACGCCTCTGAATCCGAGCTCGACGCGTAGCACGCCCTCGAGGATCGGCCGGGACTGCGACGCGATGCGCGAGCGGTCGAGAGCGGGATAGCGCGCGTGGCCGACCATGACGAGTGGGACGCCGGCGCCGATGGCGGCCTGGAACGGCGGCAGGTCGACGGCCTCGAGCGCGGCACGGGACCTCCCGATGGTGACGATCGCGTCGTCGGTGTTGGCCGGCGCGGCGCCGAGGCCCGGGAAGTGCTTCGCCGTGGGTGCCACGCCGCCCGACCGCCAGCCTCGCACCGCGGCGCGAACGGCAGCGCTGGCCACGTCCGGATCTCGCGAGAACGACCTGGCGGCGAGCGCCGCTCCCCGCACGCTGGGCACGTCCGCGACCGGCGCGAACGTGACGGTGACCCCCGCTGCCCGGAGGGCACGCGCCGCGGCGGCTGCGTCAGAGCGCACCGTGCCTCGCCCGAGCTGCTCCGGCTGCGCGACGCTCGGACCGGCCCAGGGCAGCCGTCGCACCTTCCCGCCCTCCTGGTCGACCGCGACGAAGGGCCTCCCTCCATGGCGACGCAGATCGCGGGTGAGCGAGCGCAGTTGCTCCGGCCCGGTGACGTTGCCGCCGAAGAGGATCACTCCGGCGACACGGCGCTTCGACAGGGCTTCGCTCACGTAGCCCGGCACCGTCGTGCCCGAGAAGCTGAGCACGATGGCCTGACCGACCTGCTGCTCCAGCGTCAGCGCGTCGACCGCGCTCGATGTTCCGGGCACGGCCTCGCCTCGCTGGACTCCGACGATGCCGAGCACGAGGGCCACGACGATTGCGCGCGCGATCACCGCGGCGGAGTATTGCTCGCCTGCTTCAGCCGAATCGCTGCTGGAAGAATCGGCCGACGGGCCAGGCGCCGTCGGACCAGTTCGAGATCACCGTCGCCGTGACGTCCTCGTGCGGGTTGTGGAGCGAGCTGAACGAGACGCCGGCGTCGTAGCCCAACAGGATCACGGAGTCGGTCGTCGGATGGAGCCAGAACCCGAGGCCGTAGCGCCGTCCGGCGTCGGGCACGTCACTGCGCGACCGCGTCATCTCCTGCACCCAGACCTCCGACACGATGCGGCCCGCGAAAAACGAGACCCAGAACCTCCGCATGTCGACCGCTGTGGTGTAGGCACCGCCGTCCCCGGTTCCGCGCACGGGGAGGTGGAGCACGTTCGTGCGAAGCCCGTCCGCCTGGAGATAGCCGACCGCCACGCCCTCCGGCAGCTCGTCGGAGCGGAGGAACTCGGTGTCGACCATGCCGGCCGGCTCACAGACGTTGCTCCCGACAAGGTCGCGAAACGGCATCCCGCTCGCGCGCTCGGCGACCAGCGCGAGCACGACGTACCCGCCGTTGCAGTACGAGAACCGCTCGCCCGGCGCGAACTTCGTCGGGAAGCCGTCGAGCACCGTGAGGTAGTCCTCCGTCTCGGCGAGCTTGTGCACCGGCACCGGGAGCAGGTAATCCGTGATCTCGCCCGGTAAGTCCTCGTCGAAGTAGTCGCCGATCCCGGACCGATGCGCGAGGAGCTGCTCGACGGTGACGCCCTCGTCGATCAGCGGCAGGTCGTCTCCGAGCGCCGAGCGCGCCGTGGTCGTGAGCTCGAGCGCTCCCGCCTCGACGAGGCTCACCACAGCGAGCGCCGTCAGCCCCTTCACGCCACTCGCGGTCGCAAAGCGCGTGTCGGGAGCATTCGCGATCTTCCACCGGCGGTCGGCGAAGCCGTATGCCTTCTCGAAGAGGACCTCGTCGCCTCGATCGACGCGAACGACCCCGGAGAACGCCGCCTCGTCGGCGAGCGCGTCGATCGTGTCGGCGAGCTCGGTCATGCTCGGACGCTACAGCGGTCTGTCAGGATGGGCGCCATGGTCCCCGAGGCGCCTCTCGAGCAGACCGAGCACGGGCTCGTCCCTCAGAAGGACGGCTGGTACGTCCTCAACGCTCGCGATTCGCGTTGGTACTACGCCGAGGGCCGAGGCGCCTTCTGCGACTTCGAGGGTGATCAGGACTTCCCGCAGCTCGGGATCAACGTGCAGGTCCTGTGGCCTGGCGACCCGATGGCGATGTACCACTGGGAGGCCGACCAGGAGGACTTTCTCGTCGTCGACGGCGAGGCGCTGCTCATCATCGAGGGCGAGGAGCGTCCGCTTCGGCAGTGGGACTTCTTCCATTGCCCGACGGAGACCAAGCACACGATCCTCGGATCCGGTTCAGGCCCATGCGTGATCGTCGCCGTCGGTGGACGCGCGCATGACGGATCCCCCGACTGGGGCGGATACACCGTGGACGAGGTCGCGCTCCGCCACGAAGCCGGCGTCGAGAAAGAGACGACCGTGGCCGATGAGGCGTACGCTCCGATCTGGGAGAAACGCGGCAAGCGAGACAGCGCCGCGTATCGCGAGGGCTGGCTGCCCGACCTCGGGACCTAGCGACCCAGATCCGACCCACGTTCGGCCTATGCGAACATGTGTTCGCATATGCGGGCCGCCACGATCCTCCACGCCGACCTCGACGCGTTCTTCGCATCGGTCGAGCAGCGGGACAACCCAGCGCTTCGCGGCAAGCCCGTACTGGTGGGCGGCGGCGTCGTCCTCGCGGCGAGCTACGAGGCGAAGGCATACGGGATCGAGACGGCGATGGGGGGCCGGCAGGCGCGGCGGCTGTGCCCGCACGCGATCGTCGTCCCACCGCGGATGTCCGCGTACTCGGAGGCGAGCAAGGCAGTGTTCGAGCTCTTCGAGGACACGACGCCGCTCGTGGAAGGGCTGTCGATCGACGAGGCGTTCCTCGACGTCCGCGGGCTCGAGCGGCTCGCCGGAGCGCCGGTCGACATCGCAGTGCGACTGCAGCGCCGCGTCCTCGACGAGGTCGGGCTCCCGATCACCGTCGGCGTCGCGCGCACGAAGTTCCTCGCGAAGGTGGCGAGCGCAGTCGCGAAGCCGCGAGGGCTGCTGAGCGTCGATCCCGACGAGGAGCTCGCGTTCCTCCATCCGCTGCCGGTCGAGCGGCTCTGGGGCGTCGGCCGCGTCACGGCGGCGAAGCTGCACGCTCGGGGACTGCGGACAGTCGGCCAGATCGCCGCTCTCGACGAGGCGCTGCTCGTCTACCTCCTCGGTCAGGCGTCCGGACGTCATCTGCACGCGCTCGCGCACAACCGCGACCCGCGCCGTGTCCAGACCGGCCGCCGGCGGCGCTCGATCGGATCACAACGCGCCATGGGGCGGCGGCCGAAGTCGTTCGAGGAGATCGACTCGTCAGTCATCGCCATCGTCGACCGTGTCAGCCGGCGACTCCGGACGGGCCGAAGACGGTGCCGCACAGTCGTTCTCCGGCTTCGCTTCGACGACTTCACCCGGGCGACGAGGTCGCTGACGCTGCCTCGATTGACCGATCAGTCACAGGAGATCCTCGCCGCGGCTCGCGGCCTCCTCGCGGCCGCGAAGCCCCTGATCGAGGCGCGGGGGATCACGCTCGTCGGACTGTCGCTGACGAACCTCGAGGACGCGGATCCGGTCCAGCTGACGCTCACCGAGGACTGGCGGCCGCACGCGCTCGACGCCGCGCTCGACCAGGTGAAGGACCGCTACGGCTCGGCCGCGATCACGCGCGCCGTGCTCGTCGGTCGCGACCCGGGCATCTCGATGCCGCTCCTCGCGGATTAGGCAGTCTCGGCTGGAGCACCAGAGGCGTCCGCAGGCTCCTTCCGCACCTCCTGCAGCACCCAGGTGTTGCCGTCCGGGTCGGCGAAGTCGGCGAACGACGCATACGGCCCGTGCTCCGGGTCGGACCCCGGCCGCCACTCGCCCGCCTCGCGGTCGAAGTGCCGAACGTCGCTGACCTCGACGCCCCGCGCGACGAGCGCCTCGCGCGCCGCCTCGATGTCCCAGACGACGAGGTGCGTGCCCCGGTACGAGCCCGGCTCCGCGTCCGTGATTCCGATCCCGACCGTGATCGAGCAGGCAGATCCGGGCGGCGTCATCTGCACGACGCGGAAGGTCTCGTTCGGCTGATGGTCGACGTCGAGCGCGAAGCCCAGCTTCTCGGTGTAGAACGCCTTCGCCCGGTCGACGTCGGAGACCGGAATGAGCACGAGCTCGAGCTTCAGGTCAGTCACTCTCGCCTCCCTGGCCGCGGGGCTGGATCTGCTGGACGGCCCACTTGTTGCCGTCCGGATCCGCGAAGAACACGAACGAGCCCCACGGGAAGTCCTGGACGTCGCTGACATCCACGCCGCGCTCGGCCAGCTCGGCGTGCGCTGCCTCGATGTCCGCGACCACCATCTGCATCCCCTGGACCGAGCCCGGTTCGGCATCCGTCACACCCTTGCCGATCGTGATCGAGCACGCCGATCCTCGCGGCGTCAGCTGGACGAAGCGGATCTCGTCACTGACGGCGTGGTCGTGGTCGGCGACGAACCCAGCCTGGTCGACGTAGAACGCCTTCGCGCGATCGACGTCGGACACGGGAATCGCGACGAGCTCGAGCTTCCAATCCATCGTCTTGCCTCCGTTTCTCGCTGGGATCGCTAGCGCGGTGGAATATTCTGGTTGCGCCGGAGCACGTTCGTCGGGTCGAACCGAGTCTTGAGCGCCTGCAGCCGGTCGAAGGCAGCATCTCCGAACGCCGCGCGGACACGCTCGATCGGCTCGTCGGCCTGCATGTAGTTGACGTAGCCGCCTCCGAGCGACCACGGCTCGATCGCGGCGGCCGTGCTGCGCGCCCACTCGACGTGCTCGGCGTCCTCGTTCGCGTCCGCCCAGACCGCCATCGCGCTCACGTTGAACGCTGCTCGCCGGTACGCGAGAGCCGACAGGTCGAG
>DASUCI010000145.1:0-2993 GCA_035762825.1 Gaiellaceae bacterium | reverse complement strand
GCGGGCGCCGCGCTCGTGGTCATCGCGGTCAAGCCGCAGGACATCGAGGGCCTTCTCGGCGAGATCGGCACGCTGATCCTTCCCGAGCAGACGGTGCTCTCCGTCGCGGCGGCGATCCCGACCTCGCGCATCGAGAGCCGGCTCTCGGACCGCGTGCCCGTCGTGCGGGCGATGCCGAACACGCCGTCGACCGTCCACGAGGGCATCGCCGGGCTCTCGGCGGGAGCGCACGCTGCCGACGAGCACCTCGACCTCGCGGAGGAGGCGTTGTCGCACCTCGGCGGCGTCGTTCGCGTACCCGAGACGGCACTCGACGCGATCACTGCCGTCTCCGGATCCGGTCCGGCGTACTTCGCGCTTCTCGCCGAGGCGATGATCGAGGCCGGCATCCTCCTCGGGCTCTCGCGCGAGATCTCGACCAAGCTCGTCGTGCAAACCATGTTCGGCACGGCCAAGCAGCTGCGCGACGAGAAGATGCACCCCGTCGAGCTCCGCGAGATGGTCACGTCCCCCGGCGGCACGACGATCGCCGCGATCCGCGAGCTCGAGATGGCCGGCGTCCGGGCCGCGTTCCTGAACGCGATCCAGGCCGCGATGGTGCGCTCGCGCGAGCTCGCCGCCGGCGAGCCGTAGGACGCTAGCCGGGCAGAACGGAGGAGTCGAGCGCGATCACGATCCAGCGCTCGGCGGCGAGCGCCTGGAGCGCGAGCACGGTGTCGGCCACCGGCGTGTCCTCGAGGTAGGCGTCGCGAGTCTCGAAGTCGGCGACGAGCGCGCGGATCGCCGCTTCGTATGCTGCGGCGTCACGTGCCGCGAGCGCCGCGAGCGAGTCCGTCACCGCAGGCGGAATCGATTCGGCGCCCCCGAGCGACTCGGCGAGATCAGTGGCCTCGTCGTCGTGCCCCAGCACCAGCTCTGCGAGGGCCGCCGCGTACCGGCCGATGGGGCTCTCGGCCCCGGCGGCGCCGGCGTCGAGCGCCCACTGCGCGTCGGCGAGAGCACCTTCGAGGTCGCCGGCGATCAGCCGCGACTTCATCGCGCCGATCGGCCGTCCCCAACTACCTGGTGGCGCTTCCGGCCAGCTCTCTCGATACGTCTCGGCCGCACGGATCAGCCACTCCCGCGCCTCCTCCCGCCGACCGAGCATGAGCAGCGCCAGACCAGCCGCCCACGCCGCGTTGCCCATTCGCGTGAGCTGGCGCTGGCGCTCGTCGCCGTCGTCGGGCAAACGTGTCGCGCCGTCCTCGTAGCGCGCCCGCGCCGACGCCGCGCGTTCCTCCCAGCCGGTCATCGCTCCGGAAGTATCGTCTCGCCGTGCCCGAGCTCCGCGAGGTGGTGTACGTCGACGGGGTGCGCACGGCGTTCGGCCGCGCGACGCGCGACGGCCTCTTCGCGAGGACCCGCGCGGACGACATGGCGGTCAAGGCCGTTCGCGAGCTGCTTCGGCGCAACGAGCAGCTTCCTCCCGAGCGCATCGACGACGTCGTCTTCGCCGCAACCGCGCAGGTCGGCGACCAGGGGCTGACGCTGGGGCGTGACGTCGCACTCCTCGCCGGTCTGCCGACGACCGTGCCCGGCTTCGCGGTCGACCGCATGTGCGCCGGCGCACTGACCGCGACGACGGCGGGCGCAGGCGAGATCGCCATGGGCGCCGCGGAGGTCGTCCTCGTGGGCGGCGTCGAGCACATGGGTCACCACCCCATGGGCGAGGACGTCGACTTCAACCCGCGATTCGTCGCCGAGCGGCTGATCGACGAGTCCGCCGCGGTGATGGGCCAGACGGCCGAGAACCTGCACGACGAGCTCCCGCAGCTGACGAAGGAGGCGTCCGACGCATACGCGGTCGAGTCACAGCGCCGCGCCGGAAGAGCCTGGGACGACGGCGTGATGGAGGAGATCGTCGTCCCGATGTCCGTCTTCACGGACGAGGGCTGGAAGGTTGCCGAGCGCGACGAGTTTCTCCGTCCGGACACGACGATGGAGGCGCTCGCGACGCTGCGGACGCCATTCCGTGCGGGGGGACGAGTCACGGCCGGCAACTCTGCGGGCCTGACGGACGGCGCGACTGCCGCGCTCGTCGCCTCCCGGGACGCAGCCTCGGAGCTCGGACTCGACGCGAAGATGCGCCTCGTGGGCTTCGCCTACGCCGGCGTCGAGCCGCACCTCATGGGGCTCGGCCCGATCCCAGCCACCCGGAACGTGCTCGAACGCACGGGACTGACGATCGACGACGTCGATCTCTTCGAGCTGAACGAGCCCTTCGCCGTGCAGGTGCTGAGCTGGTGCGACGGCATGGGCGTCTCGCCGGACGATCCGCGGCTGAATCCTTACGGCGGAGCGATCGCGTGCGGCCATCCGCTCGCGGCCACCGGCGTGCGACTCATGGCGCAGCTCGCGCGTGCCTTCCGCGACCGACCCGACTCGCGCTACGGCCTGACCGCGCTCTGCATCGGGATGGGAATGGGCGCCGCCGTCCTCTGGGAGAACCTGCATAACGGTGGCTAGCCCGACCGAGTTCAAGCTCCAGCGCCTCGAGACGCGGGTCGGCCCGATTGCCCTCGTGACGATGGACAACGGCGAGGACTGGCAGAAGCCGAACACGTTCGGCGAAGCCGCGCTGCGCTCGCTCGAGGGCGTACTCGACCAGCTCCGCTCGCGCGACTGGCGCGGGCTCCTCCTCACCGGAAAGCCGTTCGTCTTCGCGGTCGGGGCAGACATCGGGGAGTTCGGCGAGATCACGCCGGACCGGGCTCGCCTCGGCGGGCGGGCCGGCCACGAGCTCTTCGGCCGTCTCCGTGACCTGCCCTTCGTCACCGTTGCCGCAATCAACGGCGCCGCGCTGGGCGGAGGCGTCGAGATCGCACTGCACTGCGACTACCGGACGATCGCGTCGTCGGTGCGTCACTTCGCCTGCCCCGAGGTCTTCCTCGGGCTCATTCCCGGCTGGGGCGGCACGCAGCTCGTCCCACAGCTGGTCGGCGCCGAGCAGGCCG
>DASUCI010000144.1:0-2476 GCA_035762825.1 Gaiellaceae bacterium | reverse complement strand
GCGTCGTCGATGCGGCCGAAGAGCTCGGGGAACGGGATCGGGATCAGGGCGCGGTACAGGCGCGACGCCTCGCGCATCTCGGTGAGAGCCTTCTGGCACAGCTCGCACGACTCGACGTGAGCGACCGTGCGCTCGGCCGCGGCGCCCTTCAGCTGCCCGTCGAGGTACGAGGAGAGCAGCGGCAGCAGCGCCTGGCACTCCTCCGGGAGCTTCGAGCGGTCGACCTCGACGAGCCGCAGCTCGTCGCGCAGGCGCAGCCGTGCCCGCGAGATCAGCTGCGCGACCGCGTTCTCCTTCAGCCCGACGAGCTCGCCGATCTCGGCGTAGCTGCGGTCCTCGAGCTCCCGGAGCGCCAGGACGAGCCGCTGGCGTGGCGGGAGCGCCGCGTTCGCGCGCCGGACGCGCTCCTGCTGGTCGGCAAGGAGCGTCGAGCGCTGTGGTTCGTCCTCGATCGGTCGCGGCCCCGTCGGCTCCGGGATCTCGTCGACCGGCTGCTGCCGCTTCGAGCGCTCGACGCTCTTGAGGAAGAGATTGCGCTCGGTGGCGAACAGGTACGCGCCGAGGTCGAGGGTCTCCGGGTCGAGCGAGTCGAGCTTCGGCAGCACCCGCACGAAGGTCTCCTGGACGAGGTCGGCCGCGTCGTGCGGGTTGCCGGCGAGGTGGTACGCGAACTTGTACAGCCGCTCGCCGTAGAGGGCGTACACGTCCTCCCAGGCCGTGCGATCACGGCTCCGGAGGCGTGCGACAAGGGCGGCGTCAGACGGAGCGGGCGCTACCGTCATCGTCGGATTCTAGGTCGGGCCGCCCACGGAGGAACTCCGCGAAGGCGGCGTGCTTGGCGAGGTACGTCTCGAGCGCGACGAGCCCGGACTGCGCCCACTCGCGCAGCCAGAGCTCGTCGACGTCGGTCTCGTCGATCTCTCGCGCGTCCATCCCGGCGCTCACAGCAGGATCCGGAGCGCGGTGTCGGAGGGGCAGCCCTGGCGGACGAGGTCGACGGCCAGGTGCAGATCGATGTCGACCATGTCGGCGAGCACGAGCGCCGCGGTCTCCTCGTACCCGGCCCGCGTGAGCTGCTCGAGGCGCCAGCGTGCGACGCGCTCGTCCTCGGTCTCGTGGATCTGGGTCTCGACGACTGACATGTGGGGCTCCTTTCGTGCGTTGCCTGATGCACGTGAAACCCCTGGGGACGCCGGAACTTACGGCGCTCGACGAGAAATCTTCGACCGGCCGTAAGGAACCGGAGGCACCCGGGTTGTACGGGCACGGATCTCGCAAACCCACGACCAAGGAGGTCACCATGAAGATCCGCGCCATCACCCCCGCGACGGTCATCGCGTCGCTCGCACTGCTGTTCGCGCTCTCCGGCACCGCGGTCGCCGGCGCGCTCATCACCGGCGCGAACGTCAAGAACAACAGCATCGCCGGGATCGACATCCTCAACGAGTCCCTGGGCAGCAAGGACGTGAAGAACGGCTCGCTGCTGCCGAAGGACTTCAAGGCCGGCTCGCTTCCCGCCGGTCAGCAGGGCCCCGCCGGCCCGGCCGGCCCCCAGGGCCCCGCCGGCCCCGCAGGCCCTGCCGGCCAGAACGGCGTCGCCGGTCTCGAGATCGTGCACTCTCAGACGGCGATCGACTCCGATCCGGAGAAGACCGCCACGGCGGCGTGCCCGGCCGGCAAGAAGGTCGTCGGCGGCGGCGGCTACGCCTCCGGCTTCCTGAGCTACCCCGACCAGCTCGCGCTCGTCGCGAACTTCCCGGTCAACACGACCAGCTGGCGCGTGGTCGGTCAGGAGACCAGCGCATACGCCGGAGCCTGGCTCGTCAGGGCCTACGCCGTCTGCGCGGCCGTGGCCTCGTAGCTCGCGACTCCCGTTGGGGAGGGGACAGGCCGCCGGCTCGCCCGGCGGCCTGTTTCGTCTGTGGGCACCTGCCATCGACGTATGCTCGTGCGATGACGAGCGCTCTCGCCGACGTCCGCTCCGCGTCGCTCGAGGAGCTGCTCGCGGAGGCCCGGCGGCTCCGTCCCGGGCCGCTCGTCACCTACTCGCCGAAGGTCTTCGTTCCGCTGACGACGCTCTGCCGCGACGTCTGTGGCTACTGCACGTTCGCGCGCCCTCCCCGCCGGGGAGAGCGCGCGTTCATGAGCGAGGAGGAGGTGCTCGCGATCGCGCGCGCCGGTGCAGCCGCAGGCTGCCGCGAGGCGCTTTTCACGCTCGGCGACAAGCCCGAGTTGCGCTACGAGGTCGCGCGGAAGGAGCTCCGAGCGCTCGGTTGCGAGACCACGCTCGAGGACCTCGAGCGGTGCGCCCGGCTCGTCCTCGAGGAGACGGGCCTGCTGCCGCACCTGAACCCGGGCGTCATGACGCGCGCTGAGCTCGAGACCCTCCGGCCGGTCTCCGCCTCGATGGGGATCATGCTCGAGACGACCGCGGAGCGGCTCGGCGCGAAGGGAGGGCCGCACTGGGCCTCGCCCG
>DASUCI010000143.1:0-3308 GCA_035762825.1 Gaiellaceae bacterium | reverse complement strand
CGCGCGAGCGCCTGCTGTGGCGTGAGCCCGTCCGCCGACCGGACAGTGAGGCCGGCTTCCGCTTGCCCCAGGAGGCCGGCAACCCTCACCTGGAAGAACTCGTCGAGGTTCGACGAGAAGATCCAGCAGTAGTTCACGCGCTCCAGAAGCGGCAGCGTTTCGTCCGTCGCGAGCTCCAGGACGCGGGCATGGAACTCGAGGTGCGAGAGCTCGCGGTTGAGCAGGGTCTCGACGGGCTCGGTGCGTACGCGCGTCGCCATTACGACATTGTGTATCGGCAGCGCGCCCCGCGGGGTGAGAATTCGGTGATCCGGGCTACGCGGGGGCCGGCAGAAGCCGACGCGTCTCGTAGCGCCGGCCGATGAACGCCCCGGCGGCGATCGTCCCCGCGAGGACGAACACGACCAGGTTGCCCGCCGGCATTCGAGTCACGAGCTCCATCGTCGCGCCGACGAGGGCGGCTGCGGGCAACGTGAGGATCCACGCGACGGCGATGTTCCCTGCGATCCCCCAGCGCACCGCGGAGAAGCGGCGGCTCGCGCCGGCGCCCATCACGCAGCCGGTGATCGTCTGGGTCGTCGACACCGGGAAGCCGTAGTGCGCGGTCGTCCACAGGATTCCCGCGCACGCGGTCTGCGCGGCGAAGCCCTGCGGTGGGTCGATCTTCGCGATGCGCGTGCCCATCGTCTTGATGATCCGCCAGCCGCCCGCGTAGGTGCCTAGCGCCATCGCGAGCGCGGCCGACACGATCACCCACGTCGGGGGCCTGTCGAAGTCGGCATCGAGGTGGCCGGAGACGATCAGGGCGAGCGACATGATGCCCATGGTCTTCTGGGCGTCGTTCGTCCCGTGCGTGAAGGCGACGAAGCTTCCCGACACGATCTGTGCCCGCCGGAACACGCGGTTGACGCGGCTCGGCGAGCGTCTTCGGATCACCCAGACGATCACGAACATCAGCGCGAGGGCTGCGACGAAGCCGATCGTGGGCGAAAGCAGCCCGGGTAGGACGACCTTGTCCCAGATCCCCGACCAGTTGATGACGTCGGGCCCCGACGCCGCGATTGCGGATCCGGCGACGCCTCCGATCAGGGCGTGGCTCGAGCTCGACGGCAGTCCGAGGAACCAGGTGATCAGGTTCCACGTGATCGCTCCGACGAGCCCCGCGAGGATCACGCTCAGCGTGATCACCTCGGGGTTCACGATCCCCTTCGCGATCGTGGCCGCCACGGCGAAGGAGACGAACGCGCCGGCGAAGTTGAGGATCGCCGCGAGGAGGACGGCCGTGCGCGGCGTCAGCGCGCGCGTCGAGACGCTCGTCGCGATCGCGTTCGCCGTGTCGTGGAAGCCGTTCGTGAAGTCGAAGAAGAGCGCGACGACGATGACGGCGACGAGGGTCAGGTCCTCCATCGCAGCCTTGGCTCAGGCGTTTTTCACGACGATGTTCGCGATGACGTTCGCCGCCGTCTCGCACGCGTCGAGCGCGCGCTCGAGCCCTTCGTAGATGTCCTTCCAGCGAATCACGATGAGCGGGTCGATGCCCTCGTCGCGGAACAGCGCCGCAAGCGCCTCGCGTAGCACGCGGTCGCCTTCGTCCTCGTGGAGCTTGACCTGGACGAGTGCCTCCTGGACGCCGCGCATGCCCTTGAGGTTCTCGCACGCGATCGCGAGCTGCTCGCACGCGCGCACGATGATCCCGCACTGCTCGACGGCGTGGCGCGTGGGCATGTCGACCCCGTACAACGTCAGCAGTGCCGACGCCTCCTCGAGATAGTCGACGACGTCGTCGAGCTCGGTCGCGAGCTGGTAGATGTCGTCCCGGTCGAAGGGCGTGACGTACTGGGTGTTCAGGAGCGTGATGAGCTCGCGGGTGATCGAGTCGCCCTCGGTCTCCTCCGCCTTGACCTGCTCCTGTGTGATGCCCGAGTTGGGATGCTCGCGGAACCGCCGCTCCACGAGCTGCGACACCTGGAGCGCGTTCGCGCCGGCCTTGCCGAACAGCGCGAAGAACTCGGAGGTGCGCGGAGTCAGGCTGAACCGCATGCGCGCGGGACGTTAACCAAATGGAGACGTTTCGGACGCCGGAGGCTACGCGAGCGCTTCGACGACGAGCGACTGGAAGTGCGCGATCAGCTTTTCCGACTCGGGAAGGAGCCGTCCCTCCTCGATCATCCCGGCTCGCATGCCTGCCTGCACGCGTTCGATGAGCACGCGATCCTCGGCGCCGACCTGCGCGTCGAAGGCGAGCGACTCGTCGATCCACGCTTCGTCCGCGTCCTCCGCGACGAAGTAGTCGATGAAGCGGTACGTCTTCTCGCTCCCGCGCGGGACGATGGGGCCGATCGAGAAGTTCGGCCGCCCGGGCATGACGTTGACCACGGTGCCCGGAAAGAGGAGGTGGAACTGGCCGCGTTCGATCTCGCCGGTCGGGTCGTACGCACCGCGCGGCTCGGCGCGGGGCGGGCCGTGCTGGGTCATCCGGCTCGCGCTCGCCTCGAGCAGGTAGGCGTCGGGCGAGACGTTCATGACCGCGGAGAAGCCCGGGTGTGCGGTCGGGCAGTGGTAGCACTCGAGGAAGTTCTCGGCGGAGATCTTCCAGTTGCACTCGAGCTCGGACTCCGCGCGCTGCAGGAAGCGGAGCGTGTCGAGGTCGATCCCCGCGTCCGCGACGAGCTCGGGAATGCCGTCCAGATGGACGTCGAGCGGCTCGGCGCCCGCGTCCGGGTTCACGAAGAGGAGCGGTCCCCACGTCTCGAGCCTCAGCTGGACGAGGCCCAGCTCATCCTTCGGGATCCCGCCTTCCCTGTTGCCGCGCGGCGCAGTGATCAGGCGGCCGTCGAGGCCGTACGTCCATGCGTGGTACGGGCACTGCAGCGTCTCGCGCCGCCCGGTGCCCTCGCAGACGAGGGAGCCGCGGTGGCGGCAGACGTTCAGGAACGCGCGGAGGTCATCCTCCTTGTCCCGCACGACGACGACCGGGACGTCTCCGACGAACGACGCCGCGAACGAGCCGGGCTCCGGCACGTCGCCGAGGTGGCCGACGTACTGCCACGAGCGCCGGAAGATGCGCTCGCGCTCGAGGTCGAGCACGGCCGGATCCGTGTACCAGCTCCACGGCAGGGTCCTGACGTCGACCGCGCTCACGTCGCGCAGGCTAGCTCGCGGTCACTTGATGTCCAGCAAGGAACTGACGGCTGCGCGTGGGTAAGCTCGCGCCCCATGACGGGCGACGCAGCGGCGATCCTCGCCGAGGCCGAGACCAGGCTCGCGCCGCGTGCCCTCGCCTCGAACGTCGCGTGGTGGGAGTCGCA
>DASUCI010000142.1:0-4554 GCA_035762825.1 Gaiellaceae bacterium | reverse complement strand
GGGATGTCCTCGACGAAGTCGGCGAGGCGCTTCAGGTCGCCCTCGTACTCGAACGAGACGCGGAAGGCGTACGGCGTCTCCTCTTCGGCCTCCAGGTTGCGTGCGCCGAGCGAGGCGAGACGGGCTTCCACCTCGGTCCTGTGCCGACGCAGCCGGTCCTCGAAGTCGAAGTCGCGGGGCGTGTTCGCGTCCGCGAGCTTGTAGCGCATGACGAGGTTGCCGTTATTGCCGTTCCCGTACAGGGCGTAGCCCGTCGAATCCGGGCCGCGGTGCTTCATCGCCTGGAGCATCCGCGTCATCTCGTCGCCGATCGCGTGCTCCGATCCGTCCCGGTAGATGATCCCTGCTATGCCGCACATGTCGCGCCTCGTCCTAGGGCAAGACGTCGAGGTATTCCTGCACGTCCCAGTCCGAGACGGTGGCGCAGTAGCGCTCCCACTCGTCGCGCTTGTAGTGCATGAACACACGGTACATCTCGTCCGGTAGCGCGCTTCGCACGACGTCGTCCTGCTCGAGCTCCTCGAGCGCCTCGCCGAGCGTCATCGGCACGCGCTTCACGGTCTTGCCGGCCTCGATCGCCTCGTAGATGTTCGACTCCTCGGGCGGGCCGGGATCGAGCGAGCGCTGGATGCCGTCGTCCATCACCTTGATCAGCCCGGCGAGTGCCAGGTACGGGTTGACCGCCGAGTCCACCGAGCGGTACTCGAAGCGGTCGGGCGAGGAGATCCGAAGCGCGGTCGTCCGGTTCTGGTAGCCCCAGTCCGCGAACACGGGCGCCCAGAAGCCCGTCTCCCAGAACCGGCGGTAGGAGTTCACCGTGGACGCGGTGACGCAGGTGAGCGCGCGCAGATGCTCGAGGATCCCACCGACTGCGTGGAGCCCGACCTGGCTCGGCATGTGCACGTCGTCTCCGTCCGGGAGGAACACGTTCTCGTCGCCCTTCCAGAGAGAGATGTTGGTGTGGCAGCCGTTCGCCGAGACGCCCATGAACGGCTTCGGCATGAAGCAGGGAAACGCGCCTTCCTCACGGCCGACCTGCTTGGCGACCTGACGGAACGTCGAAAGGTTGTCCGCGGTGCGCTCCGCGCGGTCGAACCCGAAGTTCAGCTCGATCTGGCCCGGTGCGTCCTCGTGGTCGCCCTGGATCATGTCGAGGCCGAGCTTCTGCCCGTACTCGACCATCTTGTGGATGATCGGCTGCAGCTCGGAGAACTGGTCGATGTGGTAGCAGTAGGGCTTCGTCTTGCCCTCGACGGAGGGGGTGCCGTCCGGGTTCAGCCGGAGCCACATCATCTCGGGCTCCATGCCGGCGCGGAGGTGCATCCCGGTGCGGCCCTCGAACTCCTCCTGGATTCGCCGGAGGTTGCCGCGGCAGTCCGAGGTCAGGAAGGCGCCAGGCCCGTCACGGTCCTCGCGGTTGCGGAAGCACGTGCACCAGACGCGAGCAACGCGGTTGTCCCAGGGCAGCACCTCGAAGGTCTCGGGCTCCGGGATCCCGACGAGCTCCCAGGCCTCGGGGCCGTAGCCGATGTAGCCGCCGTGGCGATCGGTGAAGAGGTTGGCGGTCGAGCCGTAGACGAGCTGGAAGCCCTTCTGCGCGATCGTCTCCCAGTGGGGGGCCGGAACGCCCTTGCCCATGATGCGGCCGGTGACCGAGATGAACTGGTAGTAGACGTACGTGACGCCTTCGGCGTCGATCTTCTTCCGGACGTCCTTCACGAGCTCCGCCCGACCGTCCGCCTCGACGAAACGCTCCAGGTCCGTCGCCACCGCTCTCCTCCTTTGCTCCCGCGTTGTCCTGCGCGAGCCTAATCGAGTGACTAGCGTTCCGTTCCGTGAGTGAGCCCCGGACCGAGCACCTGACCGCCGACCAGCGCGCCGCCCTCGAGGCGGAGCTCGCCGAGCTCGAAGGGCCCCGTCGGAAGGCGGCCATCCAGGCGATCAAGACCGCCCGCGAGTTCGGCGACCTGTCCGAGAACTTCGAGTACCACGCGGCGAAGAACGAGCAGGGCCTCCTCGAGGCGCGCATCCGTGCGTTGCGCGAGCGCCTGCATCACGCGGTGACGGTCGAGCACGACACCGACGAGCACGTCGGCGTGGGCTCGACCGTGAGCATTGCCGACGAGGACGGGGAGGAGATGGAGGTCGAGATCTCGGCGGTCGGCGGCGTGTCGCCCGATTCGCCGCTCGGCGCGGCGCTCATGGGCGCGACGGTCGGCGATGTCGTCGACGTCCAGGCGCCGAGCGGCTCGTGGAAGGCCCGCGTGCTCGCCATCAGGCGCGCGTGAGTCGGCGATGAGGCCGGAGGTCCTCGAGCTTCTCTCCTGGATCGCCGACGAGCCACACGCGTACCCGGACGCCATCGAGGTCTGGCGGTCGAACTGCCCCCAGCACGCCGTCTGGGAGGACGCCATCGACGAGCAGCTGATAGAGGTGGTTCGGAACGGTTCGCGCGCGAGTGTCGTCGTCACCGCGCGCGGCCAAGCCGCGCTCGAGGTCGCGCGCCTCGATCCGGCCTAGAGCCAGACGCGACGGACGGTGTCGCCCGTCGACACCGTGCCGGGGACGATCACGTGAGCGTTCACGCCCCGGAGCCGCAGCTCGCGGCCCTCCGGCGAGTTGATGAACTTGAGCGCGTCGCTTCCGAAGCGCGCCGAGAACTTCGCGCAGCCCGTGTGCGGCACCTTGGAGATCTGCACGACCACCGTCTCGCCGATCGCGAGCCGGCTCCCCACCGGGAGACTCTCCATGTCGAGGCCCATGTCGACGAGCAGGTTGTCGCCGGACAGCGGCCAGCGCTCCGGTTCGGCGATGAGCTCGAGGAGCCGCGTCGACGCGATCGTGAGCTGATTCTCCCGGCTCACGCTTCCGTCCTGGTGAACGTGGGCGGAGGCGCGCCAGCGGTCGCCGACGAGGCCGTCTTCATGCGTCAGCTCGGCCGTCTCCGGGAGCTCGCGCTCGCCTACTGCAGGCCGGACGACGATGTGCTCGAGCGTGCCCTGCTCGCTCGGCAGCGCGCGCAGCGTCGGCAGGTGCGGATCGAGGCTCTCGCGTGGCACGTGGAGGTCGATGCTCATGGCCGCCGATGCTAGCGGTCGTACCGGAGGCGAGACAGGACGTCGAAGTCGGCCCGATCCTTCGCCGCGTCGTCAGGGTCGTCCCGCGCCGACGACTTCCGGTTCGCGAGGGCATCGAACCCGACGAGCCGCGCGCGCACGCCTCCGAGCTCGCGGACATCCGAGCCAAACGCGCCCTCGGGCCACGCCGCCTCGCAGTCGCGGAGAGGGGTGACGACCCGCCCGTCTTCCCGCCGCACGAGGTATGTCAGCTCGAGCCGGACGCCACCGCGCTCGTAGCCCGTTCCGCCGTTCTCGTCGGGGTCGGGCGCGTGTCGCCAGCCCGCGTCTTCGAGCGCGGCTCCGATCCGGGGGATGTCGTCGAGCCAGACGGCGAGGTCCACGTCGAAGTGCGGCCGCGTGATCCGGCCGGCGTAGAAGTCCACCGCCCAGCCGCCGAACAACCAGTGGTCGATGCCGGCCTCGTGGAGGATGCCGCCCACGTCCGCGAGAGCGGCAAGCTGCCGCGCGGCGGCGGTGCGCCGGTAGGTGACGAAACCGAACCGCGTGCCGTCCGCCGCTACATGACTCTCGCGCGACGTCTCCTCGAACTCGCCGGGATTCCACTTCGGGAACGTCGTGTCACCCTCGACCTCGGCGTCGATCTCGGTCAGGAGCACCTCGTCGGCAAAGGGCAGGGCGGCGGCATAGATCTCGCCACCGCCGATCACGAAGACACGTGGGTCCGAGGCGACCAACGCGAGAGCGTCTTCGATCGAGCCTGCGCGGTCGGCTCCCTGCGCGCTCCAGTCGGGGTCGCGAGTCACGACGACGTTGCCACGGCCGGGAAGGGGGCGAAACCGGTCTGGGAGCGACTCCCACGTTCGCCGTCCCATGACGACCGGATGTCCCATCGTGAGCTCGCGAAACCGCTGCATGTCCTCGGGAAGCCGCCAGGGAATACCGCCGTCACGCCCGATCACGCCTCCTCGCGCCACGGCGGCGATGAGGGAGACCGTCAAACAGCGACCGGCGCGCGGATCGCCGGATGGTGCTCGTAGCCGACGACCTCGAAGTCCTCGTATGCGTAGTCGAAGATCGTGGGAGGCCGACGATGAAGCTTCAGCATCGGATACGGGAATGGCTCACGCGTCAGCAGCGTCTCGACCTGCTCGCGGTGGTTGTCGTAGATGTGGCAGTCACCGCCTGTCCACACGAGGTCGCCGGGCTCGAGGTCGCACTGCTGCGCGAGCATGTGCGTGAGCAGTGCGTAGCTCGCGATGTTGAACGGGACGCCGAGGAAGACGTCGGCGCTGCGCTGGTACAGCTGGCACGAGAGGCGGCGCCCCCCGGCGATGTGGAACTGGAAGAAGGCGTGGCACGGGGCGAGGGCCATGCGCGGGAGCTCCGCGACGTTCCAGGCGCTCACGATGATCCGGCGCGAGTCGGGGTCCTCACGGAGCAGCCGCACGACCTCGGCGATCTGGTCGACGTGCGC
>DASUCI010000141.1:0-2032 GCA_035762825.1 Gaiellaceae bacterium | reverse complement strand
TGCCGCCGGGGGAGCGCTGGATCGCCGCGAGGACGGCGTCCTCAGTCGCCCCAATAGGTGAACTATTGGGGCTCCCTGCGTCCTTGCCTCGCGACGACCAGCGGCACCCCGGCGACGAGGCCCGTTCCGCCAAGCCCTCCTAGCGCACGTCGAGCTGCTGGTCGATCCACGCCTCGGCCTCGGCGCGGTCGACGCCTCTCGCCACCTCGATCTCTCCCGAGAGGAGCTCTCGCGCCTTGAGGTGGAGCGCGCGCTCGCTCGTCGAGAGCTTGATCGGCGTGCCCGTCGCGGTCCGGCCCTGCTCGCGCTTCACGCCGTCGCGCACGATCTCGGCGAGGTCGATCGGATCGCCGCTGCGGAGCTTCTCCTGCGCCTGAGCGAGCCGTTTCGACCAGATCTCGTCGCTGACCACGCCGTCCTCGCGCAACGTCTTCTGCACCTTCTTGAGGTCGGCCTCGGTCGCCGGCGGACGGAGGAGCTCGCTCGCGCGCGAGAGCGGAAGCGTCACGGAGAGGTCGTTTCCGAGCTCGATGACGACGACCTCCTCCTCGACGCCGAGCACGACCTTCTTCTCGCGCGCCGAGACGCGCCCGACGCCGTGCGGCGGGTACGCGACCACGGTGCCGACGTTCAGCTTCACCGCCCTAGCCTACCGAGCGTGAGGCTGCTCTGGCCTGCGCGGGCTAGAGACCGACGACGAGGGCGCGCTCGCCGCCCTGCCAGCTCATGTCGAGCGAGCCGAGGCGCTCGAGGAGCGCGATCATGCGCGGGTTGTCGCCGCACACCGTTGCCGTGAGGTGGGTGATCCCGGCGGCTCGTGCGTCGGCCGCGAGCTCGCTCGCGAGGATCGATCCCACGCGGCGGCCCTGGTAGTCGTCCGCGACCGCGAACGCGATCTCCGCGGAGTCCCCGTCGCGGACGAGGCGCGCGATCCCGACCGGTCGGGAGTCACCGTCTGCGTAGCCGACGAGGACGTGGCGGTCGCGATCGACCCGTGCGAGCGTCGCGAGCTCGAGATCGGAGAGACGCGGCTTGGCGACGCAGAAGCGGCGCTCACGCGAGCGGTCGCCGAGACGCGCGAACAGCGCGGC
Organism: Gaiellaceae bacterium; assembly: GCA_035762825.1. Lineage (GTDB taxonomy): Bacteria > Actinomycetota > Thermoleophilia > Gaiellales > Gaiellaceae > GMQP-bins7. The sequence continues at coordinate 941 of DASUCI010000141.1, read as the reverse complement.
GACCGTCCCCGTGTCCCCGTCTCGCAGCGCTCGAATCGTGAGCCCGTCGACGTAGCGCGATTGCATGTGAGGAGCGTAAACGAGCGGCATGGCCCGAAACTTCCCCGCGACGGGCCATCTTCTTGACATGGCCCGTTCGGGCCAGGAACACTCCGGGTGATGGATCAGGACATTCGCTTTTCCGAGCTTGACGGCCGTCGCATCGCGTACGCGACCGTGGGAGAGGGGCCGCGGCTCGTGTTCGGGGCGAAGTGGGTCTCGCATCTCGAAGAGGAATGGGACGACCCGCTCGCGCGGGCGTTCTACGAGGAGCTCGCGCAGAACCACCTCGTCGTGCGTTACGACCGCCTCGGCGCCGGGCTCTCCGACCGCAAACTCGCCGGGCCGCCGACGATCGGGCGGGAGACGAGCGTGCTCGAGGCAGTGCTGGGTGCTTCCGGCACGGGACCCGCCACGATCTTCGCGTGCTCGTGCGCGGCCGTCGTGACGGCGAGCCTGGCCGCCCGTAGCCCGGAGTGGGTGGACAAGCTCGTCTTCTTCGGCAGCTACGTGGCGCGCGACGATCTCCCCGAGGTGACGCGACGATCGATCGTGGACTTCGTCCGAGTCAACTGGCCGCTCGCCGCACAGATGCTGGCCGGCCTGATCCTCCCGCACGCCGGCGGTGACGAGATCGCCGCCCTCAGCCGTCACAAGCGCCGCGCGGCGGACGCAGACGTGGCCGCCGCGTTCCTCGAGCTCGAGCTGTTCAGCGACGCGCGGACGTTCCTGCCGCAGGTGACCATGCCCACGCTCGTCCTCCATCGCCGCGGCGACCGCGCCGTGCCGATCAGCCGTGGCCGCGAGCTGGCCTCACTGCTTCCGAACGCGCGCTTCATCGCGCTGCATGGAGACTCTCACCTGCCTCACGTCGACGGCCAGCGCGAGGTTCAGCGGGCGCT
>DASUCI010000140.1:0-2800 GCA_035762825.1 Gaiellaceae bacterium | reverse complement strand
GAGGTCGCACGCGATTGTCTGTTGGCAATCCCGCGGCACCATGGCGCCGCGACCGTCGATTCGTGGGTCGTCATGCCGAATCACGTGATTGGGCTCGACGATCGGAACGAGGTCGAGCTCGGCGACGTCGTCGGCACGTTCAAAGTTGCCGTGTCCCGCCGAGCCCGACGACGGGGAGTCTGGCAGCGCGGCTACTACGACCACATCGTCCGCGACGACCGCGACCTTCAGCGGATTCGGGAGTACATCGCCACGAATCCGCTCCGGTGGGACCTCGACCCGGAGAATCCGAATCGAATGCCGTAGGGGCGAGATATATCTCGCCCCTACACGGTGCAACAGCGCTACCGCCCCTCGCATGGCCTACCCCGAACGAGGGTCTGTGGCGGCCCCGATCGGGACGATCGTTAGCAGGCATGATCAGACACCGCCGTGCGGGGCGTCGCCGCGCAGCGAGCGTGCGTGCCGGCGAGGCACACGCGGCTGCGATTCTCGACTCTGCGCTCGACGCCGTCATCACCATCGACCACGACGGGCGCGTCCTCGAGTTCAACGTCGCGGCCGAGCGCACGTTCGGCTACTCGAAGCAGGAGGTGCTCGGGCGTGAGCTCGCCGAGCTCGTCGTCCCACCGCGCTTCCGGGAGGCGCATCGGCAGGCCCTCACACGCTGGAACGCGCACGGTCCGACCTCTGGCGCGGGGACGATGCTCGGCCGCACGATCGAGGTCGAGGCGATGCGCTCGGACGGGACGGAGTTCCCGGCGGAGCTCGCGATCAGCCGCGTCGCGATCCCGGGGCCGCCGGTCTTCACCGCCTCGATCCGCGACATCAGCGAGAGAACAGCCGCAGAGGAGCTGCTCCGCGCGGCCGAGTTCCGGTACCGCACGCTCGTCGAGCAGCTCCCGCTCATCTCGTACGTCGACGCGGGGGACACGCCCGACACGAGTGCCGTGTACGTCAGCCCGCAGGTCGAGGACGTGCTGGGCTGGACCCCGGAGGAGTGGCTCACGCGCCCCGACGTGTTCCGCGACTCGCTCCACGAGGACGACCGCGACCGGGTCCTGGCCGAGAAGCGCGAGGCCTACGCGCGGCGCGCCGCGCTCCGCCACGTGTACCGGATACGAGCGCGCGACGGCCGCGTCCTGTGGTTCGAGGACGCGTCCACGCACGTGGAGCCACTCGAGGGAGGTGCGCCGCTGCGCCAGGGGTTCGCGCTCGACATCACCGAGCGCAAGCGCGCCGATGACGCGGTGCGGCTGGGCGAGACTCGCTACCGGACGCTCGTCGAGCAGCTTCCGCTGGCCGTCTACATCGACCGGATCGACGAGTCCAGCTCGAACCTGTACACGAGCCCGCAGATCGAGCCGATGCTCGGCTACAGCGTCGAGGAATGGATGGCGGACCCGGCGCTGTTCGTCGAGTGCCTGCACGGTGACGACCGCGAGCGGGTGCTCGCCGCGCACGAGCGTACGCATGCGACGGGAGAGCCGCTCCATATCGAGTACCGCCTCCACGCCCGGGACGGCCGCGTCGTGTGGGTCCACGACGAGGCGCGCATCATCGGCGATCCGCAGACCGGGGAGCCGGTGCTCCAGGGATACCTCCTGGACATCACGGCTCGACACGAGGCGGAGGAGCAGCTGCGCCAACAGGCCTTCCACGACCCGCTGACCGGTCTCGCGAACAGGGCGCTCTTCACCGATCGCGTTCAGCACGCGCTCGTCGTGCGCTCCGAAGACGCGGCGGTGCTCTTCCTCGACCTCGACGACTTCAAGGCCGTCAACGACGGGCTCGGGCACCTCGCCGGCGACGCCCTCCTGCGAGCCGTGGGTGTTCGTCTGCGGGCCTCGCTCTCGCCGACGCACACCGTCGCTCGCATGGGCGGCGACGAGTTCGCGATCCTGGTGGAGGGGACGAGCGCCGCGGACGCGGCCCTCGACGCCGCCGAGCGCGTCACGACGGCGCTGCAGGCTCCATTCGACGTCGACGGTCGCGAGGTGTTCGTCACCGCGAGCGTCGGGATCGCAGTCGGAGGTGACGCCGAGGAGCTGCTGCGGTGCTCGGACGTTGCGATGTACGGCGCCAAGGCGAGCGGGAAGGCCCAGTACGTGGTGTACGCGCCCAGGATGGACGAGCACCTCGTGGGCCGGCTCGAGCTCGTCGCGGACCTGCGCCGCGCCGACATCGAGTCCGAGTTCGTCCTCCACTATCAGCCGATCGTGGAGCTCTCGTCGGGGGCCGTCCTCGGGACCGAGGCGCTCGTACGCTGGCAACACCCGAGCCGCGGGCTTCTCCAGCCGTTGGAGTTCATCCACCTCGCGGAGGAGTCGGGCCGTATCGTCGACATCGGGAGTTGGGTCCTCCGCGAGGCGTCCCGCCAGACTGCCGAATGGCAGCGGCGGCTGGTGGGTGGGGCGAACCTCTCGGTGAGCGTCAACGTCTCGACCCGGCAGGTGCGCCGGCCGGGCCTGATCGAGGACGTCGAGTCGGCTCTCGCGAGCTCGGGGCTCGGAGCCGGTCACCTCACGCTCGAACTCACGGAGACCGTCCTCGCCCGGCGGCGGGACGAGCTGACGAGCATCCTCGAGGAGCTGACCGCCAAGGGCCTGCGCGTCGCTCTCGACGACTTCGGGACGGGGTACTCGTCGCTCTCGTTGCTGCAGGACCTCCCGGTACACACGCTCAAGATCGACCGCTCGTTCGTCCACTGCCTCGGAGCCGAGGGAGGCCGCGAACCGTTCGTGCGTGCGATCGTCGAGCTCGCCCAGAGCCTCGAGCTGACGGTGGTCGCCGAGGGCAT
>DASUCI010000139.1:0-4050 GCA_035762825.1 Gaiellaceae bacterium | reverse complement strand
GCCGTGCGCTCCTTCGGGCCGTCCGAGCTCCATCGCCGCTCCTTCCAGGCTCGCTGCTACGCCGTCGAGGCGGCGTGAACCGCGGCGAGCGCCGCGCTCTCCTCCACTACAGGCTTCGCGGGTACCGGCTCCTCGAGGCGAATGCGCGCGTGGGGCGGTACGAGCTCGACCTGATCCTGCGTCGCGGCTCGCGGCTACTCGTCGTGGAGGTGAAGGAGAAGCGCGGCCCGGCCTACGGAGACCCGCTCGAGATGATCGACGAGGAGAAGGTGCGGCGCGTCCACGCCGCTGCGGCAGGCTGGCTCGCGCGTCACCCCGAGCTTGCGCCCCTGGAGCTCTGGTTCGAGGCTGCTGGCGTGCGCGGGAGGAGCGTGGAGCGGGTCCCGCTGACGTAGGACCGCGCGCCTCGGGGGCGAAGGGGGGTGCATGGCGACCCAGGCCGCCCTGTACGACGAGCTTGCCGCCGACCTGCACCTCTCGTGGTCGGAGGCCGAGCTACCCGAGCGCGAGCGCACGAAGCACGTGCACCGCCTCCATCCGTACCTCGGGAAGTTCGTTCCGCAGCTCGTGGAGGCGCTCCTCGAGCGGTACGTTCGCCCAGGCGGGCGCGTCCTCGATCCCTTCGCCGGCTCGGGGACAACGCTCGTGCAGTGCCTCGAGTCCGGATACGACGCGGTCGGCGTCGACGTCGCCGCCTTCAACTGCCTGTTGATGCGTGTGAAGACCGCCGAGTACGACCCCGAGCTCCTCGAGGCCGATCTCCGGGACGCCCTGGCTCGTGGCGAACGATCGCGCGCGCGGGCGACGGGATACGTGCGGGAGTGGTTCGCACCCGGCGCGGCCGCAGAGCTCCTCCAGTTCCGCTCCATCGTCGACGACTACGAGCACGCCGACGTGCTCCGGGTCGTGCTCGCGCGGGCGGCTCGCTCGGCACGACTGACGACCCACTTCGACCTCGACTTCCCGCGCGAGCCGCAGCGCGAGCCGTACTGGTGCCACAAGCACCGGCGCACCTGCACTCCCGTGCAGGAGGCCGGCAAGTTCCTCTCCCGCTACCTGCTCGACACGCTCGAGCGTCTCGAGGCGTTCCAGGAGGTTCGCACGCGCGGGTGCACCGCGCGGGTCGTGCACGGTGACTCGACCAGTGTCGATCTTGAGGGCTCGTACGACGCGGTCGTGACCTCTCCGCCGTACCCCGGGCTCATCGACTACCACGAGCAGCATCGGTACGCCTACGAGATCCTCGGGCTCGACGATCGCCGCGAGCGGGAGCTCGGCGCCGCCGCGGCCGGGACGAGCCGGAGGGTGATCGAGCGCTACGTCGACGGCATCTCCACGGTGCTCGCACGCAGCGCGGCGCAGCTCGCCGATGGTGCGCCCGTGCTCGTGGTCGTCAATGATCGGCGCGACCTGTACCCGGACATCCTGCGCAGGAGCGGCCTGCGGCTCGTGGATCGGCTCGAGCGCCACGTCAACCGCCGGACCGGTCGACGCTCAGGCGAGTACTTCGAGTCGGTTCTGGTCTGTGTACGAGAAACGTAAGAGGTCCGTTGGCCCGACAGGGATCGACCGGCGACCGGGGTAGCCTGGCTCGACGTCATGAGAAAGGGGTCTACGACATGAGAAAGCTCTTGCGCCGGCCCTCGCCGGCGATGATCGTCGCCTGTCTCGCGCTCCTCGTCGCACTCGGCGGGACGAGCGTGGCAGCGGTCAGCCAGCTCGCGCGAAACAGCGTGGGCACGCCGCAGCTTCGGAACAGTGCGGTGACGAACGCGAAGGTACGCAACAATGCGATCAACTCGGCGAAGGTGCGACCGCGGTCTCTCCTCCGCTCGGACTTCGCTGCAGGTCAGCTTCCTGCCGGCCCGGTCGGACCGCAGGGACCGGCGGGCCCAGCAGGACCGGCCGGCGCTGCCGGACCGGCGGGCGTCATCGGCGCGATCACCGTGCGCACGAACTCGGGGCTCGTCGCCGGCGGCATCGCGCACAACGGTGAGTACGTCAGCACACGCGTTACGGCGTCGTGCCAGGGCAACGAGCGGGCGATCTCCGGGGGTACGTCGTGGAGTGACGACGCCGCCGACCGCGAGCTCATGACCGGCGAGCTCGAGCCGCAGTTGAATGCGCAGAACCAGGTGACGGGCTTCCTGGGCGTCGGCTTGAACGACAGCGGGAACTCGAGCACCTTCACCGTGCACGCCCTTTGCTACACGCCGTAGCGCAGTTGTAGCTCTCTTTCCGGGAAGACGGTCACCACTCGTGACCGTCTTCCCGGCACCGTGGAGCTGTGCTCGCGCGCGCGGTGACCCAAGCTCTCGTCGGCCTGGAACCGCGCAAGGTCGAGGTAGAGGCGCACGTCCAACCGGGCATTCCGGGCTTCGCGATCGTCGGGCTCGCCGACCGTGCGTGCCAGGAAGCGAAGCACCGCGTCCGCAGCGGCGTGGTCTCCGCCGCTCTCGAGTGGCCGCTCAACCGGCGCATCACCGTCAACCTCGCGCCGGCTGCGCTGCGCAAGGAAGGCTCGGGTTTCGACCTGCCGATCTCGCTCGCGGTACTCGGTGCGACGAGGCAGATCCCGCCCGAGCGGCTCGCCGAGCACGCCGCCGTCGGCGAGCTCGCCCTGGACGGCCGCATCCGTCCGGTCTCCGGCACGCTCGCCGTCGCGGAAGGCGCGCTCCGGGGCGGGCTGACGCGCCTCGTCTGTGCGGCGGAATCGGCACCCGAGGCCGCGCTGGCCGGGATCGACCCGGTGCCGGTCACGCATCTCCACGAAGTGGTCGAATACCTGCGGGGTCGGATCGACGCGCCGCCGTTCGAGCCGATCGACGAAAGCGCCATCGAGGGCGCCCTCACACCGGACCTTGCCGACCTACGCGGGCAAGAACGGGCGCGGCGAGCGCTCGAGATCGCGGCTGCGGGCGCGCACAACCTCCTGCTCATGGGGCCGCCGGGCACGGGCAAGACGATGCTCGCGCGTCGGCTGCCGGGGATCCTGCCACCGCTGACACGGCCGGAGGCGCTCGAAGTGACGCGCGTCCATTCCGTCGCGGGCATCGTCCCGTCCGGGCGCGTCCTCGTCGCAGTGCCACCGTTTCGCGCGCCGCATCACGGCGCGTCGGCACCGGCGATCGTCGGCGGTGGGCCAAGCCCGCGCCCGGGAGAGATCTCCCTCGCGCATCGTGGAGTCCTCTTCATGGACGAGCTCCCAGAGTTCCCTCGCTCGGTGCTCGAGTCGCTCAGGCAACCGCTCGAGGACGGGTACGTCTCGGTCGCGCGTGTCGGCGGTCACGCGCTCTTTCCCGCGCGATTCCAGCTCGTGGGGACGATGAACATGTGCCCGTGCGGCGGGCGTGGCGATCCGGGCCTCGAGTGCTCGTGCTCGTCGCAACGACTGTCCGCGTATCGCGAGAAGCTCTCGCGGGCGCTCCTGGATCGATTCGATCTCGCCGTGGCGATGCCTCGACCACGCGCCGCCGAGCTCGCGGCGCCGCGCGCGGAGGCGTCGTCAGCCGTGCGTGAGCGGGTTCGCGACGCTCGCCTGCGTCTTCAGGCGTCGCCGCCGCGCCGGACCGATGCGGCCTCGGAGCTGCTCTCGAGCGCAGTGGACCGGCTTCCACTGTCCGGACGTGGCCGTGCGCGCGTCGCGCGCGTCGCGCGCACGATCGCGGCACTCGCCGGCGCGGCGGCGGTCGAGCCGGCCCACGTCGCCGAGGCTCTCGCGTATCGGATGCCCGGAGAGCTGTCCGCCCCGTGACGGGGATCCGGTGCCTGCGCCGTCGCGATCCCGCCTTCCCGCGCCTGCTCGCGGCGATCCACGATCCCCCGGCCACGCTCTACCTTCGCGGCTCCGCCCAGCCGGAGCTGCTCGACCACCCTGCGGTGGCCGTCGTCGGAGCGCGCGCATGCTCGTCGTACGGCCGGTCCGTGGCTCGGTCGCTCGCACGTGATCTCGCCAGCGCCGGGCTCGTGGTCGTGAGCGGGATGGCACGCGGCATCGACGGCGACGCGCATCGCGGGGCGCTCGAGGGCGGTGGGCCGACCGTCGCGGTG
>DASUCI010000138.1:0-4907 GCA_035762825.1 Gaiellaceae bacterium | reverse complement strand
GCGCGAGCCGACGAGCCAGTCCACCTTCCGCGGCGTGAACGAGCGGTACCGGGAGTCCAACTACGAGACCGTGATCCTGAACGGCATCTACTTCCCCGCCGTCGACATCCTCTCGGCGCTCGCGACGGCCATCGTGCTCGGGTTCGGGGGATGGCTCGTCGTCGACGGCCAGATGACACCGGGCACGCTCGTCGCGTTCCTGCTCTTTCTCGCGAACTTCTTCGACCCCGTGCAGCAGCTCTCGCAGCTGTACAACACGTTCCTCTCTGCGACCGCAGCGCTCGACCGAATCACCGTCGTCCTCGACGAGGAGCCCGACATCGTCGACGCGCCGGGCGCACGCGACCTCCCGCGGATCGAGGGCCACGTCCATTTCGAGCACGTCCGCTTCGGCTACGGCGCGCTTCCCGACGTCCTCCACGACTTCGACCTCGACGTCCCCGCCGGAACGACCGTCGCGCTCGTCGGCCACACGGGCGCCGGCAAGTCCACGATCGCCAAGCTGCTCGCCCGCTTCTACGACCCGCGTGAGGGTCGGATCACGATCGACGGCACGGACCTGCGCACGGTCACCCAGGAGTCGCTGCGCCGCCAGCTCGGGATCGTTCCGCAGGAGGGCTTCCTCTTCGCGGGGTCGATCGCGGACAACGTCGCCTTCGGCCGCCCGGGCGCGTCGCGGGCCGAGATCGAACACGCCGCGGAGGCCGTGGGCGCCGATGTGTTCGTCACCGACCTGCCGGAGGGCTACGACACCGAGGTCGGCGAGCGCGGCTTCAAGCTCTCGCTCGGTCAGCGTCAGCTCGTCGCCTTCGCGCGCGCGCTCCTCGCAGACCCGCGCATCCTCATCCTCGACGAGGCCACGTCCTCCGTCGACATCGGCACGGAGCGACGGATCGAACGCGGGCTGCGCCGACTCCTCACCGGCAGGACGGCGTTCATCATCGCCCACCGTCTCTCGACCATCCGTCGCGCCGACCTCATCGTCGTCCTCGATCACGGACGGATCGGCGACGCCGGCACGCACGACGAGCTGGTCGCGCGCCCGGGGCCGTACCGCGAGCTCTACGGCGACTGGGCCGCCGAGGTCGCGTAGACGCCCCGACGCGGGGCGACGTTCTAAGCTCACGCCGTGGCGACCGATCCCGAGCCGGACGACGTCGTCGAGGTTCCGGCGGCGGACGTCGTCGCCGAGGCGCGTCTCACGCCCGGCGAGGCGGTCGCCCCGATGCAGCTCCGGGTCCCTGTCCGCGGCAACCGGAAGCTCCGGCGCGTGCAGGAGCGGGTGAACGCGGACGGACAGATCAAGGCGTGGTGGCACGTCTCCAACGTCAACGCCGTTCTCCGCCTCCAGATCAACGATCACTCCTGGGTGCACATCCAGATCGTCTCGAACATCGCGCTGCGGCTCCTCCGACTCCTCGTGAAGCACGGTGTCGAGCCGTCGCTCCAGCGCGACTACGGCCTGAGCGCCGACGACTCCGAAGTCGTCGTCGTCCTCGCCGCGATGCTGCACGACGTGGGCATGTCGATCCACCGCCGAGACCACGAGGACTGGAGCCTGTTCCTCGCCGAGCCGAAGATGCGAGAGCTGCTCGACGGCATCTACGAGGAGCCCGAGCTCACCGTCGTCGTGTCCGAGGCGCTGCAGTCGATCACGAGCCATCGTGCCGACGGCGAGCCGCTGACGCTCGAGTCCGGCGTGCTGCGCGTGGCCGACGCCCTCGACATGGCGAAGGGCCGCTCGCGCATCCCCTTCGAGCGCGGCTCGGTCTCCATCCACTCCCTCTCCGCCGCGGCGGTCGACGAGGTCCGCATCACCGACGGCGAGAGCCGACCGGTGATGGTCGAGATCGTGATGAACAACTCGTCCGGCATCTACCAGGTGGACGGGCTGCTCAAAGCGAAGCTCCGCGGCTCGGGGCTCGAGCCGTACGTCGAGGTGGTCGCGCGCATCGACACCGACGCCGAGAAGCGACTCGTCCCGGTCTACCGTCTCGACTTCGGAGAGCCGAAGACGCCGTAGCCCGGTCGCTACACTCCGACCGCCGTTGCGGGGTCGTCTAACGGCAGGACGCCCGGCTCTGGACCGGGAAGTTGGGGTTCGAATCCCTGCCCCGCAGCCTCAGTCCTCGTTGTCACATGCGGTTACGATCGTGACAGCGATCCTTAGCTCTTTGTAAGGAAGCGAACGCCAGTTCGTGGCGCCTCAGGTAGCGTGCCCGGATCGAGAGACACGAGCGGCCCTGCGGTAGGTCGGCCGCGCCCCTGTCCCCGTCCAGGAGGTAACCGTTTGAGAGCCCTACTCGTTGGCCTGTTCGCGTTCGTACTCGTGATTCAGGCCGCTGCGGCAGCGATGCAGGGAGATACGGCGCAGGCTTCCGCCCAGGCGAAGGTGGAGCAACCTGCGCTGACGCTCGACGAGCGCCTCGAGCGCAAGCTCGCGGCGCTCCGGAAGTACCGCGGGACCGTCCGGTTCTTCGAGAACCACCGCTCGTTGCTCGCCTCGGGCGGGCAGCCGAAGGCGAGGTCGTCGCTCGCGGTTGCGCACGCGCGTGTGCGGCAACTCACGGCGAGCGTCGCCGCGCTCCGCGCGAAGATCCGTGCGCGCGACGGGCGGAAGCTGGCGAAGCTCCCGCCACGCCAGGCGATCTGCTCGGTGTTCGGCGCCGACTGCGAGGAGGCTGTGGCGGTCGCGTGGTGCGAGTCCCGCCTCAACCCGACGGCGCAGAACGGCCAGTACCGCGGCCTGTTCCAGATGGGGACGTACGAGCGGAGCCTCTTCGGCCACGGCAGCACCGCCCACGACCAGTCGATCGCGGCGCACCGCTACTTCGTGCGCTCCGGTCGAGACTGGAGCCCGTGGGCTTGTCGCTGGGCGGCGTACTAGTGCTCCTGGGCCCGAGGTTCGCGCGTCGGAATCTCGGGCCCGCAATCCCGTCGCTTTTCGGCGCAAACTGCACACCTGCGCCCCGACCGTGGGTTTCGCTCTGACCGTCCTTCTGATAGGTGTCCGGGGAACGTGTGGGGACACCGGAAGCGCGACCGCCTTCGGCCCCTCGATGAGGCTGCTGCCTACGCGCGCTGTCACGGCGACCGCGACGACAACGTCCGGATCGTGAAGCTGCCACCTCGTCGGGTCCGCTACGACGCGGTGCTCTCCAACGGTGAGTCGATCCGACGCGACTTCGAATCGAAGCTCGACACGCGCGAGCCGGAAGCCGTCTGAGCCGTCGCGCACGCTCCGATCCGCTACGCAATATCCGCTAACCTGGGCACCCGCCACGGCCCATTCGTCTAGTGGCCTAGGACACCGCCCTCTCACGGCGGCGGCACGGGTTCGAATCCCGTATGGGCCTTCCCGGGGTCTCTCGCGAAGCGGAAGTGGGATGAACAGTGGGGTCTGGCTTCGCGTGAGACGCTTTGATGGCCGAGTGTCCCCACACCGGTCCCCACATCGCTAGGAGACGGCTTCCCAGGTGAGCACCGAGACCATCGCGCAGATCAAGACGACGACCAAGACGTAGCACGCGCTCTGGAGGGAGCTACCCGCCGCGCTCGCGGAGGCGATCGAGCGATCGCTCCCGCCCCGCGACGATCGCGACCTCGCCGGCCCCCTGTTCCCGGGGGTGAAGTCGACCGGCCTGCGGACGGCGATCGCCCGAGTGTGTCGGGCGACCGGGACGCCGCTCTGGTCGCCGCACGATCTCAAGCACCGGCGTATCTCGCTGCTCCACGCGCAGGGCAGGACGTGGGCCGAGATCGCCGAGCTCGTCGGCAACCGCTCCGCGAAGGTGCTCGCGGACACGTACACGCACGTCCTCATGGACGAGCGCGAGCTCGACTACGCGAGCGTGATCGCCGAGCGGCTTCGCACTCCCGCCGCCCAGCTCAGGGTGGCGTAAGAGTCCACCGAATCCGTTCTCCGGTCGAGGGTTGGGCGAGATGCAAGCCGAAGGCGGCGACCGTTGACTCCCGCGCAGCGCACATGAGAGGGTCTTGCGCCAAAGCCGACCGAGGAGGCGTGTCTGGTGTCACGGAAGGCCATTGCTGTTGCCGGTCTGAGCGCAATCGCAATCGCGGCGGGCGGTTGCAGCGGAGACTCCGACGTCGAAGCGGAGAGCCCACCCGCGACGACGACCGAGCAGGTGGAGACCCAGCGGCCAGCACCGCCCGCGGTCGACATTGCGAGGTTCCGCGCCGCGTTCAAGGAACGCTTCGGGACCCCGGGCGACGAGGCGTCGTGGTGGAGCCACATCACCGGGATGAAGATGGATTACGGGGATTACCAGATCCTCGAAATCGCAACGGCTCTCGCCCCGCGGGAAGGCAACCTCCCCGACAATGCCCCTTCGGTCATGATCTGCGCGGCGGCTATGGGCTTCGCGCTCAACTCCGAGGCGGGCGACGGGATCGAAGGCGTCCAAATGCTGGCTTCCGACGGCGTGGCGCTGAACGGCTGCGCGTGACATGGGAGGACGCTGCAGGCCGACTAGCTCTAGGCGTCTGACCCCACGACGCGCTCATCCTGGCCTGACAGAAGGGGGCAGCGCCTGCACCCGGTCCCCACACCGGTCCCCACATCGCTCGCCGGAAGTGGCCGGTTAGCGGGGAGGTTTGAACCCCGTATGAGCCTCTCGGTAAAAGCCCCGCTCACGGCCCTTTTTCTTTGCCCGAACAGTGTCGGGTCACGGCGGGTGGGGAAGGGTCGACTCGGGACGCGATCGCCCCAGATTCGCCCCACGCCAATGCGCTCTTGACACCGACCCCGTTGCCTGCGCAGAATCGCGCTCCCTGCGGCCAGATCGGTGGGACTGGTTGGAAATACGCGCGTACCTCGTCTTGAAGCCCGACGGCAAGACCGAGCAGTTTCCGGTGTCGGACGGCGATGTTGCTCAAGCACGACTTCG
>DASUCI010000137.1:0-9403 GCA_035762825.1 Gaiellaceae bacterium | reverse complement strand
CCGCCGAGGACGGCAACGTCGAATTCCATGGGACCGATCCTAGATGGTTGATGCCAGGGCCCGACGCATGGTCAGGCTGTGCTCGTCGCCGTTTTCGAGGACGGAGAACCCGTGCTGCTCGTAGAAGGAGACGAGCGCCGGATTCTCACGCTCGACGCTCAGGCTGAGCGCCGAGTAGCCGTCTGCACGCGCCCGCTCGACGAGGGCCTCGAGGAGCGCCTCCCCGATTCCCCGTCCGCGCCGATTGGGTACGACCGCGATGGCGAGCTCCGGCGTCTCCTCGTCGACGAACCCGTATCCGGGGTTGTCGCGACGGAAGAGCCGATACCAGGCCGCCCCGACCGGGAATGCGTCGTCGATCGCGATGAGCACCGTGTCGCCCGGTCTGCCCCAGCCCTTGACGTAGCGCGCGGCCGGGCCGGGCCCGTCTCCCGGGTTCCGCTCGCGCCAGTAGTAGGCGTGGTGGAGCATGTCGCGGAGGAACCTGACGTCCTGCCGACCGCCCCGCCGGATGACCATGCTGGAAGCCTAGAGCGCCAGCGCGGGTTGCTCGACGAAGGCCTTCACGTCGCGGAGGAACTCGGCGCCTTCGGAGCCGTCGATCGCGCGATGGTCACAGGTGAGCGTCATCGTCAGCGTCGGCACGATCGCGAACTCGCCGTCGATCGCCGCCGGGCGGTCTTCGATCGAGCCGACCGCGAGGATCGCGACCTGCGGCGGGTTCAGCACCGCGATGAACTGGTCGATCCCGTACATGCCGAGGTTCGAGATCGTGAACGTGCCACCCTCGAGGTCAGCCAGTTGGAGCTTCCCGTCGCGTGCCCTCGAGACGAGGTCAGCTCGATCCGCTGCGATCTGCTGCACCGACTTGCGGTCGGCGTCGCGGATCACGGGGACGATCAGGCCGCCCGGTGCGGCAACCGCGAGGCCGACGTTCGCTGAGGCGAAGCGGTGGAGCTTGCCGTCGACGAAGTTCGCGTTGACCGGGCGGTGCCGGACGAGCGCGGAGGCGACGAGCCGCGTGAGCACGTCCGAGACCGTCGGCTTCGTGTCGTCCGCACGCATGAGCTCGACCATCCGCTCGCGCGTCGCGACGAGCTCGGTCGCGTCCGCGGTGACGGTGAGCTGGAAGACGGGCGCCTGCCACGCCTCGGTCAGGCGGCGCGCGATCGTCGCGCGCGTCTTCGTGAGCTCCACGACCTCGAACTCCGGCTGAGCCGCAGCCGCGCTCGGCTCGGCCGGCTGGACTGCCGCCTTCTCCACGTCCTCTGCGATCACACGTCCTTCCGGACCTGTTCCGCGAATCTGCGCGAGGTCGAGGCCGCGCTCGCGCGCGATGCGGCGCGCCAGCGGGCTCGCCTTGACGGGCTCGCCCTCCGCACGCGGTGCTCGCTCCTCTGCCGCCTGGGCTTCCGGTGCTTGAGCCTGCGCCTCGGCTCCGCGTACGTCGGCCGCAGGAGCCTCCTCGTCCAGAGCTTCCGGTGCGGCCGCTTCGGCCGCCTCCTCGCCTTGTGACACTGTGTCACTTGGCGCCTCGGTCGCCTCCTCGGCCGGCGGAGCGGCGGCCGGCGCGTCGCCATTCCCGCTCGGCGCGGCCATGAGCTCGGACACGTCCTCGTCCTGCGCGCCGATGATCGCGACGGTCGTGCCGACGTCGACCTCGCCGTCGGAGACGACGATCTTGAGGAGGACTCCCTCGGAGTCCGCCTCGACCTCCTGCGTCACCTTGTCGGTATCGAGCTCGTAGAGCGGCTCGCCCTTCGAAACGGAGTCGCCCTCGGTCTTGAGCCAGCGCACGATCGTGCCCGACTCCATGCCCTGGCCGAGACGCGGGAGCTTGACCTCGGTCGCCATGGCTACGCGCGCGCGACCGTCCGCCGGATCGCCTCGAGCACGTCGTCGGCGTGCGGGACGGACCACTGCTCCATCCCAGGGGCAAAGGCCAGCGGGGCGAACGCTGCGCCGACGCGCTCGATCGGCGCGTCGAGCCAGTCGAACGCGCCGTGTTGGATCACGGCCGCGAGCTCGGCTCCGAACCCGCCGCGGGTGACGGCCTCGTGCGCGGTGACACAGCGCGTGGTCTTGCGCACCGAGCCGACGATCGTCTCCTCGTCGAGCGGCTGCAGCGTCCGCGGATCGACGACCTCGACCGAGATGCCGTCCTTCTCCGCCTCCTCGGCGGCGGTCAGCGCCTCGTGCACGAGACGCCCCGTGGCGACGACCGTGACGTCCGACCCCTCGCGGTGGATGCGCGCCTTCCCGAGCGGGATCGGCTCGAGCTCGTCAGGCACCTCGCCCTTGATCGGGTAGAGGGTCCGGTGCTCGAAGAAGACGGTGGGGTTGTCGTCGTAGATCGCCGACCAGAGGAGGCCCCGCACGTCCTCGGGGGTCGAGGCGAAGACCACCTTGAGCCCCGGAACGTGAACGAACCACGCCTCCAGCTGCTGGGCGTGCTGCGCGCCAGGCGACCAGCCGGCGCCGCCCTGCGTGCGGATCGTGAGCGGAACCGAGATCTGCCCGCCGGACATCGTCCGATGCTTGGCGGCCTGGTTCACGAGCTGCTCCATCGAGATCGTGAGGAAGTCCTCGTACATGATCTCGACGATCGGGCGCATCCCCTGGATCGCAGCGCCGATGCCGCTGCCGACGATCGCCATCTCGGAGATCGGCGTGTTGCGAACGCGCGTCGGGCCGAACTCGTCGAGGAGGCCCTGGGTGACCGCCATCGAGCCGCCCATCTCGGCGATGTCCTCGCCCATGATGAAGACGCGGTCGTCCTCGCGAAGCGCCTTGCCGAGCGCGTCGCGGACCGCCTCGCGGTAGGTCAGCTCAGGCACCCTGACGCCCCTGGCCGCCCCGGCTCCCGCCCGGCGGAGCCGGGCTCCGCTCGGGTCTGCCGCCGCTCGCGGCAGGATGCGTCGCGCGCGGCGCTTGTCCGTACCTGTCGTACTGTCCTGCGCGCCGCGCGCTCGCCTCCTTTGCGAGCGACGGCCCAGGAACGTCAGGGTGCTCCGCTTCGCTACGCATAGACGTACTTGAGAGCGTCCTCGGGGTTCGGGTCGGTCCCGGCCTTCGCGAACTCGACGGCCGCCTCGACCTCCGCCGTCAACTCGGCGTCGATCGTCGCGAACTCGTCGTCCCCGATCTCGAGCCGCGCGCCGAGGAGGCGGATCGGGTCCTTGGTCTCCCGCTCTGCCTTCAGCTCCTCCTTGTCGCGGTAGACCTGGGGATCGCCGACGAAATGGCCCGTGAGCCGGTGCGTCCGCAGGTGCAGGAACACCGGGCCCTTGCCTGCGAGCGCGTGCTCGCGCGCCGCGAGGGCCGCGAGGTACACGGCCTCGACGTCCTGTCCGTCGGCCTCGATGAGCTTCATCCCGTAGGCGGCTGCGCGCTTGCCCAGCTCCTCGACGGGAAGCGGCAGATGCTGGCTCGCCGGCGTCGACTCGGCCCAGCCGTTGTTCTCGAGGACGAAGACCGCGGGCACGGTCCAGAGCTGCGCGAGGTTCATGGACTCGTGGAAGGTGCCGGTGTTCGTCGCGCCGTCGCCGAAGAACGCGACCGCGACGCGCTTCTCGCCGCGCATCTTGAATGCGAGCGCGGCTCCGACGATGCCGGGGAGACCGCCTCCGACGACCGCGTTCGCGCCGAGGTTCCCGACTTCGAGGTCGTAGAGATGCATCGAGCCGCCGTAGCCCTTGCTGCAGCCTTCGACCTTCCCGTAGAGCTCGGCCATGATCCGCTCCACCGGCGTGCCCTTCGCGATCGCGTGACCGTGCGCGCGGTGCGTCGACGCCATGACGTCCTCGCGCGCGAGCGCCGCGCAGACACCGGTCGCCGAGGCCTCCTGTCCGATGGCGACGTGCAGGAAGCCGGGAAGCTCGCCGGCGCGGAAGCGGTCCTCGACCTTCTCCTCGAACCGGCGGATGAGAAGCATCTCGCGGAAGAAGCCGCGCAGCATCTCCTCGGAGACTCCCCGACCTCCTGACCCGGCTCGCTCTTCGACGGTCGCCATCGAGCGGCCATTATGCTGATCCGCGGATGCGAGCCGCCGATCAGTGGGGCCAGATCGAGGCCCAACTCGGGCCGCTCTGGGCCGAGACGCAGCTCTCGTTCACGCCCGAAGGCTCTCTGGCCGAAGCCGCGGTAGTTCTCGCGCCCCTCCAGCCGGTTCGCGTCGGCGACGAGCTCCGGTTCCACGTCGCGCGGGCGGACGCCGGAGGCGAGCGCGTGCGGAACGTCCTCCGACGGCTCGACCGCAAGCGGATCTGGGGCACGCTCGCGCTGATCGACGCGACGTCGCGCGCCGAGCCCGGCCCGTCCTCGCCGGGCACGCCGCCCGCCGGGCCGCTGGCAGCTCAGTGGGACGACCTGCTCGCCACGCTCCCGCCGGACTGGAGCGACGTGCTGGCGGAGCTCGAGCTCGACTCCAGCGACAACCTGCCGCGGGCGGCACTCCACGGCGCTCCGATGAACCCGACCCGGGTGCCGGATGCGCTGGCCCTCCGCTTCCGCGTGTCCGGCAAGCAGGGCTACGGCGTGGCGCCACACATGGCGCGGCGCTGCTTCGAGCGAATGGACGCGGAGGGCATCACGGGGCGGGTCACGGTCGTCTACGACCTCTCCGACACCGCGAACGACGTCACGCAGGGCCCCGTCTGGCGGGTCGCCGGGCGTTCGGTCTAGGGACTGCGGACGATCTTCGCAGAGCCCTTCATCTGCGCCGCGTGCGGGTCGCAGAGGAAGCGCAGCGTCCCGACGCGCGCGAGCCTCACCTTCCACGTCTGGCTTCCGACGAACGGCACGGTCGTTCTCCGGTTGTAACCGGGGCCGACGAGGTGCGCGTTGTGGAGGGTCGAGCGGTCGCGGACGGCGACCGTGTACGTGCCGGCCGTCATCGTCTTCACCGACTTGCCCGCTGCGGTCTTCAACGAGATGGTGAAGCCCGGGCCTGAGGTCAGCCGGAGCTTCGACTTCGGGGTCACCGCGTTCGTCGGAGGCTTCGGCGTCGGTGGTGGCGTCGTCACGTTCCCGACCGTGAACGAGCCTCGCATGTCTCCCTGGTGCGGATCGCAGACGTATCTGTACGTCCCGTCCCGCACCGTCACCGTCCACGTCTGCGTGCCGACCTCGCCGATCTCGGTCGCGCGGTCGACGCCGGGCCCGGTGAGGTGGAAGTTGTGCTCCTCGGACATGTCGTCGACCGTGATCTCGTACGTCCCCGGGTCGAGGTTCGTGACGCGCGCACCCGCTTCGGTCGAGAGCGAGATCGTGAAGCTCGGGCCTACCCGAGCGTGAAGCTTCGTCGCTTGCACTGGCGTCGCCTCACCGCCGGCGGCGCCGAGCGACGCGATCGCGAAGAGAGCGATGCCGAGAACGACGAGTCGTCTCATCCCGGGTATCTACGCGACGACCGCGCCGAACGGTTTGCTCACGCGCGCAACTCGGCCGAGAAGCGCTCGGTGAGCGCAGCGACGATGCGCTCGCGCGCCGTCGTCGCCTCTTCCTCCGTGAGCGTCCGCTCGGGCGACTGGAACGCTAGGTGGATCGCGACGGACTTCCGCCCGGCGCCGACCTGGTCGCCACGGTAGACGTCGAAGACGCGCGCCTCACGGAGGAGGACGCCTGCCGCCTCCCGCGCCACGTCGACCAGGGCGCCGACCTCGACGTCCTCGTCGACCGCGACCGCGATGTCCTGCAGGACGGCCGGATACGTGATGACGTCCTCGTACACGATCCGCTCGGGGACCTCGGCGAACAGGGTCTCGAGGTCGAGCTCGAACACTCCCCACGTCCCCTCGAGCAGGGTCGGATGGAGCTCACCGAGCCAGCCGGCCTCGGTCGTCGCCGCCTTGCCCGGGTGGAGGATCGGATGCGAGGTTCGTTCGACCCGGAGCTCGAGCCCGAGCGTGGAGTAGAGCGTCTCGGCAACGCCCTTGATCTCGGCGTATCCGCCCATGACGATCGCGGCGACCCGCCAGTGCTCGTCCGGCAGCTGACTCCCCGAGGGCAGGTAGACCCGGGCGATCTCGAACAGCGCGACGTGCTCCGCTCCCGCGTCGACCCCGGTGCGCGCGGCCTCGACGAGGCCCGGGACGATCGTCGTCCGCAGGATCGCCTGCTCGGAGCTCATCGGATTCGGCAGGCGGAGCGCGTCGGGGCTCGGATCGCTCGCGACGAGGCTCCACGTGTAGGCCTCGGACAGGCCGGCGCCGACGAGCGTGTCCTCCACGACGCGGCGGAGCCGCTGCCCCTTGTCGAGCCGACCCTGCACGTGCCGCCGGAGCGGCATCGTGTACGGGATCCGGTCGAGCACCGGCCGCGCGACCTCCTCGATCAGGTCGACCTCGCGGTTGACGTCGCGCGCGCGCCACGTCGGCACGGCCACCTGCCAGTCGTCGGACACGTCGAAGCCGAATCCGCTCAATGTGCTCCGCTGCTCGTCCGGCGGGATGTCGAGGCCGATGACCTTCGAAGCCCGCTCAGGGCGGAAGCGGACGACCGGGCGCTCCGGCAACCCGTCGTTGACGTCGACGTGGCCGGTCATCCGTGCGCCGGCGAGATCGACGAGCAGACGGCTCGCGAGCACGGCGGCGCTCTCGGCGAGATGGGGGTCGACGCCCTTCTCCCAGCGGTTCGACCCCGCCGTGCGCAGCGCCAGCCGCTCGGACGAGCGCAGGATCCCGAGCGGCTCGAAGTTCGCCGCCTCGAGCAACACCTCCGTCGTGTCGCCGGTGACCTCGCTGTCCTCGCCCCCCATGATCGCGGCGAGCGCCACCGCCTTCTCGCCGTCGGTGATGAGCAGGTCGTCCGGATCGAGCCGGCGCAACGTCCCGTCGAGCGTGCGCAGCTCCTCGCCGGATCGTGCGTGCCGGACGACGATGCGCCCGCCGGCGAGCTTCGCGCGGTCGAAGGCGTGCAGCGGGCTGCCCCAGACGTGCATCGCGTAGTTCGTGACGTCGACGACGTTCGAGATCGATCGCATCTCCGCGAGGAAGAGGCGCGAGCGCAACCATTGCGGGGACGGGCCGATCGCGACGTCGCGGAAGACGCGGCCGATGTAGCGCGGGCAGCCGTGGAAGTCCTCGATCGTGATGTCGACCTCCTCCGCGTCGACGATCTCGGGGTCGGGTGGTTCCGGCAGATGGAGCTCGCCGCCGAGCAGCGCGGCGACCTCCCGTGCGAGGCCGACCATCGAGAGCAGGTCGACGCGGTTGACCGTCGGCGTGACGTCGAGCACCTGGTCGCGGATCGGGAGGACGTCGACGAGCGGCGTTCCTGGCTCCAGGCCCTCGGGGAGCACCATGATCCCCGCGTGATCCTCGCCGAGGCCCACCTCGTCCTCGGCGAGGATCATCCCGCGCGAGGCGTGGCCGCGGAGCTCGCGCTCGTCGAGCGGTTGGTCGAAGATCGGCAGGAACGCGCCGGGGAGCGCGACCGCTACCGTCGCGCCCGCCTCGAAGTTCCAGGCGCCGCAGACGATCTGCCGCGCGTCGCCCTCCCCCACGTCGACCTGGCAGACGCGCAGCCGGTCCGCGTTCGGATGAGCCTCGACCTCGAGCACCCGGCCGACGAGAAAGCGGCCGACGTTGCCGTCGACGTCCGCCACACCGACGTCGATCACTGCGTCCACCTGGACGGACGACGTGAACAGCCGGTCCGCGATCTCCTCGGCCGACGCGGCGAAGGTGACGTACTCGCGCAACCAGGAGAGCGGAGCGCGCATCAGAACTGGCCCAGCAACCGCGGATCGTTGCGCCAGAGCTCCCGCAGATCGGGGATGCCGTGCCGGAGCACGGCGATCCGCTCGAGCCCCCAGCCGAAGGCGAACCCCGTATAGCGCTCGGGGTCGTAGCCGACGAACTCGAAGAGGTTCGGGTCGACCATTCCCGAGCCGCCGACCTCGATCCAACCCGAGTGGCGGCACACGGGGCAGCCTGCGCCGTCGCAGATGTGGCACGAGACGAGGGCCTCGACCGACGGCTCCGTGAACGGGAAGTGGTGCGTGACGAACTTGCTCCGGCGCTCCTTGCCGAACAACGCTTTGAGCAGGTAGTCCAGCGTGCCCTCGAGGTCCCCGAGCGTGATGCCCTCGTCCACGGCAAGACACTCGATCTGGTGGAAGGTCGGCGTGTGGGTCGCATCCGGCGTGTCGCGCCGATAGACGCGGCCCAGCGTGACGATGTAGACCGGCGGGTCCTGCGACTCCATCGTCCGGATCTGCGAGGGCGACGTCTCCGTGCGCAGCACCGTCTCGTCGTCGAGGAAGAGCGTCTGCAGCGGTGACCGCGTCGGATGGCCGGGCGGGAAGTTGAGCGCGTCGAAGTTGTACCGCGTCGTCTCGACCTCGCGGCCGTCGACGACCGTGTAGCCGAGCCCGAGGAAGATGTCCTCGACCTCACGCCGGATCTGCGTGATGAGGTGCAGGTGCCCGCGCGGGATCAGCGTGCCGGGCATGGTCACGTCGACGCGCTCGTCGGTGAGCCGACGGTCGAGCTCGGCGCGCGACAGCGCCGCCTCGCGCTCGTCGATGGCGCTCTCGAGCCGCTCCCGGAGGGCGTTGAGCGCCATGCCCGTCTCGCGGTCGCGAACCTCGCGGAGCGCGAGCTTCAGCTCGCTCTTGCGCCCGAGGAACTCGACGCGAACGCTCTCGATCTCGTCGACCGACGTGGCCGCCTCGGCAGCTGCGAGCGCGGCGTTCTCGAGTGCCTGGGGCTCCACGGGAGCGCCGAGGTTACCAACGTGCCTCGCGCGGTCCCGTCAGTGCGCGGACGCGCTCTCCGTCGGGCTTCGAAGCGCGCCGACGTAGACACCTGCGAGGACGAGCGCACCGCCCAGCACGAGGCCGACGCCCACTGGCTCGTCGTCGAGCCACGCGGAGAGGACGACCGTCACGATCGGGATGAGGACGAACGAGTACGCCGCCCGCGACGCGACCCAGCGCCCGAGCACGAAGAGGTAGAGGAGGAAGACCCCGACCGAGCCGAACGTCGCGATGTAGACGACCGCGCTCCACGTCGCCGAGCGGGTCGGCAGCTCGAGCGTCTCGCCTGCCACGAGGGCGGCGAGAACGAGGGCCATCGCCCCGGTGGTCATGCCCACGGCGTTCATCGCGACCGGGTGCACGGGCGGCAGCCAGCGCACGAGCACCGCGGCTTCCGCGAAGCACAGCGCGCTGGCGAGCGCTGCGAGCACGGACAGGAGTGGAAGCGAGTCCTCCAGGGGCGCGCTCGACATCACGACGATGCCCGCGAGCGCGAGCAGTGCCCCGCCGAGCGCGGTCAGACGGAAGCGCTCCTGGCGCTGGCCGACGGCGAGGAGCAGCGTCAGAAGCGGCACGAGGGCGAGCAGGATCTGGCCGAAGCCGGCGTGGAGCTCGATCAGGGCGTAGTACGCGAACGCATAC
>DASUCI010000136.1:0-2576 GCA_035762825.1 Gaiellaceae bacterium | reverse complement strand
GACGCCGGCGGCTCGCTCACGGGCGAGCACGGCGTCGGCATGGACAAGGCGTGCTCGATGCCACGGATGTTCTCGGAGCGCGACCTGCAGGTCTTCGAGCGGCTACGCCGCGGATTCGATCCTGTCGGGCTCTGCAATCCGGGCAAGGTGATCCCGACGCCGCGCCTTTGCGGCGAGGTGCCCGGGCCCTACCGCGTCCACGCGCTCGAGAGGATCGGCGTTGCCGAGCGTCTCTAGCCTCGACGAAGCCGCTGGTGCTCTCGCGGCCGCGCATGCCGAGGGTCGCCGGCTGCGGATCGGAGACGACCTCACGGCTCACGGTCTCGGCCGGGTCCTCGAGCACGACCCGGGCGATCTCACGTGCACGGTCGAGGCCGGCGTCCGGTTGTCGGAGCTGCGGGCGGCGCTCGCCGCATCCGGGCAGCGGCTGTCGCTCGATCCGCCGGGCGATCCGACGATCGGCGCGCTGCTCGCGCGAAAC
The DNA here is from genome assembly GCA_035762825.1 of Gaiellaceae bacterium. GTDB lineage: Bacteria > Actinomycetota > Thermoleophilia > Gaiellales > Gaiellaceae > GMQP-bins7. Next base: position 2,095 of record DASUCI010000136.1, on the reverse strand, counting down.
GTCTCCGGCCCGCTGCGGCATCGCTTCGGAGCTCCACGCGATCTCGTCCTCGGCGCGACACTGGTGCTCGCAGACGGGACGATCGCCAGCGCGGGTGGCAAGGTCGTCAAGAACGTCGCAGGCTATGACCTCGCGCGACTCGTGTGTGGCTCGGAAGGACGGCTCGCGTTCATCGCCCGCGCGAGCTTCCGGCTGCACCCGCTGCCGAAAGCGACGCAGACGCTCGTGATCGAGACGGACGACGCTGCAACCGTCGTCCAGGCACTCCTGGGGTCGCAGCTCCAGCCGAGCGCCCTCGACGTCCTTCACCCCGGTCGAGTCGCCGTGCTCTTCGAGGGATCGGAGCGCGCGGTCGCGGCGCAGGTCGCGGCCACGCTTTCGCTCGTCGGGGGCGCCCACGCCGACATGTCCGTTTTCGACGAGTCGCGGAGGAGGCAGGGCGCCGCATCCGGACGTGTCCGTTTTGCCCCTGGCGTCCTCGCCGAGACGCTCGAAAGCCTGACGGACGCTGTGATCCGCCCATCCGCCGGGATCGCCTTCACGGCCGACCCGACCCCAAGTATCGATCAGTCACAAGTTCGTGCGCTCATCGAACGGATCCGCCGAGAGCTCGATCCGCGCGGAGTGCTGTCGTGATCCGCGAGTACACCTCCGACTGCGTCCACTGCGGCTTCTGTCTCCCGACGTGCCCGACGTACGTGCTCTGGCGCGAGGAGATGGACTCGCCGAGGGGACGCATCCACCTCATGGACGCGCGCCTCGACGGCACGATCGCGCTGAACGCAACCGTCGCGCAGCACTTCGACCGCTGTCTCGGCTGCATGGCCTGTGTCTCCTCCTGCCCGTCGGGCGTGCGCTACGACCGCCTGATCGAGAGCACGCGCGTCGCCGTCGAGGAGGAGCTCGACCGCCCGCTCGGCGACCGCCTCGTTCGCGGGCTTCTGTTCCGGCTTCTTCCGTACCCGAAGCGGATGCGCGCCGCGCTCCGGCTCGTACCGGTCGGTCGCGTCGCTCCGATGCCGAAGCGCCTCCGGCCACTCGTCGAGATCGCCCCGCGCTGGCGCGGCCAGGGCGAGGTTCCGCCGCTCTCGCCCGCGTCGGGCGCGCGCCGCGCCCGCGTCGGCCTCCTCACCGGCTGCGTCCAGAGCGCGGTCTTTCCGGACGTCAACGCCGCGACGGCTCGCGTCCTCGCCGCAGACGGCTTCGAGGTCGTCGCTCCGCCCCAGGGCTGCTGCGGCGCGCTGTCCGTCCACGCAGGCCGGCTCGAAGAGGGGAAGGACTTCGCGCGACGGCTGGTCGACGCGTTCGACGACGTGGACCTCGTCGTCGTGAACACGTCCGGTTGCGGTTCGCACCTGAAGGAGCTCGACTGGCTCCTCGGCGACGAGCGGGCGGAGTCGTTCGCCTCGAAGGTGCGTGACGTCGGCGAACTGCTCGCGGAGACGCCGCCGCGCGCCTCTCGGCACCCTCTTCAGCTGAGGGTCGCGCTGCAGGACTCGTGCCACCTCCGCCACGCCCAGCGGCTGCCCCTCTCGTCGCGGACGTCCCTCGCGCGGATTCCGGGGCTCGACGTGGTGGAGCCGGCCGAGCAGGATATCTGCTGCGGCTCCGCGGGGATCTACAACGTGATCCAGCCCGAGGCCGCGCGCGAGCTCGGGGAGCGGAAGGCGGCGCACGTCCTCGCGACGGGCGCGCAGGCGTACGCGAGTGCGAATCCGGGCTGCCTCGTCCAGGTCTCGAACGCATTGCGTCGCGAGAGGCGACCGCTGCCGGCGCTCCACCCGATCGAGCTCGTCGACGCCTCCATCCGGAACGTCGGCGCCGGGCGGCTGCTCGCGGGCGCACGCCGCTAGCCTCGCTGCATGGCGACCCGCTCGGAGCTCCGCAACGTCGCGATCGTCGCGCACGTCGACCACGGCAAGACGACGCTCGTCGACGCGCTGCTCTGGGAGTCGGGCGCCTTCCGCACCAACCAGGACGTCGCCGAGCGCGTGCTCGACACGATGGACCTCGAGCGCGAGAAGGGCATCACGATCCTGGCCAAGAACACGGCGGTGCGGTACGGCGACACGAAGATCAACATCGTGGACACGCC
>DASUCI010000135.1:0-5002 GCA_035762825.1 Gaiellaceae bacterium | reverse complement strand
CTCGCGCCACGGCACGTCGAGCGGGATCTCGTAGCGCTCCGCGATCGCCTCGATGACGGAGTCGTAGAAGCTCTGGCTGCCGATCGTCCACGGCACGAGAGCGCCCTCCTCGATCGAGAGGGACGTGTCCGGGACGAGCAGATCGGGGTCGATCTCGAGCTGCGCGCCGAGGCCGGTGCAGCGCGGGCACGCGCCGTGCGGCGAGTTGAACGAGAAGACGCGCGGCTCCAGCTCTGCGAGCGAGACGCCGTGGTCGGGGCAGGCGAGGTTCTCCGAGAACGTCAGCTCGTCGCCGTCGACGACGTCGATGACGACGAGCCCCTCGGCGAGCGACGTCGCGGTCTCGATCGACTGCGTGAGGCGCTGCCGTAGATCCGCCTTCATCACGAGCCGGTCGACGACGACCTCGATCGTGTGCTTGAACTTCTTGTCGAGGACGATGTCCTCCTCGAGCAGGCGCTGCTCGCCGTCGACCTTCACCCGCGTGAACCCGTCGCGCCGTAGCTCCTCGAGCACGTCCTTGTACTCGCCCTTCCGGTCGCGCACGACGGGCGCGTTGACCGTGAACCTCGTCCCCTCCTCGAGGCGAAGCACCTGCTCCACGATCTGGTCGAGCGACTGGCCGGCGATCGGACGGCCGCACACGGGACAGTGCGGGCGGCCGATGCGCGCGAACAGCAGCCGCAGGTAGTCGTAGATCTCCGTGACGGTGCCGACCGTCGAGCGCGGGTTGCGCGAGGTGGTCTTCTGATCGATCGAGATTGCCGGCGAGAGCCCGTCGATGGAGTCGACGTCGGGCTTCTCCATCATCTGCAGGAACTGCCGCGCATACGCGGAGAGCGACTCGACGTACCGGCGCTGCCCCTCCGCGTAGATCGTGTCGAACGCAAGAGACGACTTTCCCGATCCGGAGAGCCCCGTGACGCAGACGAGGGCGTTCCGCGGGATGCGGACGGTGACGTTCTTCAGGTTGTGCTCGCGCGCGCCGTGGACGACGAGCTCTTCGGCCTGGCTCATAGGCGCGCCATTGTACCGAGGCGAACAGACGTTCGATGGCGCGAGCGCAGCGGCCTTGGAATGCTCCGGCCGTCAGCTCCAAGGAGGTGGGCAATGGCAGACGCCGGTCTCTTCATCGGCTGGGGCGAAGTCGTCCGAGGGCGCGAGGCCGAAGCCGTCGAGACGTTCTCTTCGACGATCGAGTACTTCACGGGCCTGCAGTCGGACGGCACGATCGAGAGCTTCGAGCCCGTGTTCCTCGAGCAGCACGGCGGCGACCTCAACGGCTTCTTCTTCGTACGCGGCGACGCGGAACGTCTCTCCGCACTGCGAGTGGACGAGGAGTTCGAGGCGGTGATCCTCCGGGCCGGGTTGATCGTCGAGAACATCGGCGTGGTCGGGGCAGCGATGGGCGCACGTCTCCAGCGGCAGATGGAGAGCTACACCGAGGCGATCGCCGCATTTGCTTAACAGCCGGCAGGTACAAGGGCGGCGTGCGTGGTCTCGCGTGCGCCGCCCTCACCGCAACCGCCCTGATCGTGGCCGGCGGCTGCGGGAACGACGTCGACGTCGAGCTCGTCTGGGGCGGACCGCCGGACGCCGCGCCCGGCGGAGCCGTGTCGACCCAGGGTTTCTCCGGCTTCCAGCAGGAGGTCGACGAGGACTGGGAGCGCTCGCCCGCGATGGCGGCCGGGATCTTCCTTCGCCTCGACAAGAGGAAGGCCGTGCGCACCACGATCGACGCGAAAGCAGGCCCGGAGGGCGGCGGCGATCAGATCGTGACGGTGACCCTCGACGGCCTCGCCGACGACTCCGTGCGGGCCGAGCGATGGACGCTCGGCTTCGAGGAGACCGAGGGCGGGGTCTACGCGCTCACCGGCGCGTTGCGCGAGCTGCGCTGCCACGAGGGGCGCGGCCACCAGGATTTCGCCGGCGAAGCCTGCACCTGAACTACGGATACGGCGGCGGAGGCGGCTGTGTGGTCTCGGTCGTCGTCGTGGTGTCGGTGCCGGATCCGGCCCCTTCCCGGGCCTTCACCTGACCGCGGATCTCACCGGCTGCGTTCCTCCTCGTATGCACGTTCACGTACGCCCGACCGGCACGGATCGTCCGCAGTTGAGCGTGCGAGATCATCGCGGTTCCGCGCTGACCGCTCCGACAGGGGCCGCACAGCGCCGTCATGACGCTCCCCGCTCGTCCGACCCGGCCCGCATGAATGTGCGCAGCCATCGCCCGGCCGGACAGGGTCGAGAACGTAAGTCGCCATGTGACCCTGGCGCGGTCGTTCGCCTGCTCGACCACGGTGCCGGTGAAGAGCCCCGTCGCACCGACGGGCACGCCCTGCGGCTTCGGCACCTCGAAGCGCGCCTTGAGGTTGGCCGTGAGCTTGTACGTGTCTCGCTGTGGCGATGCGATTGCGAAGGCTACGAGGAACCCGGCCACAGCGAGCACCAGAGTGATTCCAGCTGCGAACGTCTTCAGCATCGTCCCTCCCGACTCCGAAATGGACCCCTGGTCCTTCGGGCGGAACGCCTCGACGGTTTGCGTCAGTCAGCGGCGCGCAGCGTCAAGCCGTGCGCCGAAGGCGCAGCGTCAAGCCTTGCGCCAGCGGCCGAAGACGAGGCCGCCGACCGTGAACCCGAGCCCGAACGTGCCGAGCGCAAAGGCGCCGATGGCGATGAACTTCCGCCACAGCGAGAGGCGCTGCCAGCGGCCGATCGCCTCCTTCTCCTCGACGGAGAGCGGCTCTCCACGCCGCTGCTTGCGCACCGCCCCGCCTGCGCGAAGGCCGAGGTAGATGTCGTCGAACAGTTCCGGCGACTCGTCCGCCACGGCAGCGAGTGTAGCGCCTGCCTCGGCGGGGCCTGCACGCGGGTAGAGTCCGGCCCGGTGGATGCGGCCTTCTCCGAGCTGAAGTCGCGCCTGGGCAAGCTCACGGACCTTCGCCGCATGGAAGGCGTGCTGCTGTGGGACATGCAGGTGTTCATGCCACCCGGCGGGGCGCCGACACGCGCAGCCCAGCTGGCCACGCTCGAGGAGATCGTCCACGCGCACATGGTCGACGACCGCTTCGGTGAGCTCTTCGAGGAGCTCGAGCCCTACGCTGCGTCGCTCCCGTACGACTCGGACGACGCCTCGCTGATCCGGGTGGCACGTCGCGACTGGGAGCGCGCGCGACGTGTTCCTTCCGAGCTCGCGGTCGAGTTCGCGAAGGTCGCCGCGGAGTCGTACGAGGTCTGGGTCGCGGCGCGCGAGGACTCCGACTTCGCGCCGTTCAGGCCGTGGCTCGAGCGCGTGGTCGACCTCCGCAGGCAGTACATCGAGTGCTTCGCGCCGTACGACGACCCGTACGACGTGCTGCTCGAGGACTACGAGCCGGGGATGCGGACCTCGGAGATTCGCGAGATCTTCGCCGTGCTGGCTCCGGAGCTGCAGTCGCTCGTCGCCGAGCATGCGACGGACGAGGAGGACCCGTTCCTGAGCGGGCCGTTCCCGATCGACGCCCAGGACGCCCTGTCGCGCGAGCTCGTCGAAGCCTTCGGCGCGACCTGGGACCAGTTCCGGCTCGACCCGACGGTGCACCCCTTCGAGATCACCTTCGGCCTCGGCGACATCCGCCTCACGACGCGCTACTCCGAAAGGGAGCTCAACTCGCTGTTCACGGCGATGCACGAGACCGGGCACGGCATCTACGAATGGGGTGTCTCGAAGACGCTCGAGCGCACGCCCCTCGCCGCCGGCGTGTCGGCGACGCTCCACGAGTCGCAGAGCCGGCTCTGGGAGAACGTCGTCGGACGCTCGCTTCCGTTCTGGCGCTGGTTCTACCCCCGCGTGCAGGAGACGTTCCCGGAGCGGCTCGGCGACGTCTCGCTCGAGCAGTTCCACCGCTCCGTCAACCGCGTTCGCCGCTCGTTCGTGCGCGTCGATGCCGACGAGACGAGCTACGGGCTGCACGTCATCCTCCGCTTCGAGCTCGAGGAGGAGCTCCTCTCGGGCCGGCTCGCCGTCGCCGACCTCCCCGATGCGTGGAACACGCGCTTCGAGGAGCTCATGGGAGTCCCGGTGCCGAACGACGCCCTCGGCGTACTCCAGGATGCGCACTGGTCGGGCGGAGGCTTCGGCTACTTCCCGACCTACCTGCTCGGCACGGTGCTCTCGATCCAGATCTGGGAGAGGGTACGAGGGGCGATTCCGGGCATCGACGAGCAGATCGAGCGAGGCGAGTTCGGCGAGCTGCATCTCTGGCTCCGCGAGAACATCTACTCGCTCGGACGCAAGCTCACGCCGGCGGAGACCGTCGAGCGCGTGGTCGGGGGACCGATCGACCCGCAGCCCTACCTCGCCTACCTCCGCGACAAGTTCGAGCTCTTCGCGACCGCGTAGTCGCGCAGTGGAGCGCGTCGACACGATCGTCATCGGCGCCGGACAGGCCGGGCTCGCCGCGAGCTACCTCCTGACGCAACACGGCCGCGAGCACGTCGTGCTCGAGCGGGGCCAGGTCGGCGAAACGTGGCGCTCGCAGCGCTGGGACGGGTTCTTCCTCAATACGCCTAACTGGTTCCTGCAGCTTCCGGGCGGTGAGTACGACGGCGACGACCCCGACGCGTTCGCGCCACTCGCCGAGGTCATCGAGTACCTCGAGGGCTACGCCCGATCGTTCGCCGCTCCCGTCCGGGAAAACGTCGACGTGACCGCGCTCCGCCCCGCCGATGACGGCTATGTCGTCGAGACCGCCGGAGGGACCTTGTCGGCGGCGAACGTCGTCGTGGCCAGCGGGGCGTTCCAGCAGCCGCGGCCGCGCGTGCCCGGGGTCGACTCCGCGCCGGTCGAGCTCCAGCTGACGACGAGCGAGTACCGCAGGCCAGGCCAGCTCCCCGAGGGAGCCGTTCTCGTCGTCGGGGGCGGGCAGTCCGGATGCCAGATCACGGACGAGCTGCTCGCGGCGGGTCGCTCCGTCTACCTCTCCGCGGGCAGCTGCGCCTGGTTCCCTCGCAGGCACCGAGGT
>DASUCI010000134.1:0-5314 GCA_035762825.1 Gaiellaceae bacterium | reverse complement strand
ATCGGCGGCCGTGAAGTCCTGCGCCTTCCGGGCGCGGTCCCAGGGGGCCTCGTCCCAGCGGATCAGATCCGGGTCGATCCCGCGCGCCTCGGCGAGGTCGCACGTCAGCCGCTGAAAGCGCACGATGTCGACGACGGGATGGGTCGTCGGCACGAGGAGCGCGTCGCACCCCAGCTCGCCGAGCGCGCGCATCGCATCGACGGCGCGCTCCGCCGCCCGTCCCTCCCCTTCGAGGACGAAGCAGCGGACAGACGGATCGATCGCGGCGAGGTGCCCGTGGAGGAGCTGCTCCGTCTGATGCGCCTCGGCGGCGACGTGCGCGCCCTCGCGCAGTTTGAGGACTGCCTCGAGCACGGTTCCCTCGTCACGTCCCGCACCGGCGACGACGAACCGGTCGTGCTCCGAGACTCCGAACGGCTCGGCGTCGAGTTCGCGGAAGACCTGGTTCGGCAGGCCGTCGATGTCCTCGCCCTGGAGCGCGCGCCCGGCTGCGACGGCGCACGTGTAGCTCACGGTATGGCAGTAGCTCTCCTCGATCTCCGGCGTCGCGACGACGATGTGATCGACCTCCGCGGCGAGAGGGCTCTCGTCCTTGCCGGTGATCAGCCACGTCTCGCCCGTGAAGCCCGACACCGCCTCGAGCGTGAGCGCCGTGCCGCCCTCGTGGGAGATCGCAACGAGGACGTCTGCCTCGGGCGCGTTGCCGATGACGAGCTCGAGCGCCTGCGCCGCGGGGCCGCATGCGAGCGCCGCATGAAAGGACGTTCCGCAGCCCGTGAAGAGCACGCGCGCTCCATCCGGTAGCCGTCGATCGCCAACTCGCCCAGGCACACCGGCGAGCCACTCCGGCTGCGCGGCGATGGCCTTTCGGGTCAGCTGTCCGGGCATGGAGCCTGTCTATACCATCGAGCGCCGTGGCGATCTTCGAGAAGACCGAGCTTCGGAACGGCATCCGTGTGCTCACCGCGCCCTTCCCGCAGGTCGGATCCGTGTCCTGCTTCGTCATGCTCGCCGCCGGGTCGCGCTACGAGACGCCCGACTCCAAGGGCATCGCCCACTTCGCGGAGCACATGTTCTTCAAGGGAACGGAGCGGCGGCCGACGGCGCGGACGATCTCGACCGAGATCGATGCGATCGGCGGCGAGTTCAACGCGTTCACCGGCAAGGAGCTGACGGGCTACTACGTCCGCTGCGGCACGGAGACGCGCGACACCGCGCTCGACGTCCTCGCAGACATGCTCCTGCACTCGAAGTTCGACGAGACCGAGATCACGAAGGAGAAGGGCGTGATCCTCGAGGAGATGAACGTCTACCTCGACACGCCACAGCGGTACGTCGGGAATGTCTACGACCGGCTGCTGTACGCCGACCAGCCACTCGGGTGGGACATCCTCGGCACGCGCGAGACGGTCGAGGGCGCGAGCCGCGAGACGTTCACCTCGTACCTGGACACCTGGTACCGCCCCGAACGGATGGTGGTCGGGATCGGCGGCCGGATCGGCGACGGGCTCACCGAGAAGCTCGAGGAGCTGCTCGGCGGGATCGAGCCGCGCCCGACCGGAAATGCCTCGACGGTCGAGCTCCCTCCTGACACATCGCCCGTGCTGCTCCACACGAAGGCCTCCGAGCAGGCGCACCTCATCCTCGGGGTTCGTGGCTACCCCATCGGGCATCCGAACCGCTACGCCCTGCAGCTCCTCGCGGTCGTCCTTGGCGGCGGAATGTCGTCGCGCCTCTTCACCGAGGTGCGCGAGCGGCGCGGGCTCGGCTACTACGTGCACGCGGGAAACACGGCGTACACGGACGCCGGCACGTTCTACGCGAGCGCGGGAGTCGACGTCGCCCGCGTCGACGAGGCGATAACCACGATCCTCGGAGAGCTCAGGAAGATCGCCGCGGAGCCGGTTCCTGCGGAGGAGCTCGAGAAGGCGCGCGGCTACGCGAAGGGGCGCTTCGTCCTCCGCCTGGAGAGCCCGCAGGGAACGATCCAGTACGGGCTGCGCCGGGAAGTGCTCGAGGGCGAGATCGAAGAGCCCGACGAGCTCTTGCGGCAGCTCGACCTCGTGACCGCCGAGGACGTGCAGCGTGTCGCGCGCGACCTCTTCGAGGACAAGCGGCTCTATCTCGCACTTGTCGGCCCGTTCGACGATCCCGCCCGGTTCGAGCAGCTGCTCGCGGCCTGACCTCTTGTAGTCTCGCGCCCGATGCCAACCGCGTCGGTCAACGGCGTGCGGCTGTACTACGAGGAGCACGGCAGCGGGACGCCGATCCTGGGGATCCACGGCGCCGGCAGCTCCGCCGTCTTCTGGGAGGACGCCGCGGGGAGGCTGGCGGAGCGAGGACGCGCGATCGTGTACGACCGGCGCGGCTGCACGCGGAGCGAGCGTCCAGATCCGTATGACGTCACGACCGTCCAGGCGCACGCCGACGACGCGCTCGGGCTCCTTCGCGAGCTGGGCGCCGAGCCGGCGATCCTGATCGGCCGCAGCTACGGCGGGACGGTCGCGCTCGACGTCGCGATTCGCCATCCCGATGCGGTTCTCGGGCTGGCGGTCCTCGAGGCGGGGCCGATCGGCGTCTCCCCGGAGTACGACGCGTGGTTCGAGGAACTGCGGCGGCGCGTGGAGGACACCGCCGCCGAGCGTGGAGCAGACGCCGTCGGCGAGACGGTGCTGCGAGCGGTCTTCGGAGCCTGGGACGAGCTGCCACACGCCTTCCGGGAGGTCTTCACGGCGAACGGTCAGGCACTCGTCGCCGAGATTCGAGGAGGGGAGAGCACGGACGCGACCCGCCTCGGCGAGATTCGCGCCCCGACGCTCGTCGTTACCGCGGAGGGCTCGCCGGTCGAGTTCCGGCTCGCGTCGGAGGCCGTCGCCCGAGCGATCTCACACGCGCGCTCGGTGCACGTCGGCGGCGATCATGCGATCGATCCGGCCGGTCCGGACGTGCTGGCGTTCGTCGCGGAGCTCGTTCGTCCCTAGACTCGCACGCGTGAGCGAACGCGAGCTGCTGCGACGGACCGCCGAGATCGCGGCGGACTTCGTCGAGACCCTCGACGAGCGCTCAATCTGGCCTCCGGCGACCGTGGACGAGCTGCGCGCGGCGCTCGGCGGCCCGCTCCCCGCCGAGCCGAGCGACCCGCTCGACGTGGTCGAGGCGCTCGCGGCCGCCGCCGAGCCGGGCGTCGTCGGGATCCCGAGCGGCCGCTACTTCGGCTTCGTCATCGGCGGGGCGCTCCCGGCCGCTCTCGCCGCCGACTGGCTCACGTCGGTCTGGGATCAGAATGCGGGGCTCGTGATCGGCGGTCCGTCGGCGGCGGTCTGCGAGCAAGTCGCGGGCGAGTGGCTGAAAGATCTTCTGGGTCTCCCGGAAACCGCGTCGTTCGCGTTCGTGACGGGCTGCCAGATGGCGCACGTCACGTGCCTCGCCGCGGCGCGACACGAGGTGATTCGACAGGTCGGTTGGGACGTCGAGGCGAACGGGCTCGCGGCCTCGCCGCCGATCACGCTGATCACCGGCTCTCGCAAGCACGTGACCGTCGATCGCGCACTTCGTCTGCTTGGTCTCGGGAGCGAAGGCACGCGCCGCGTCGACGTCGACACCCATGGCCGGATGCGGCCCGACGCCCTGGAAGCGGCGCTGCAGGACACCGCCGGTCCGACGATCGTGTGCGTACAGGCGGGCGAGGTCAACACGGGAGCGTTCGACTCGATCGACGAGATCGCGGAGCTCTGCGCGGCCGCCGGCGCGTGGTTGCACGTGGACGGCGCGTTCGGGCTGTGGGCCGCCGCGTCGCCCGAGCTGCGCCATCTGACGCGCGGGGTCGAGCGCGCGGACTCGTGGGCGACCGATGCTCACAAGTGGCTGAACGTCCCGTACGACAGCGGTCTCGCGTTCGTCGCACATCCCGAGGCGCATCGGGCCGCGATGCGACTGACTGCCGAGTACCTCGTGACACAGGAGAGCGCGGCGCGGGACCAGATGGACTGGACGCCCGAGTTCTCACGGCGAGCTCGCGGGTTTGCCGTCTACGCCGCGCTGCGCTCGCTGGGACGATCGGGTGTCGCCGAGCTCGTCGAGGCCTCGTGCGCACGCGCACGGCAGTTCGCGGCAGCGGTGACGGACCTGCCGGGCTGCGAGGTCCTGAACGACGTGGTGCTCAACCAGGTCCTCTTCCGCTTCGAGGACGACACCACGACCAGCGCGATGCTCGCGTCGGTGCAGGAGAGCGGCGAGGCCTGGATGAGCGGGACGATCTGGGACGGCCGCGCCGCCATCCGCCTCTCGGTCTCGAACTGGCGGACGACGGAGGCGGACGTCGATCGAACGGTAGCCGCGTTCGCCGCGGCGCGCGTCGCCGTGTGAGCGAGCGGTCGTTCTTTACAGTGCCTGACCCTGTAAGCGTGGAAAGAGCGCACCAAGGTGTCCACAAGCCCTGAGCGCCGGTCGCGGAGCGCCTACGCTCGGCCCGATGGCACGCATTCGCCGATCGACTCTGCCCGACGGCTATTTCCACGTCTTTGCACGAGGGACCGCAGCCGGCGGTCCACTGTTCCGGGATGACGAGGACTGCTCGACCTTCGTCACGCTCGCATACGACGAGGGAAGACGACACGGCTGGACATACCACGCCTACTGCCTGTTGGGCACGCACTACCACCTCGTCGTCGAGAGTCGGCGGGAAGCCCTCTCGCGCGGGCTCCAGCGCCTGAACGGGCTCTATGCGCGCTACTTCAACCTGAGGCACGACCGGTTCGGGCACGTCTTCGCCGGCCGCTTCTCGGCGCGCGCGATCGAGGACGAGTCGTACCTCTACGACGCGTGTACGTACGTCGTCCTCAACCCCGTCAGAGCCGGGCTGTGTGACCGCGTCGAAGCGTGGCCGTGGTCGTACAGCTCGTTCGGCCTCGAGAGAGCCTGACGGCCGCCTGCATCAGTCCTCGGTCGGCTGAGCCTCGGCGCGGTCGGCGATCTCGGAGACGACCGCGGGGTCCGCGAGAGTCGTCGTGTCCCCGAGCGGTCGGTTCTCCGCAACGTCTCGGAGGAGGCGGCGCATGATCTTCCCCGAGCGCGTCTTCGGCAGCTCGGGCGTGAAGACGATGTTCGCGGGTTTCGCGATCGGTCCGATCTTCACGGCGACGTGATTGCGGAGCTCCTCGAGCCGCTCGACGGAGCCCTCCTCGCCACCCTTCAGCGTCACGTACGCCACGATCGCCTGGCCGGTCAACGCATCGGAGCGCCCGCACACCGCCGCCTCGGCGACGCTCTGGTGGTCGACGAGCGCGGACTCGACCTCGATCGTCGAGATCCGGTG
>DASUCI010000133.1:0-3103 GCA_035762825.1 Gaiellaceae bacterium | reverse complement strand
TGGTTCCCGGCGGACTGGGTCTCCGAGATGCGCGAGCAGATCCGACTCTGGTTCTACTCGATCTCCTTCATGTCGGTGACGCTCGTCGGCCGCTCGCCGTACAAGCGTGTGCTCACGTACGAGAAGCTCCTCGACGAGACCGGCCGCGAGATGCATCGCTCGTGGGGGAACGCGATCGCCGTGGAGGAGGCGCTCGAGCGCATGGGCGCCGACGTCATGCGCTGGCAATACTGCTCGCAGCCGCCGAGCCAGAACCTGCTCTTCGGCTACGGCCCTGCATCCGAGATCCAGCGGAAGCTCCTCACGCTCTGGAACTCGTGCAAGTTCCTCGTCGACTACGCGAACATCGATACCTGGACGCCGGAGGTGGCGAGCCTCGAAGCGGGTCCCGGCGGCGAGCTCGAGCCGCTCGACCGCTGGCTGGTGGAGCGAACGCACGGGCTCGCCGCGGAAGCGACCGCGGCATACGAGAGCTGGCTCACGGTCGACGTCGTACGGGCATACGAGTCGTTCGTCGACGATCTCTCGAACTGGTACATCCGGCGCTCGCGCCGCCGTTTCTGGGACGGCGATCCGGTCGCCCTCGGAACGCTGTGGTACGCGCTCGTCCAGGGGCTCCGCGTCGTGGCACCGCTCATGCCGTTCCTCACCGATCATCTCTGGCGCGTCCTCACGGCACCGGCAGAGGGTGCGCCCTCGTCCGTCCACCTCGCGGGCTGGCCGGAGATCGACGCCCCGGACGAACGCCTACTCGCGGAGATCTCCGAGCTACGTCGCGTCGTCGAGCTCGGACGCCAGGCACGCTCCACGTCGGGACTGAAGCTGCGGCAACCTCTGCGCGCACTCGTCGTGGAAGGCGCGTCGCTCGCCCGGCCCCACGCTGCGGAGATCGCCGACGAGCTCCGAGTCCGCGACGTTTCCTTCGGCACGGTGGAGGCGAGCGAGCTTCGCGTGAAGCCGAACCTGCCACTCCTCGGGCCCAAGCTCGGAAAAGAGCTCGGCACCGTGCGTGCAGCGCTGCAGGCCGGCGAGTTCGAGGAGCTTCCCGACGGCGGCATCCGCGTCGCGGGGCGCGACCTCACGCGCGACGAGGTGCTGGTCGAGCGCGAGGGCAAGGACGGGTGGGCAGTGGCGGCAGCGGACGGGCTCACGGTCGCGCTCGACCTCCATCTCGACGACGAGCTCGTGCGCGCCGGTCGCGTCTACGACCTCATCCACCGCGTCAACACGATGCGCAAGGACGCCGGCCTCGAGCTCACGGACCGTATCGCGCTGACCCTCCCCGAGGCCGACGCCGACCTGCTCGAGCACTCGGACTGGATCGCCCGCGAGACGCTGGCGACCTCGCTTGCGACCGGCGCCGAGCTCGCTCTGGCCAAGGCCTGACGGCTCGTCGTATGCTGAGTGCGTGGCTAGGTGCAGTCACTGCGAGGCAGAAGTCGCAGGAGAGTTCCGGTACTGCCCGTGGTGTGCGACTCCGACCCGGAGCAAGCTCGTCGAGTTCTTCCGCGGCGCCGACGCGGACGAACACCGTGCACTCCGGGTGTCGAGGTACGTGCCGGAGCGCCGCGTCCGCTTCAGCGTCTGGGACGAGAGTGGGACTGCGCGGGCGGCAGTCTCGCTCGACGAAGACGAGGCGGCCCGCCTGGCGGACTTCGTTGCGCGTCCACGGTCGCGGCGTCCTAGCCTGATCGACGACCTGCGCGCCCTCGTCCGGCGCTGAGAGTAGGGGCGAGGCTCGCCTCGCCCTCAATCGCCGGCGACGAAGAAGGCCCAGGTGCCGTCGGGCTCGAACCCGGCCCGCCAGCCGAAGTAGCCGCTTCCCGCCGGAAACAGAGCGCTCGGCGGGCCGACTGGAGCGAGCAGCTCCACCTCGTGCTCGGAGAGATCCTGCGCGCTCTCGACGGTGTACGCCCACGGCCAGACGTAGTACCCCCGCGACAGCACATACGGCATCTTCAGGATCGCGGCCAGCGACTCCAGCGGCCGCTCGTCGGTCTCTTGCTCGAGCTGCTGCCAGTACGCGACCGGGCCGCCTTCCACGGGCGAGCCGAACGTGTACTCGAGGCTGTCGGAGATGAACGGGCGCAGCGCGTCGTAGTCGCCGCTTTCCGCCGCGTCCAGAAGCGCCGCTCGCGTCTGCTCGACGGCGGCCGGCAACCCTGTCTCCACTGTTGCCGTGGTCGTGTCCTCGGAGTCGAGCTTGTAGCCGAGCATGACGCCGCCACCGAAGGCGACGAGCCCGATCAGTGCGACGACGAGCGCTCGCACTAGCCTTGAGCGGCGAGCTCGAGCTCGCGGCGGAGCTCGACCGGAAGGCGGAACGTCACGTCCTCCTCGACGATGCGGTACGGCTCGATGTCCATCACGCCTCGTGCCCGGAACCAGTCGCAGACACGGCCGACGAGCTTCTCGGGCGCGGACGCGCCCGACGTGATCCCCACCGTCCGCGCAGCCTCGAGCCACGTCTCGTCGATCTCGGTCTCGTCGTCGATGAGGTACGCGGCGGTGCCGGCAGCACGCGACGTCTCGACGAGCCGGTTCGAGTTGGACGAGTTGCGCGAGCCGATGACGAGCAGCAGGTCGATCTCCGGCAGCATCTCCTTGACTGCCCACTGCCGGTTGGAGGTCGCGTAGCAGATGTCCTCCTTGCGCGGCGCGCGGATCTCGGGGAAGCGACGCCGTAGCGCCGTGATGATCTCGCCCGTCTCGTCGACGGAGAGGGTCGTCTGTGTGACGTAGGCGAGCTTCGCGTCGCTCGGAAAGTCGAGCGCGTCCGCCTCCTCGACGGTCTGGACGAGCACGGTCGAGTCGGGCGCCTCGCCCATCGTCCCGACGACCTCCTCGTGCCCCTCGTGCCCGATCAGCACGACGGTGTACCCCTCGTCCGCATACCGGCGTGCCTGGACGTGCACCTTCGTCACGAGCGGGCACACGGCGTCGATGACGTTGTGGGCGAGCTTCGCCGAGTTCGCATAGACGGACGGCGCGACGCCGTGGGCGGAGTAGACGACCGTTGCGCCCGCCGGGACCTCGGTCTCCTCCTCGACGAAGATGGCGCCGCGCGCCTCGAGATCGCGGACGACGTGGATGTTGTGGACGA
>DASUCI010000132.1:0-4204 GCA_035762825.1 Gaiellaceae bacterium | reverse complement strand
GCGGAGACGACGGTGAGGCAGATCCCGTCGATCGCGACGGAGTCGCCGGAGGTCGCCTCGACGGAGGTCTCGACGACGAGACGTGAGCCGTCGAACGAGACGACCCGGCCCAGGTCCCGCACGATTCCCGTGAACACCGGGAAACCGTAACTAGGGCTCGTGGACGTAGGCCTGCAGAAGGACGTCGCCGCCGATTGGCCGCGCCTCCATCCGGGTCAGCTCGAACGAGCGTGGAAGGCCTTCGAGCATCCCCGGGCCCTCGCCGGAGAGCCGCGGGGCGACGAACACGAGGAGCTTGTCGACGAGGTCGGCCTCGAGGAACGCCGCCGCGAGCGTCGGGCCGCCTTCGAGCAGGAACGACTGGACGCCGTCGGCCGCGAGCTCCTCGAGCTCCTCCCGGAGCGGCCCGGAGCGCAGCTCCAGCTCGGAGCCTTCCGGCAGCGGGCCGCGGCCGAACGCGATCCTTCGCGGCTGCCGGATGACAGGCACGTCGCGCGCGTCGAGTCGCGGGTTGTCCCAGCGCACGGTTCCCATCCCGACGGCGACGGCGTCCGACTGCGCGCGAAGCACATGGACGAGCCTCCGCGACGCCTCGCCCGTCACCCAGCGCTCGCCCGGCGTGCGCACGCGGCCGTCGAGCGTCACCGCAACCTTGTACGTGACGAACGGGCGCCTGCTCGTCACCCATCGTCGCCACTCCTCGACCTGCTGCCGGCAGCGGAACGCCGGCTCGCCGACGGCGAGATCGACGTCGACACCCGCGGCGCGCAGCTGCTCGAGGCCGCCGCCGTGCTCCGGCATCGGGTCGAGCTGGCCGGCAACGACCCGTGCGACTCCCGCTGCGAGTAGGGCATCGACGCATGGCGGTGTGGCGCCGTGGTGCGCGCACGGCTCCAGGGTCACGTAGACGGTTGCGCCGCGCGCACGTTCGCCGGCGGCCTCGAGGGCGACCACCTCGGCGTGCGGCCTGCCTTTCCGCTCGTGCCAGCCTTCGCCGACGATCTCGTCTCCCGCGACGACGACGGCGCCGACGATCGGGTTCGGATGCGTCGTTCCGCGACCGTTCTCGGCGAGCTCGAGCGCGCGGTGCATGAACTGCTCCACCATGCCGCTGATCCTACGGCGGTCGTAGTCTCGCTCTGTGCGGATCCCCGAGGCTCTCGAAGCCGTGTGGCACCACGAGCCCGAGTGGCTGGCGGCCGTTCCGCTCCTCGCGAACGAGTGCGCGACGCAGTGGGGCATCGACCTCGAGCAGCCGGTGGACACGCCGTACTCGCTGGTCGTGCCCGCCGGCGACGTCGTGCTCAAGCTGCATGCTCCGTCGGACGTCGAAGCGCACCCCGAGGCCGATGCACTCGCGACCTGGGACGGGAACGGCGCTGCGCGCCTGATGACGAGGCGAGGCATGCCCTGCTGCTCGAGCGCTGCGTGCCGGGGACACGCCTCTGGGACGCCGACGCCGACGAGGCGGCGATCGTGTCGGGGCTCATTCCGCGGCTGCAGGTCCACGTCGCAGGTGCGCATCGCTTCCCGCTGCTGGCGACGGAGGCCGGCCGCTGGGACGAGGAGCTGCCGAGGTGGTACGCGAAGGGAGGTCGGCCGTTCGAGAAGCGCCTCCTCGAGCACGCGCTGGACGTGTACCGAACGGTCGATCGCCACGCGTCGACTCTTGTGAACCAGGACCTGCACGGCGCCAACATCCTCGCCGCGGACCGAGAGCCGTCGCTCGTCATCGATCCGAAGCCGCTCGTCGGCGAGCGGGAGCTCGAGGCGAGCGGGCTGCTGAGAAATACCCGCGACGTCTCACGCTGGCTCGACGTGCTCGTCGAGCTCGGCTTCGACCGGGAGCGCGCTCGCGGCTGGGGTGTCGCGCACAACCTCGCCTGGGCGTGGGACGACCGGCGCGGCTGGCTCGATCAGCACGTCGAGGAAGCCCGGCGCATCCTCAACGCACGGTGAGGCGCGCGACGAAAAACCCGGCGGTGCCGTGGACGTGCGGCAGCGTCTGCAGGAACTCGGGTCTGCGCGGGTGCCGGAACTGCGGCCACTCCTCGGCGAGCGTCGTGTCGACTTCGAGCCCGGACGCGTCGACCACGGCCGCCGACTCGTCTGCGTTGATCGTGCAGACGGAGTAGACGATGGCGCCGCCTGGCCGCACACGCTCGGCCGCGGCGTGAAGAAGCTCGAGCTGCAACTCGGGAAGCGGTTCGGCGCGCCAGCGGAGATCGGGTCGGCGGTTCAGGACGCCGAGGCCGGAGCACGGCGCGTCGACGAGGGCACGGTCGAACGCAGTCAGCTCGGGCGGAAGCTCGCGTCCGTCGGCGACGAGGACGCGTACGGCGTCGGCCTCGAGCCGGCGGGCCGTCTCCTCGAGCTCTCGCGCCCGCGCCTCGTTCACCTCGACGGCCGTCACCTCCCCGGCGAGCATCGTCGCCTTGCCGCCCGGAGCGGCGCACAGGTCGAGCGTCCGATCGCCCTCTCGCGCGCCCACTGCGAGACCGACCAGCTGCGAAGCCGCGCTCTGCGGCCAGATCCTGCCCTCGGCGAGCGCGGCCTCGTCGACCCGGTCGACGTGCCACGCACCGGGGACGTCAGGGTCGGGCGTGCCCGCGACCTCTCCACGCACGAGCCGGACGACCGCCTGGCCCGGCTCGTTCAGCGCGTGCATGAGCGCGAGCGTCTCGTCTGCGCCGAGGTCGCGCCACCAGGCCCGCGCGACCCAGTCGGGATAGGAGTGCTTGAGCGCAGCCTCGACCGGTGTCGTCTCCGGCAGCCCCGTGAGGAGCGAGCCGATCCCGTCAGCGAGCCGGCGAAGCACGGCATTCGTGAACGCCACGGCCCGCTCCAGGCCGGCGCGGCGGACGAGCTCGACGGACTCGTTGACTGCGGCGTACCGGGCGACGCCCTCGACGAAGCCGAGCTGGTAGGCGCCGAGGCGCAGTGCAGCTCGTACCGGTGGGTCGAGGCGATGGACGCGCCTGCGGCCGAGCTTCTCGATGGCGTGGTCGAGCGTCCGCGTGCGCTGAACCGCGCCGTATGCGAGACGTTGTGCGAGCGCGCGGTCGCGCTCGTCGAGACCGGTCGCGGCAGTACGCAACGCTCGATCCGCGTACGCGCCTTCCTCGAACACGCGAACGAGGACGGCGTACGCCGCCGCGCGCGCCGGGCTTATTGCCGCAGGCCGCGAAGCCATGCGTCGTACGTCATTCGACGGCCTCCGTCCGGCTGCAGGTCGACGGGCTCGAACTGCCCGTCCTCCCCGACTCGTGCCTTCCAGATCGTGACTCCCCGCCCGTGGAGATCCGTCCGGGCGCCGATGTGCGGTGAGAGCGCACGAACGTGATCGACGAGCTCCTGCGCGGGCCGGTCGAGGTCGAGGCGACGGTCGGCCGCGGTGATCTTGGCGGCGTACGTCGGTTCGCCCTCCTGCTCGTGGAACGTGGGATCGGGCTCGGCCAGCACCCGGTCGAGCAGGCCGGCTGCGACCTCGACGGAGCGCGCGAACACCGCACCGGCGTCGTCGTCGGGCTCCACGGCGAACGATGACTGCGCCGCGATCGGGCCTGCATCGAGCTCCTGCACGAGCTTGATGATCGTCACGCCCGTCTCGGAGTCACCGGCCATCAGCGCACGTTCGACCGGCGCGGCGCCGCGCCAGCGGGGAAGAAGTGACGGATGCACGTTCAGCCAGAGACGCTCTTCGAGCACTGGGTCGGGAACGATCAGCCCGTACGCGACGGCGACGACTACAGAGGCACCGAGATCGAGGCCCGGCTCGAGCCGCTCCGGCTCGAGGACCGGGAGCCCCAGGCGCTCGGCGGCGAGCTTGGCGGGCGACGGCGCGAGCTTGCGACCTCTGCCGGCGGGCGCGTCCGGCCGGGTGAGGACGGACGTGACGTCGTGCGTCGCCGCCAGTCGTTCGAGGACATCGGCGCCGAACGGCGCGGTCGCGGCGACCGCGATCGACGCGCTCAACGCGCGCCGAGGACGGGCTGCGGCCTGAGCCTCGCGAGAGCCGCGCGCCGCGACTCGTCGTCCGTGCGATCGATGATCAGGACACCGTCGAGATGGTCCAGCTCGTGCTGTACGACGCGCGAGGAGGGCGGCTCGAGCTCGAGCTTCACGGGTTCGCCGTGCACGTCGATGCCCTCGATCGTGACGGTCTTCGACCGTTCGACCGGGACCAGAACGTCTCGCAGCGACA
>DASUCI010000131.1:0-4689 GCA_035762825.1 Gaiellaceae bacterium | reverse complement strand
CGCTGCGCCTCCTCGAGCTGCTCCAGCTCCTCTTCGGTGCCCATGCGAACGGGGCCTTTGAACCACTTGTTCGCGGAGAGGACCCACCAGCCGCCGAACAGGAGCAGCGCCCCGCCGACGAGGATCGGCGCGTAGTTCACGGCCTCCCACGTGAAGCCGTCCTTCCACGGCGCGCTGATCGAGTACGGAGGCATCAGGAACACGATGCTGATGAAGAAGACCCACACGATCGCGATCGGGTCGATCCACTTGTAGTGGTTCCCGAGCGACCACGCGCCCGGCTCGAACGCGTCCTTCATGCGGTAGCGCAGGATCACCGGGAGGATGAACGCGATGTAGAGACCGATGACCGCGATCCCCGTGCCCACGTAGTAGCCGATGAAGAAGTTGTAGAGCGTCGGGAGCATGAGCGCGGCCGCGGCAACGACGATCGCAGTGACCGCGTAGCGGGGGATCCGGTTGGGAGCCACCCTCCGCCAGAGTTGGTGTCCCGGAACTGCCCGGTCGCGGGAGAATGCGAAGAGCATCCGCGACGCCGAGGTCACGGACGCGGTCAGGCAGAACAGCTGCGCGACGCAGCAGATGAAGAGCAGGAACGTGCCCCAGCTCTGCCCCATCGCCGCCACCCAGCTCGTCGGGATGATGTAGAGGTCGATCGTGGGCTCCGCCGGCAGGGCCAGCGTCACGGCCACGAGCAGGATGAAGCCGAAGAAGACCGAGGCGACGACCGACATGTACATGCCGACCGCAGCAGATCGCGACGCCTGATGGGTCTCCTCCGCGACATGCGCCGAGGCGTCGAAGCCGGTGATCGTGTACTGGGCCATCAGGAGTCCCGTGAGGAAGACGTACCAGAAGACGATGCTTCCGAATCCCGTCACGTCGCCTCCCCAGCCGGTCGCGTTGACCGTGTCCGTGAAGATCGACCCGAACGAGCGGTGGTCGTCTGGCACGAGCAGGAGGACGAGCACGACCACGCCGACGCCGACCATGTGCCAGTAGGCCGAGATCGTGTTCAGCATCGCCGTCACCGTGATCTTCATGAGGTTGAGAACGAGTGCGACGGCCAGCACGACGGCGTACGTGAGGTACACGTACTCCTTGTCGTTCGGGTACTCGAACCAGTAGTTGAGAAGCGCCGTCGCGAAGATCGCGAGCCCGTAGCCGATCGCTGCCGTAACCGCGATTTGCCCGACGAGGTTGAACCAGCCCGTGAACCAGCCCCAGCCCGGGCTGCCGAGCTTGGAGGCCCAGTAGTACAGGCCGCCGGCGGTGGGGTATGCGGAGGCGATCTCGGCCATCGCGAGCGCGACCAGCGTGCTCATGAGACCGACGATCAGCCACCCCCAGGTCACCGCGACCGGCCCGCCCTGGCCGTACGCGATCACGTAGGACGTGAGGCACCCCGCGAGGATCGAGATGATCGTGAAGCTGATGGCGAAGTTCTGGAACCCTCCCATTGCGCGGAAGAGCTCCTGCGCGTAGCCCAGCCGATGGAGGATCCGCTCGTCCTCAGAGGTGTGGTAGCCGGGCGCCTGGCCTGTGCTCATGTGCCCTCCCAGGGGTTGTCTGCCGGGTGGCAGGCAAGTATTACGCCCACCCTCGCGCTGACATGTCAACCGGACATAGGATCGCGGCGTGCTGACGCTCGACCACTTGCGCGCGGAGGTGGAGTCGGGCGCGATCGACACGGTCGTCGTCGCGTTCACGGACATGCAGGGCCGGCTCATGGGCAAGCGGCTCCACGGGGAGTTCTTCTGCGAGGAGATCGCGAACGAGCACCCCGTCGAGGGCTGCAACTACCTGCTCGCGCTCGACATGGAGATGGATCCGATCCCCGGCTACGAGATCGCGAGCTGGGAGCGCGGGTACGGGGACTTCGCGATGAAGCCGGACCTCGCCACGCTTCGGCGGGTCCCGTGGCTCGAGGGGACCGCACTCGTCCTCGCCGACGTCCTCTGGCTCGACGGGACACCGGTCCAGCCGTCGCCGCGGCAGGTGCTCGAGGCGCAGGTGGAGCGCGCGTCCGCGCTCGGCTTCACCCCGATGACGGGCTCCGAGCTCGAGTTCTACCTCCTCCGGGAAAGCTACGAGGAGGCGTGGGCGCAGCGCTACGAGGACCTCACGCCGTCCGTCCCGTACATCCTCGACTACCACATTCTCGCAACGACCTACGACGAGGATCTCATCCGCCAGATCCGCAACGGGATGCACGCCGCCGGTATCAAGGTGGAGACGTCGAAGGGCGAGGCGTGGCCCGGCCAGCACGAGATCAACTTCCGCTTCGCGGACGCGCTCACGATGGCCGACAACCACGTGATCTACAAGAACGGCGCCAAGGAGATCGCGAACCTGAACGGGTGCTCGATCACCTTCATGGCCAAGCCGTTCGAGTCGTGGATCGGGAGTTCGTGCCACATCCACGCGTCCCTGTTTCGCGACGGCGAGCCCGCCTTTCGCGACGACCAGGTGCTGTTCGACCGCTTTCTCGCCGGGATGATCGGGTGCTTCCGCGAACTCGCGATCTTCCTCGCTCCGACGATCAACTCCTACAAGCGCTACGCGGCCGGAAGCTGGGCCCCCACGACGCTCGCGTGGGGGCACGACAACCGCACGTGCGGGTTCCGCGTCGTGGGGCACGGCGCGTCACGGCGCGTCGAGACGCGCATTCCGGGCGGAGACGTGAACCCGTACCTCGCGTTCGCGGCGATGATCGCTGCCGGACTGCACGGAATCGAGAACGAGCTCGAGCTGCCGCGGGCGCTCGAGGGGAACGCCTACGAGTCGGACGCCGAGCGCTTCCCGTCCTCCCTGCGGGAGGCGATCGCGGCGCTCGAGACGGGCACGATGGCGCGCGCGGCGTTCGGCGACCAGGTCGTCGACCACTACCTGAACTACGCGCGGACGGAGCAGGCGCTGTTCGACAAGGCGGTCACCGACTGGGAGCGGATCCGGCTGTTCGAGCGCGGATGAGGGTCGTCCTGATCTCCCGGATCCTCCCGGCCGTGATCGGGTACTCGGCGATGTTGCGCGAGCTCGGGCACGAGCCGGTTGCGCTCATGTGCAGCCGTGAGCTCGCCGACCGCTACGGCGGGCTCGGCGACCTGCTCGCCGGAGCGCCCGCCGAGCTCGACGTCGTGATCCCTGCCCGCCGTGACCGAATCGCCCCGTTGCTGCGTTCGTTCGAGCCCGATCTCGGCTTGTGCACCGGCTTTCCGTGGAAGATTCCGGCAGAGGCCCTCGGCGTTCCGAAGCACGGGATCGTCAACGGGCATCCGTCGCTTCTCCCGCGCTACCGGGGGGCGAACCCGGTGGCCTGGGCGCTTCGCGAGGGCGAGCCGGAGATCGGGTTCACGCTCCACTACATGG
Source organism: Gaiellaceae bacterium (assembly GCA_035762825.1). GTDB lineage: Bacteria > Actinomycetota > Thermoleophilia > Gaiellales > Gaiellaceae > GMQP-bins7. The sequence goes on along the minus strand of DASUCI010000131.1, from coordinate 1,320 downwards.
ACGAGGAGCTCGACACCGGCAACGTGCTCGCGCAGGCCCGTATCCCCCTGGACGACGAGCAGGGCTGGGAGGACCTCGAGCCGAAGTTCGGCCCCGTTCTCGGCGAGATCTTCCCGTCCATGCTGGAGAGGGTCGAGCGCGACGACCCGGGCGATCCGCAGTCCGAGGACGGCGCGACGTACTACTCGTTCTTCGAACCGGAGTACGCCTGGATCGACTGGGCTCGACCGGCCGCGGAGATCGCGCGGCAGGTTCGCGCCTGGCGCTTCCACTCCCCGGCGAGCCCGCACGGGGCAATGACCGAGCTCGACGGCGAGAGCGTGCGCGTGCTCGGCGTGAGCCTCGAGCCGGCGGACGGCCGCGAGATGCGCTGCGGTGACGGCACACTTTGGATCGTGGAGACGGAGCCGGCATGAGACCCGTCATCGGGATCACGTCGTACGCGCAGGATGCGCGCTGGGGCGTCTGGCATGTTCCGGCCGCGCTCGTCCCGCTTGCCTATGTCGACGCGGTCGAGCGGGCGGGCGGACGTGCGCTGGTCGTCCCGCCTGCCGAGGAGGACATCGAGCAGACGCTCGACGCCCTCGACGGGATCGTCTTCTCGGGGGGAGCGGACGTGGATCCGGCTCAGTACGGCGCCGACGCGCATCCGGAGACCGACGACCCCCAGACGCGCCGCGACGCCGGCGAGCTGGCCCTGCTACGGGCTGCGCTCGAGCGGGACATGCCGACGCTCGCGATCTGCCGCGGCTTCCAGCTCCTGAACGTCGTGCGCGGAGGAGATCTCGTCCAGCACCTCCCCGAGATGACCGGAAACGACGCCCACAAGCGGGTCCCGGGCGAGTTCGCCGTCCATCCGGTCGAGGTGAGGGCAGGCTCTCGGCTGGCCGGGATCGTCGGCTCGGCATCCGACGTGACCTCGCACCACCACCAGGCGCTCGGGCGCGTGGGGGAGGGGCTCGTCGAGAGCGCGTGGGCGGCCGACGGTACGCTCGAGGCGGTCGAGGATCCGTCGCTCCGCTTCGCCGTCGGCGTGCAGTGGCATCCGGAAGCCGGTGAGGATGCCGCGCTCTTCGAGGCGCTCGTCGAGCAGGCACGCGAGTACCGCGCGGCGCGCTCGTGACGCTGACGGTCCTGAACCCGGCGACGGAGATGCCGATCGCCGAGCTGGAACAGGGCGGGGTCGAGGAGGCGGACGAGGCGGTCGCGCATGCCAGGGCGGCGTTCCCGGCCTGGAGCGCGGTTGCTCCGGCCGACCGGGCACGCCTCCTGCGGCGGCTCGCAACGCTCGTCGAGGAGAACGCCGAGGAGCTCGCGCGC
>DASUCI010000130.1:0-5323 GCA_035762825.1 Gaiellaceae bacterium | reverse complement strand
AGCGCACTCCCTCCCGACAACGCGATCACGGAGCGGAAGAGGTCGCCGTTCGCCAGCCCGAGCCACAGAGCCATGCCCGCACCCGACGAGAAGCCACCGATGGCGACTCGGCGCGGGTCCACCTGGCACCGCGCGAAGGCGCGCTGCAGCGTGCGGTCGACGAACCGCACGTCGGTCGCGCCGAGCGTCCACGCTGTGCCCGCCGCGGCCGGCGCGACGAGGACGAGCCCCGGCAGGTCCCAGGCGGCCCGAAACGCGTAGAGACCGCCGGGTGCGCCACCGCTGCCGGCACCGTGGAGCGCCACGAGGAGTGCTGCTCGCCTCCCGCGACGAGGCGGCGTGACGCGCATCAGCGCGCGCCGGCCGGGTGCGATCCGGAGCTCGTACTCACCTGGCGCGCAGCGCTCGGCTCGGGCAGAGGGCCGTGCCTCCAGACGGACAGGAGAGCCGGCCGCCTCCGCTGTCGAGACGGGGCCCTCCTGTCGCGTGTCGCCCGCACATCCCGTCAAGAGAACGACGGCGGCGGCGGCAGCGAGCCGCATCGCTACGAGAAGTCGCCGTCCTCGTCGAGGCCGAGCTCGCGGCGAACCTCCGCGTCGTCGCCGTCGCCGGCATCCTGGCCGCCCTCGAGCACGCGCTCGCGTGTGTCCGCCTCGTCCTCGGCGTCGGGCGCGTCGAAGGGGTCGTGCTTGGGCGGGAGGTTCTCGCTCGGGTTGGAGTCGGGCATCAGGCGCGCGCCTTCGCCCGCGAGGACGCCTTCTTCGTCGAGCGCTTCGCCTGCTCCTCGAGATCCGCCACCAGCCCCGTTGCCTCCTTCGGCAGACCCGCCCGCTCGCGCAGCTTTTGCGCAGTCTCGGCGATCTCCTCGGGCGCGTAGTCGGGAGCGAACACGGCCGGCTGAGGCGGAAGGTCTCGAGGAGGAACACCCTCCCACGCCTCGTCGATCACGACGAGCTCCTCCCCCGTCTCCGGATGCGGGCCGTTGAACACCGCGGCCAGCTCCTGGTAGTCGTCGGGCGAGAAGCGGTAGAGGCGGAGGTGGTCGCCGCGCTCGATGTGCGGCCGGCACTCCGGGATCTTGTCGGTCGGGATCCGCGGCGTCGGGAACATCTTCATCAGCTTCGCGCCCGTGAGGTTCTCGATGGCCCGCGCGTACGCGATCTGATGGACGCCGCCGCGCACGAGCAGGTAGCCCGTGAGCGCGCGGGCCGCCGGGTGCTCGACCATCTCGTAGACCTTCAGCTTGTTGTTCCGCGCGCCGGTCTCGAGGAAGAAGTTGTGCGTGAGGTCCTCGACGAGGTCGCCCGATGCGAAGACGTAGTCGCCCGTCCACGGCCGGCCCTGCGAGTTCTGCGGGAGCGCGCCCTGGCCGCCGGCGAGGAAATGGTGCGGGTTGCCGAGCCCCTTCACGTCCGCGAGCGGGCTCTTCGTCGCGAGCTCGGTGCGAGCGCGCCCGTTCGAGTCCGGCGTCGCGCCCGTCAGCATCGTGTTGATCGCCGTCGCGACGAGCTCGACGTGACCGAACTCCTCGGCGGCGATGTTCGCGACGAGGTCGTAGAACGGCCGCGCGCCCTGTCGCCCGCGGAAGTTCCAGGACTGGAACGTGTAGTTCATGAACGTCGACATCTCGCCGAAGCGACCGCCCATCAATTCCTGGACGGCGGCGGCTCCTGCGGGGTCGGGATCGGACGGCGGCGGAAGCTCCATCGCAATCCGGTCGAAGCGGAGAATCATGTGCGACTCCTTGATAGGGGTGACCCTTCGCTACCCGTTGCAGTAGGTGCGAAACGCGACGGCGCTATGCTCGGGGCCATGGTGCGGGCACTCGCCTGCCTCCTCGTGGCAGCCGCCGTCGGGGTCGGCCTCGCGGTCACCGCCTCGGCGAGCCCTGACCAAACGCGCTGCCGGCCGACCGTCAGCGACGGAGCCGGACCGTTCTCCACGAACGCGATCACGACGCCCCGCCGCTCGAAGATCGGGACCGGGCACGTCCTGACGGGCCGTGTCCTGACCATCGACTGCAAGCCGGTCGCCCGCGCCAGCGTCTACTTCTGGCAGGCCGGCCCGAACGGCTACGGTCCGCGTGGGCGCGCCCGGATCCTCACCGACCGTCAGGGACGGTTCCGCTTCGAAGGCCCCGTTCCCGCCAACTACGGACGGGGATCGCACATCCACATCGCGGTCGTGCACCCGGCGTACGAGGATCTCGTCACTCGCTACGACGTCCGCCCGGGCGCCAAGTCTGGCCAGATCAGACTCGTACTGACCCCGCTGCTCTGACGGCACCCCGGCCCCCAGCGTGTCCGCGGCGGACACCTTGCGCGCTCCGCAGTCGCCGGGCACTCTGGGCGCGTGGACGAAGAGCAGGGGATCTATCGCGGCGAGGTGATTTCGATCATGGGCGCACTCGCTGACATCTCGAGCGACACCCTCAGAATCCTGGCGATCCTGGGCGAAGAGGAAGAGGAGGACGACGATGGCGAAGAAGAACCGCTGGACTCCTGACGAGTTCCGCGCGTACAAGGCAGCGAGAGAAGCGCGTATCCAGGAGCTCCGCGATCATGTCGAGCGAATCAAGGCAGAGCTCGCAGCGAAGCGGAAGACGAAGCCGGCCTAAGCCGGCGTTGCCAGCTCGACGAAGCGGCAGAGCGCATTGACGAGCCGCATCTCCTCGATCGACCTGCAGTCCGCTTCGAGGAGCCGCGGCGAGCAGACGAGCTCCACGCGGCACTGCGCGCGCGACGTCGCGACGTTGATGCGGTTCGCGTTGAAGACGAACGAGAGGCCGCGCGGCGCGTCCTCCCCGCTCGAACTCGCGAGCGAGACGATGACGACCGGCGCCTCCTGGCCCTGGAACTTGTCGACCGTGCCGACGCGTACGCCCTCCGGCACGCACGCGCGCAGCGCGCGCACCTGCGCGTTGTACGGCGTCACGACGAGAAAGTCATCGGCGCCAAGTGGCCGCGTGGCTCCCGTCTCGTCCGTGTAGCCGGTTCCGAGCAGCGCGTCGATCGCTCCCGCCGCGACCTCGGCCTCCTCGCGCGAGAGCTGCCCGTTCGCCGCGTGCTCGACCGGGCGGAAGACGAGCCCGTTCCCCGCCTCCACGCTCCGGGTCGCGCACGACCCCTCACACTCGAGCCGTCCCGCGTAGTACGCCTCGGAGGTGAACGCGGTCAGCTCCGGGCGCAGCCGCCACGTGCGCTCGAGGAAGATCCCGCGGTCGGGCGGCACCGTCGTCTCGTCGCCGAGCAGGTGTCCGAGCACGGATGCCTTCGCCTCGTCCGGCATCGCGCCCTGCGAGACCTGCGGCAGCTGGTTCGGGTCGCCCAGCAGGCCGAGGTTGCGCGCCGCGTGGCCGACCGCGAGGACGTCGGCGAGCGCGACCTGGCCAGCCTCGTCGACGATGAGCGTGTCCAGGAAGCCCGCGAAGTCGGCGCGCGCGAAAAGCCAGGACGTGCCGGCGACCAGCTGGAGCTCCTCGTCGAGCAGATCGCGCCAGTCGTCGCTCGAGTCGATGAACTCGCCGTCGAAGCGCGTGTCCTCACCTGAGGACTTCTTGCGGCCCGTGAAACGGAAGCCCTGCTCTCGCGCCTCGCGCTCGATCTCGGCCAGGAGCTTCGTGATCGCCTTGTGGCTCTGCGCCGTGATCCCAACGCGGCGTCCCGCGCGCATCAACGCCACCGCCGCCTTCGCCCCTTGCCACGTCTTCCCAGAGCCGGGCGGGCCCTGCACGAAGAGGTAGCTCCCGTCCAGCGAAACGGCGGCCTCGGGCACGGGGAGATCGAGCCGCGCACTCGGCAGCCGCCACTCGAGGATCTCGACAAGCGCGCCGCCACGGTCACCCTCGAGGTAGGACTGCGCGAACCGCTGCACCGCGTCGCGGTGCTCCCAGTCCGGAATCGGTCGGGCCGGGATGAGCGCATCGGGCAACGGCTCGTCTGCGCGCGAGCTCGCCCGCCTCAGGGTCACGGTCCCGCGGTCGTCGTCGGTCGCAACGACGTACGTGTTCTGCGTCCTCGGATCGGCGCAGCGCCCGTCGATCTTGTGCTCCTGCGGCGGGAACTCGAACGTGTAGACGAGCGACTGCCCGTCCTCGACCGGCTCGCCGACGAGCCGGAGCCCGCCCATCGTGTCCGTGTCCTCGATCAGGTCGTCCTCGTCGAGCTCGAGATGGTTGAACCACTCCCACCATTGCGACTTCGCCTCGCGCTGGTGGTAGTAGAGGAGGTGCGCGAGGAGCCAGTGCGGGCTCCCCTCCTCGCCGCCCGCGAGCAGCGCCTCGTGCAGTGCGATCCGCTTCGCGTCTCGCTCCTCGGCCTCCTCCGTCTTCTCGCGCTCCTCAGGCGGTAGACGCCACGGCAGCTCCGGCGGCCGCTGCCCGAGCAGCCACTTGTGGAGCCCGACCGTCGAGCGACAATCCTCCTCGTTGTACGCGCGGATCCCCTCGAGCAGCGCGTTCTCGTCCGCTTCCAGCCACTCTTCGAAGAGGACGACGGACTCGGCCCCGCCCGCGACCTCCGCCGTGCGGACGAAGCCGTACAGCTTCTCGATCTCCTTGATCGAGTAGCTCGTGACGCCGGCCCGCAGCGCCTGCTTGACGACGCGGTAGAGGTCGACGAGCAGCTCCTGCCGGAGCCAGTCGTCGATCTCGCGCTCGCGCGTCGAGTGCTCGCCCATGAGGCGCTTGAGCGCGGTTTCCTCGTACGGCGCGTAGTGGTAGACGTGCAGGTCGGGGTGAACGCGGCGGCGCGCCTCGACCCAGTCGACGAAGCGCTCGAACGCGGCCTTCTCGCCCGCGCGGTCGAGACCCCAGACGACCTCGTAGCGCAGCTCGCCGCCCTCGCGATAGCACCAGCCGAAGAGGTACTCGAGCCCGCGGGCCGGCTCGTAGAACGGGTGGCCCTCGAGGTCGAGCCAGACGTCGCCCTCGGATGGCGGCGGGAGCAGCCGGAAGCCGCGGTCCTCCTCGTCCGGGAGGAGCTCGACGCGCCGCTCGCCCGTCCGCGTGAAGTGGAGCTGGAGCGCCGCCTGGCTGCGGAGGCGCTCGAACGTCTCCGGCCGGATGCGCGCAACCTCGGTCGCGGACGTCTCCGCGAGCGCCGTCAGCGTCGGGATACCGGCGCGCGCGAACCGCTCTGCGTGAATGCGCGAGAGCCCGGCGACAATGATCGGGTTGTCCTCCGCGACGCGCTGCTCCTGGCAGAGGTGGCGGAAGTCGCAGATCGTGCAGTGGTAGACGGGCCACGGCCAGGTGCCCGCGCCGTCTCTGTCGCTCGTAGGGGCGAGGCTTGCCTCGCCCTCAATTGCCGCGAGGAACCGCTCC
>DASUCI010000129.1:0-6924 GCA_035762825.1 Gaiellaceae bacterium | reverse complement strand
GCCGGTCGGGCAACCGGCGAGGAGCTCGCGAACGACTACCTGGCAGCGCGCGACGAGGTGCGCGAGCTCGCGCTCGAGGTCGCGGCGCTTCCCCAGATGACGAGCGCAGAGCAGGTCATGGCCCCGCTGGCCCCGCGCTCGCCGGACGTGGTCGCCGGGCGGGCGCGCAAGGTGCACCTGGCGAGTGGGGAGGCGCTGACGCTGGCCCAGGGAGTGAACGCCGGCCTGGCGGCCGTGCTGGAGCAGCACGGAAACGCGCTTCTCTTCGGCGAGGACATCGCGGTGAAGGGCGGCGTGTACGGCGTCACGCGCGGGCTCCACGCGCGCTTCGGCGCGGGGCGCGTCTTCGACACGCTGCTGGACGAGACGTCCATCCTCGGGCTCGCGCTCGGCGCGGCGGTGAGCGGCTTCCTGCCGATCCCGGAGATCCAGTACCTCGCGTACCTCCACAACGCCGAGGACCAGCTTCGCGGGGAGGCGTCCACGCTCCAGTTCTTCTCGCAACGGGCGTACCGGAACGGGATGGTGATCCGGATCGCCGGCTACGGCTACCAACGCGGCTTCGGGGGGCACTTCCACAACGACGACGCGGTCGGTGTGCTGCGCGACATCCCCGGGCTCGTGGTCGCGTCCCCCGCGCGCGCCGACGACGCGGCTTCGATGCTCGTCGCCTGCGCCGAGTCCGCCACCGTCGACGGCTCGGTGTGCGTGTACCTCGAGCCGATCGCGCTCTATCACTCGCGCGATCTCCACGAGGAGGGCGACGAGGGGTGGGTCGCGGCACTCGTGGACGAGCACATCCCGGTCGGTTCCGGGCGCACGTATCTCGGCGGCGACGACCTCACGATCGTGACCTGGGCGAACGGCCTGCAGCTGTCACTCCGCGTTGCGCGGCGGCTGGGAGCGGACGGGATCCGCGTGCGCGTGCTCGATCTCCGCTGGCTCGCGCCGCTCCCGGTCGAGGACCTCGTGCGCGAGGCGAACGCGACCGGCCGCGTGCTCGTCGTCGACGAGACGCGACGGACGGGCGGCGTCTCGGAAGGCGTCGTCGCGGAGCTCGTCGACGCGGGGTTCGACGGACGGATCGCCCGCGTGGCGAGCAAGGACTCGTTCGTCCCGCTCGGCGACGCCGCCCGGCTTGTCCTCGTCTCGGAGGGCGAGATCGAGGCGGCGGCCCGCGCGCTAGCTCAGTAGGCCGTCTGGTATCGGGACTTCGCCGCGCGCGCGCTGTACGTCGCGATGTCGGCGGCGAACCCGAGCGCGACGACGAGCCAGCCGATGCCGCTCACGCCGTTCAGCGGCCCCCACGCGAGGACGTAGGCGAGTGTCGTCCACGGCAGGAAGATCAGCCCGAGGAGCGGCCAGACCCAGGTCTCGAACGCGAGGTCGACCTTGTTCCCGAAGACCCACCAGATGAAGAGGGCGATGCGGGGGCCGAGGAAACCTGCGGTCAGGGCGAGACAGCACACGGGTCGTCAACCCTCTCGCATACGCGTCATGGCGTCAAGCATCGTCGGCCTCGTCGTTCGAGCGCCTGAAGACGCCGAGCAGCCCACTGCGCGTGCCGGCCGCGCGCGCCTCGCGCTTCGCTTCGCGCTTCTCGCGCCGGTCCGTGCCCATCTCCTCCTTCTTCACCTTCGCGTCCGCATACGAGGTCTTCACGAGCTGCGAGCCCCCCTGCCAGCCGAAGACGATGCAGATGACGAGGATCGCGAAGCCGACGTTGAAGGCCGTCGTCACGAGCTGCTGACCCAGGGAGTACGCGGTCGCGGTCGTGCTGTCGGTGTACGACTCGAGCGCGAACGAGTTGAACGCCTGGTTCACGCCGATCCCGCCCGGCGTGAAGGAGACGATGTTCGCGAGCTGGTTCGACCCGAGCACGCTCATGATCGAGCCGAACGTGACCGGGATGTCGTACGCGGCGAGGAACACGGCGATCACCGCGACCTTGGCGGCGTAGCCGCCCATCTGGGGCAACAGCACCCACTTCACGTACGCGCCGAGGTCGCCGAGGATCGCGGCGCCCTGCATCGCCTTCGCCCACATCTTCTTGACCCAGGTCCAGAAGAGCCGTCCCAGGAGGACGAGGAGGAAGATCGCCCCCGCGATGATCCCGAGGGTGAGCACCGGGTGGCTCGTGAGCGCGTCCCGCTCGTTGCCGAACTGGTAGTCGAACGAGCCGGCCACCACCGAGAAGAGGTAGACGTAGATGAGCGTGCCGATGACGCAGTAGAAGATCTTCTGCACGACGTAGCCGCCGAGCACGCCCGGGAACGTCGATCCCTGGACGATCGCGACGAACATCAGGAGCATCACGAACGTCCCCATGTTCGCGGGCACGAAGTTGTTCAGTGCGACGCCGGTCGCGTACGCCGCCAGCACTGGCATGTAGGTCACGCCGCCGGGATACGCGTAGCGGAGGATCCCGTACCAGCCCAGGGACGTGAGCATCGTCTGTGCGGCCTGGAAGAGGCAGCCGAGGACGATGTAGCCGATCGAGATCTCGGTGAGCGTGCTCCACAGATCCTCGAACCAGCCGAGAACGTCGATCCCGGCGACGCGGAGAAGTCCGAGCGCGACGAGCGTCCCGGCGATCCACGCGGCGATCCGGAGGATCCGGTGCCGCGGCGGATCCGCGGCAGGGGCCGGAAGGGCGACGTCGGACATCGGGCGAGCCTAACGCTCCGCGACGACGACGGACGCGGAGCGCCCCGAAGGGCGCTCCGCGCGTTGTCTGCTAGCCGGCGGCCAGCGCCTTCTGCTTGATCGCGTCGAACTCGGCCTGCGTGATCGCGCCCGAGTCGAGGAGGCCCTTCGCCTTCTCGATCTCGGCGGCCGCGCCGCCCGACCCGGCGACGGACTGGATGTACGCATCCGTCGCCTGTTGCTGTTTCTGCATTTGCGCGATGTTCCGGTCTGCCATCCCGTCGTGGTTGGCGATCAGGTAGACGAGGACGCCCAGGTACGGCAAGAGGATCACGAAGATGATCCACGCCGCCTTCCCGAATCCCGAGATGTCCTTGCGGCGGAAGATGTCCGCGAACACCGTGATGAGGATCCAGATCCAGATGATGAACAGGAAGAAGATGAACATCGTCCAGAGGACGTCGAGGAACGGGTAGTCAGCTGCGAGCACTCAGATCTCCTTTCGGGGGCATGGCATTCGCGAAGCTCAGATCCCGAGGATCTGCTTCTTCTTCGCTTCGAACTCCTCCTCGGTGAGGATTCCCTGCGCCTTGAGCTGCGCGAGCTGCTCGAGCTCGGCGGCGTAGTCGGGCGCGGCCGGTGCAGCTGGGGCTGCCTGCGCCGCGGCGGCCTGCTGGGCCGCCATCTGCTGGTCGTACGCGGCCTGGTCCTGCGCGGCGTACTTCTGGTCCTGGCGGTGGCGGACGGCTCCCGCTGTCCCCGCGACGACCGCGGTCGTCGCGGCCGCGCGAACCAGACCTCCTCTGCGACGGAACATGTCAATCCTCCTGTGTGGTGTTGGCGGCGGACAGCAAGGCCTCGCGCGCATCCGTGACGACATCGTGTGGGATGCGACCGATGGCCACGAGCTCGCCGCCTGCGCCACGGAGGGCGGACGCGAGCTCGGCGGCCCAGACGTCCTCCCAGAGGAGCATCGCGGCCGACGAGCCCGGCTCGAGCTCGGCAGCGGCGTCCATCAGGTCCTCCTCGCCGAGAAGGCCGCTCGGCTCGAGGCCGAGCGCCTCGAGGCCCCGCCGGACCTCCTCGTCGATGTCGCTGAGCTCGAATGCCGCGACGTTGCCGTCTTCGTCCTTGCTCGCGAATGCCAGGTCGATGATCCGGATCGTGTTCGACTCGACGAGCTTCCCGAGTGCAGGGGCGATCTCGCCTGTGAACCGGTTGCCCGGAAACGACACGATCATGTACTCGACAGGGCCGATCTCTTCCATTCCGAGCCTCCGTTTTCGGGTTCGCGCCTGACTGGCGCCCATAACCCTATGCGCAACGCGACTCGGCCGCCCATCTGATGGAATCGCGGGATGGCCGGGTCTGAGGTCCACGCGGGAGCCGGCGGGAGCGGGCCGGACCGTGCGGGCATCGTCCTCGTCACGCTGATCCTCGTCGCCGGCGTCGCGAACCTGAACCTGTCGGTCGCGAACGTCGCCCTGCCCTCGATCGGCGAGGCGTTCGATTCCTCGCAGGTCACGCTGAACCTGATCGCCGTCGGCTATTCGCTCGGCCTCGCGGCGTCGGTGCTCTACCTCGGCGCGATCGGCGACCGCTACGGGCGCAAGCTGTTGCTCGTCCTCGGGACCGGGCTCGCGATCCCCATGTCGCTCCTCGCCGCCTACGCGCCCTCCGACGAGGTGTTGTTCGTCGCCCGCGTCGGCGGTGGTCTCGCCGCCGGGATGGCGTTCCCCACGACCCTCGCGCTGATAACGGCTCTGTGGTCGGGGCCAGGCCGAACGAAGTCCATTGCGCTCTGGTCGGCGCTCGGCGGGGCAATCGCCTCGCTCGGCCCGCTCGTCTCGGGCGCGCTGCTCGAGGAGTTCGACTGGGGCTCGGTGTTCCTCATCACCCTGCCGCTCGCGGTCGTCGCGCTCGTCATGGCGGTCCTCTTCGTCCCGAGCCACGTGAACGAGACGACGGACCCGGTCGACAACCTGGGCGGAATCCTCTCGGTCGTGCTCGTCGGCGCGCTGATCCTCGCGATCAACTTCGCGCCGGTCCCGAACGAGGGCGCGCTCGTCGCCGGCCTCGCCGTCATCGCGTTGGCGGCGCTCGGCGCGTTCTATCTCCGCCAGCGGCGCGCGCCGAACCCGCTCTACGACCTGAACGTCGCGAGCCGCCGCGTCTTCTGGGTCGCGGCCTGCGCCGGGATCATCGTGTTCGGCTCGCTCATGGCGGCGATGTTCGTCAGCCAGCAGTACCTGCAGAACGTGAACGGCTACTCGACCCTGGAGGCGGGCGCGGCGATCCTGCCCGCCGCGCTCGTAATGGTCGTCGTCGCGCCGCGTTCGGCCAAGCTCGTCGAGGCGCGTGGCGCGCGCGACACGCTCGTCTTCGGCTACGTCTTCCTGCTCGCGGCGTTCCTCTGGATGCTGCTCGTCTGGGACGAGGGATCGGGGTACTGGGAGATCGCCGCGGCGTACGTCTTCATCGGTGCCGGCGTCGGCCTCGCCGGTACGCCTGCATCTCACTCGCTGACGGGATCCGTCCCCGTGACGCGTGCCGGGATGGCCTCGGGCACGGCGGATCTCCAACGCGACCTTGGCGGCGCGATCATGCAGTCGATCTTCGGCGCCCTCCTCACCGCCGGCTACGCGTCGGCGGTTGCGGGCCAGATTGCGTCGTCCGACCAGAGCATCGCCGACTCGACCCAGGCGCAGCTGACGAAGTCGTTCGACGGCGCCGAAGCCGTCGCGCAGCAGCACCCGCAATACGCCGACGCGATCATCGCCGGCGCGAAGCAAGCATTCCTCGACGGCGACGACTGGGCCTACACCGCAGGCGTCGTTTCGATCCTTCTCGGCGCGCTGCTCGTCTACTTCGCATTCCCGAAGCACGACGAGGAGAAGCGGCTCCTCGCGAGCTACCACGCCGAAGACACCGCGCGCTGAGGCGGCGATCTCGTGGCATCGACCATCTAGGGTCTCGGAGTGGCGACGAAGGATCCCGTCGAGCGCTTCTTCGCAGAGCTCGCGACGCGCGGGCATGAGCCCCTGCTGCGCAAGGCGAGCGGGTCGACCCGATTCGAGGTGCGCGACGGAAGGCGCACGCGTCGCTGGATCGTGACCGTCGACGACGGAGACATCGCCGTGAGTACGGGGAACGGCGCGGCCACGTGTGTCGTTCGCGTCGACAAGGCGGTCTTCGACCGGATCGTCGTCGGGCGGATGAACGCCGTCGCGGCCCTTCTCCGCGGCGACCTGGAGGTCGAGGGCGACTGGCGGTTCATCGTCCGCATGCAGCGGCTGTTCCCCGGGCGGCGCCGTCGAAGGGCGAGAGCGTGAACGACGGTCTCGTCAAGATCCTCGACGGCAACACGTTCGTCGTCAGCGACGAGCGCGGGGACATCGAAGCCTCCCGTACCGACCCGACCGGGCTGTTCTCCTTCGATACGCGCTTCCTCTCGCGCTGGGTACTCACGGTGGACGGGGAGCGGCTGAACCCGCTCTCGGTCGACGACCTCGAGTACTTCTCCACGCGCTTCTTCCTCGTGCCGGGGACGGGAACCGTCTACATCGACGCGAAGCTCTCGGTGATCCGCCAGCGCGCCGTCTCGAGCGGGTTTCACGAGCAGCTCACGATCCTCAACCATGCCGACAAGGCCGCCTCGCTCGAGGTTCGGGTCGACGCGGGCTGCGACTTCGCGGATCTCTTCGAGGTGAAGGATGCACTGCGCAAGAAGGGCCGCTACTCGGCAACTGCCGAGCGGCGCAAGCTCACGCTCGGCTACGAGCGCGGGCCGTTCCGCCGCGCGACCGCGATCACCGCGACCGAGCGCGCGAGCTTCGACGAGGAGGGGCTCACCTTCAGCGTCCGGGTCCCCGCGCACGGCGAGTGGTCGACGGAGATCGACGTCGTCACCGAGCGCCTCGGCACGGGACAGGCCCCGCTCGGGTCGACCGATCCGAAGCGCGCTCAGGCTCGCATGCGCCGGAACCTCGAACGCTGGCTCGCCGAGGCACCCCGCGTCGAGTGCGACCGCGACTCCCTCGAGGCGACGTACCGACGCAGCCTCGTCGACCTCGCGGCGCTGCGCTTCTCGCCGCCGATCGCGGGCGGGCGTGCGCTCCCCGCGGCCGGCCTGCCGTGGTTCATGACCATGTTCGGCCGGGACAGCATCTTCACGAGCCTGCAGGCGCTTCCCTTCACACCGGAGCTCGCCGCCACGACGTTGCGCGCGCTCGGTGACTGGCAGGGCGTGCGTCTCGACGACTTCCGCGACGAGGATCC
>DASUCI010000128.1:0-2844 GCA_035762825.1 Gaiellaceae bacterium | reverse complement strand
GTTCTTGCCGACCTCGCCGAGGCCGCCGAGCGGGATGATCCGCAGCGCGTCGCTCATTGCGTGAGTCTACGGGCGGCTATAGCGGGAACACGTCGACGGCATAGAGATCACCGTCGATGCGCTCGGCGTGGAGCGCAACGGACTCGTGCTCCGCAGCCAGTTCGTCGAGCGCCGGCAGAGGGCGAGGAGTCATCTCGCCGTCGGCCGTGAGGGTTCGCTCCCCGTCGACCACGGTCAGGTCGATCAGGTCGGCGTCGACGCCTGGAAGCCGGGCGATGCGGACGGACTCGGCGACCGCCGTCCAGACGTCGCCCTCGGCCCTCGCGGCGGCAGCGCGGTACGGCGGCGCGACCATCTCCTCGAGCGCCTCGGCGATCGGAGCCAAGGAATCGTCGGGCACGTCCTGATCCACCACCAGTGTTCTGTCCTCGAGCGCAGTGAACGTCACCGCATCCCCGGTCAGAGTCGGAGAGTGCGCAGAGACGACGGCGTCCCACGTGCGCCCCGTGCCGGCGCCCGTGACGCCCGCGATCGGGGTCTGCGCAAGGGCTGCGAGCAGCTCGTCGGACCTCGCCATCTACGCTGCGACCGGCGCGAGCAGCCCGAGCCGCTCGAGGCAGCCGCGCACCGCCTCGCGCTCCTCGTCCGTCGCCTCGACCAGCGGCAGCCGATGGCCGCCGACCTCGTGGCCGAGGAGGTCCAGCGCACACTTGATCGCGATCGGGTTGACGACGACGCGCAGGAGGTCGATCGACGGCGCGAGCTCGCGGTCGAGCGCCCGCGCACCGTCGACGTCACCGTCGCGGTAGCGGCGGACCATCTCCTTCACCTGCGGGCCGACGACGTGCGTGTGCACGCAGACGCCACCCGTCCCGCCGACCTCGAGGAGCGGGAACACGAGGTCGTCGTCGCCCGCGTACAGGTCGAGCCCGAGCTCCACGATCGCGCGCGCCTGCTCGAGATCCGGGTTCGCCTGCTTCACCGCGCGCACCGTCGGGATCTCGGCGAGCTGCGCAATCGCGTCAGTCTCGAGATTGAGGACGACCCGGCTGGGAATGTTGTAGACGACGAGGGGCCGGTCGGAGACGGCGGCGATCTCCTCGAAGTGGCGGACGATGCCGCGCACCGGAGGCTTGCTGTAGTACGGCGTGATGACGAGGAAGGCGTGAACGCCGAGCTCGTGCGCCCGCGCGGTGAGGTGCACCGAGTGGTCGGTCGCATAGGTCCCCGTGCCCGCGACGACGGTCGCACGATCTCCGACCTCGTCGACGGCCGCCTCGTACAGCGCGAAGCGCTCGTCGTCCGAGAGCGTGGGCGACTCGCCCGTCGTCCCGGTCACGACGAGGCCGTCGGAGCCGTTTGCGACGAGGTGTGCGGCGAGCCTCCGAAACGCCTGGATGTCGATCGAGCCGTCCGGCTTGAACGGAGTACAGATCGCGGTAAGGATCTCACCGAGCACGTCGTGATCCTACGGGACGGGAGGCAAACTCATGATCAAGGAGTTCAGGGACTTCCTGATGCGGGGCAACCTCTTGGAGCTTGCGGTCGCACTCGTGATGGGCCTCGCATTCGCGGCGCTCATCAGCTCACTCGTGGACGACCTCATCATGCCGGTCATCGCGATGATCATCGGCAAGCCCGACTTCAGCGACCTCACGTTCACGATCAACGACGCCGTCTTCCGGTACGGCGCGTTCATCACGGCGCTCATCACGTTCGTTGCGACGGCCGCGGCGATCTTCCTCTTCGTCGTGAAGCCGGTGAACGCCATGCTGGCGCGGTACCGGACGCCGGACGAGGACGCTGTGAGCGACGAGGAGCGGCGCCACCAGGAGCTGCTCGCGGCGATCCGCGAGAGCGGGCGCTAGCCCGCCTGGAGGAGCGCGTCCAGCCCGACTGTCAGGCCCGGAGGGAGGTCGCGCACCCGCTCGACCGCCCGGAGGACGCCCGGGACGAACGCCTCACGCGACGTCGTGTCGTGCCGGACCGTCAACATCTCCCCCGCCCCGCCGAAGACGACCTCCTGGTGCGCGACGAGGCCCGGAAGCCGGATCGAGTGGATCGCTGGGTCGGTGCCCATGCGCTGTGCGGTCGCCTTCGCCGTGCCCGAGGGCACGTCGAGCTTGGTGTCGGCGTGCAACTCGACGATCTCCGCGCGCGGAAAGATCCTGGCTGCTTCCTCCGCGAAGCGCATCATCAGCGCCGCTCCGACCGCGAAGTTCGGTGCGTGGAAGCACGGCACGCCTGCCTCGCGGGCCGCGGAGTCCACCGCTTCGACGTCGAATCCGCTCGTTCCCACCACGACGGGGACGCCTTCGGCGAGACAGGCGGCCACGTTGGCCTCGACAGCATCGGGTCGCGTGAAGTCGATCGCGACGTCGCAACCACCCGGTCCCGCGCTCCGCGCGTCGACCGGCGCGTGCCCGGCGGCGCGCAGGGCCGGCTCGAGGAGCGACCCCACCTTTCCGGAGGCGCCGAACAGCGCGACCCGCATCAGGCGGCCTTCTCGAGCAGCGCGGGATTCACGCGCTCGACCGCCTCGACGAACCGTCCTTCGTCGGGGCCGATCCCCGCGACGGACAGGCGCTCCGGCGCGAGGAGTGCGTCCGCGAGCTCGGCGACCTCCGCTGCAGTGACGGCTTCGAGGCGCTTGACGATCTGCTCGGGGCTGAGCAGCGGAGTGTCCGTGACCGTCGACTTGCCGAGCCGCGTCATCCTCGCCGAGGTCGACTCGAGCGAGAGCAGGATGCGCCCCTTCAGGTTCTCCTTGGCGCGCGCGAGCTCGTCGGGGCGCACGTTGCCGGCGGCGATGTCGGTGAGCTCCGTCACCGCGATCTCGAGGCA
>DASUCI010000127.1:0-14219 GCA_035762825.1 Gaiellaceae bacterium | reverse complement strand
TCCCGAAGCCACCTCGGACAGATCGACACGCTGTTTCGCGCGCGGTTGAGCGACGAGGAGCTCGCGGACCTGACGGGGCTCCTGGCGCGGCTCGACGAGGGCGGCGATGAGATCGCGTGCGATCCGCCCGAGTAGCGCTCACTCGCCGCTGAAGTTCTGCCAGTAGCGACTGGGCGTGGGCCCGCGCTGGCCCTGGTACTTGGAGCCGATTCCCTCGGAGCCGTACGGCCGCTCCGCGGGCTCCGAGAGCTGCACGAAGGAGACCTGGCCGATCTTCATCCCGGCGTAGATCGTGATCGGGAGATTGGCGACGTTCGAGAGC
Source organism: Gaiellaceae bacterium (assembly GCA_035762825.1). GTDB lineage: Bacteria > Actinomycetota > Thermoleophilia > Gaiellales > Gaiellaceae > GMQP-bins7. The sequence continues at coordinate 13,897 of DASUCI010000127.1, read as the reverse complement.
TCGAGCGTCACGTGGCCGTCCCAGCCGGGGTCGATGAAGCCTGCGGTCGAGTGGATGAGCAGCCCGAGCCGGCCGAGGCTCGATTTTCCCTCGAGCCTGGCGACGAGGTCGTCAGGGAGCGTGACGCGCTCGAGCGTCGATCCGAGCACGAACTCGCCCGGGTGGAGGATGAACGCTTCGTCGTCGGCGACCTCGACGATCTCCGTCAGCTCCTCCTGCTGCGCCTTGACGTCGATGTACGGGTAGCGCGAGTTCCGGAAGACGCGGAAATAGCGGTCGACGCGCACGTCCACGCTGGAGGGCTGCATGAGCGCCGGCTCGTACGGGTCGATGCCGATGCGGCCCTCCTCCAGCAGGCGCCGGATGGTGCGATCGGAGAGGACCACGCGGCGATTCTACGAGCACTGCGGTAAGGTCCACGCCCCGGTGTCGATGCTGTTCCCACCCATCGAGCCGAATGAGCGTTTCCGTGAACGTCGTGCTGCGGCGAGGCGGAGGAAACGTCTTAGGCGAGGCGCTGCGGTCGCAGCCGTCCTGGTCGCGGTGCTTCTCCTCGGAATGGGTGCGCAGTTCGTCGGAACCGACGAGAACGCCAAGCCCGTCACCGACCTCGCAACGCTTGCTGCCACGCCGTCGAGCGGCCCGCGGACGCTGCCGATCGAGCTCCGCGGCGTGCACGTGACGATGGGCCTCGCCTCGCTTCCCGGCAAGCTCGACGAGTACCTCGATCTCGAGCGGGACGGCTTGACCGCGCTGGAGCTCGACGTGAAGGACGAGAACGGCGAGATCGGTTTCGTCACGCCGGCCGTGCCCCGGCTCGCGGTCTCGATCGGCGCCGCCCGCGACTACTACGAGGCGCGCAAGGCCGCGAGGCGCGTGCACGACCGCGGGATCTACCTCGTCGGCCGCATCGTGGTCTTCGAGGACCCGGTTCTTTCGCATGCCAGGCCCGACCTCGCGGTGCGGACATCGGGCGGCGGAGTCTGGCGCGATGCCGCCGGGCTCGGCTGGACGAACCCGTACGACCGACGCGTCTGGAAGTACAACGTCGATGTTGCCGTCGCGGCGGCGAAGTCGGGGTTCGACGAGATCATGTTCGACTACGTGCGCTTCCCCTCCGACGGCGACGTGGACAGCGCCGTCTATCGCAACGAGGGGTCGCTCGCCAAACGCAAGGCCGTCCCCCAGTTCCTGCGGTATGCCAAGAGCCGCCTGGAGCCGTACGGCGTGCGCATCTCGGCAGCCGTGTTCGGGCTGTCGGGGGCGCGTGATCTCGGCATCGGCCAGCTTCCCCGGAAGATGGCGCCCTACGTGGACACGGTGTACGCGATGACGTATCCCTCGCTGTTCGGGGCGGGCGAGCTCGGGCTCCAGGACCCCAGCACGGCGCCGGGTGCCACCGTCGCGCGGGCGTTGCGCCGCTTCGAGCTCGCGCTCCGCGGGCAGGACGCGCTCATCGTTCCCTGGGTGCAGGACTTCAGCTTCTCCGTCCCGTACGACCTCGACGAGGTACGCGCGCAAATCGACGCCGCGCGGCTCTCCGGCGCGAAGGGCTACATGCTCTGGAACGCGGAGGGGCTGTACACGGACGGGGCGCTCGCACCGCCCTCGTAGCGCGTTGCTATGGGGCGAGGCGCTCGCTGCGCCAGCCGTCGTCCTCGCGCGTGTACCGCACGCGGTCGTGGAGCCGGTCGTCGCGATGCGTCCACAGTTCGATCGACTCGGGGATCAGGCGGTAGCCGCCCCAGAACGGCGGAAGCGGGACGTCCCGTCCGTCGAAGCGCTCCTCCGCGTCGGTGACGCGCGCGTCGAGCGCAGCGCGGTCGGTCAGCGGCCGTGACTGTGGCGACGCCCACGCCGCGATCTGGCTTCCGCGAGGCCGCGTCGCCCAGTACGCCGCGGACTCGTCCGGCGAGATCTCCTCGACGGCGCCTTCGACCCGGACCTGGCGGCCGAGCTCCCACCAGTGCATCGCGACCGCGGCCCGCGGGTTCGCGCGGAGGTCGTCACCCTTGCGAGAGGTGCGGTTCGTGAAGAACGTCAGGCCGCGCTCGTCGAGGCCGCGAAGGAGGACGACCCGGGCCGACGGCTTCCCTTCGGCCGTCGCAGTGGCCAGCGTCATGAGGTGCGGTTCGCCTGCGACGGCGCGGGCCTCCTCGAGCCATGCTCGGAGGTGCTCGAACGGATCGGGGTCGGCCATCGGACGCAGGATGCCCGATCAAGCATCTAGGCTCCCGCGCGTGGCGGCCACGCGCGTGATCGAGATCCGCACCGAGATCCCTGGCCCGCGGAGCCGCGAGATCCTCGAGCGAGAGCTGAAGGCGGTGGCGCACCCGCTGATCGTCCACGAGCCCGTCGTCGCCGACCGGGCGCGCGGGTCGACGATCACCGATGTCGACGGCAACACGTTCGTCGACTTCGTCGGCGGAGTCGGGGTCGCGAACGTCGGCCACAACCATCCCCGAGTGCTCGAGGCGATCGCGGAACAGGCCGAGCGCTTCCTGCACACGGACTACACGGTCATTCCCTACGAGGGCTACGTGGAGCTGGCGGAGCGGCTCGGTGGTCTCGTCCCGATCGGCGAAGAGACGCGCGCCGCCTTCTTCAATGCCGGCGCGGAGGCAGTCGAGAACGCGGTGAAGCTCTCGCGGCTGTACACGAAGCGCCAGGCCGTCATCGCATTCGAGGGTGCCTTCCACGGGCGCACGTGGATGGCCCTCACGATGACGTCGAAGACGGACCCGTACAAGAAGGGTCTCGGGCCGTTCGTGCCCGAGGTCTACCGAACGCCGTATCCCAACGCGTATCGCGGCCCCGACGGCAAGACAGCACTCACCGCGCTCGAGGGGTTGTTCACGACGCACGTCTCGCCCGAGCACGTCGCCGCGATCGTCTTCGAGCCGCAGCAGGGCGAGGGCGGCTTCATCCCCGCTCCGCAGGAGTTCGTGGACGGGCTGCGACGGATCTGCGACGAGCACGGGATCGTGCTGGTCGCCGACGAGGTGCAGACGGGCTTCGGAAGAACGGGACGCATGTTCGCGATGGAGCACTTCGGCGTCGAGCCGGATCTCGTCGTCGTCGCGAAGTCGATCGCGGGCGGGCTGCCACTCTCGGGGGTGATCGGGCGCGCGACGATCATGAACCACCCGCATTCGGGCGCGATCGGCGGGACGTTCATCGGCAATCCGGTGTCGCTCGCGGCAGCGCTGGCCGTCCTCGACGTCTTCGAGGAGGAGCAGCTCGTCGAGCGGGCGCAGCTCCTCGGTGCGGCGCTGCGGGCAAGGATGCTCGACTGGCAGTCGCGGTGGTCGCGAATCGGTGACGTCCGCGGTATGGGGGCGATGCTCGCGATCGAGCTCGTGCGCGACCCGGCCACGAAGGAGCCGGCGCCGGAGCTCGTCGAGGCCGTCGTCGACGAGGCGCTGCAGCGAGGCCTGCTGCTGCTGAAGGCCGGCATCAACGGCAACTGCATCCGCGTGCTCTGCCCCCTCACGACCACGGACGCCGAGCTCGACGACGGGCTCCGTGCGTGGGAAGAGGCGCTCGCGGCCGTCCTGCGCTAAGACTCGTCCGTGCACGCAGGTGAAGAGCGCAAGCTCGTCACGGTTCTCTTCGCCGACCTCGTCGGGTCGACCGCGTACGCCGGAGATCGAGATCCGGAGCGCGTCCGCGCGCAGCTCGAGCGCTTCTACGACGCGATGCGTGAGGAGATCGAGCTCACCGGCGGGACGGTCGAGAAGTTCGTCGGCGATGCGGTGATGGCCGTCTTCGGCGCGCCCGCGGCGCTCGAGGACCACGCGGAGCGCGCCCTCCACGCGGCGCTCGCGATGCAAAGACGGTTGCACGAGCTCTTCGGCGGCGAGCTCGAGATGCGTGTCGGCGTCAACACGGGTGAGGTCGTCGTGGGCGCGGCGCGCGAGGGCGGCTCGTTCGTGACCGGCGACGCCGTCAACGTGGCGGATCGGCTGCAGAAGGCGGCCGAGCCCGGCGAGGTGCTCGCGGGCGAGCGGACGGTGGCCGCGGTCGCGACGGCGTTCGAGCTCTCGGCGCCGAGGACCGTCGAGGCCAAGGGGAAGTCGGACGGCGTGGTGGCCTCGGCGGTCCTGAGCGCTCTCCGGCCGGTGCGCCCGCGTGGCGTGCGCGGACTGAGGCGTGTCTTCGTCGGTCGCGACAGCGAGCTCGAGCTCCTCCAGGCCACGTACAGGCGCTGCGCGGCGCAGTCCGAGCCGCACCTCGTCACGATCGTCGGCGAGCCGGGCGTCGGCAAGTCACGGCTCGTGAGCGAGCTCTGGGACGTGCTCGCCGGGGAGGACCCCGCACCGCTCGAACGCACCGGGCGGTGCCTTGCCTACGGGGCCGGGATCACCTACTGGCCGCTCGGCGAGATGGTGCGCGAGCACTTCGGTCTGCGTGAAGGGGCGTCAGCGGACGAGGTCGTCGAGCGACTCGCGGACCGCGAGATCCTGGGGCTCGCCCTCGGGCTCGACGTGGCACCGGACCTCCACCCACTCGACGCTCGCGAGCGTCTCCATGCCGCCGCCGTCGCGTTCGTGGAGGAGCTGGCTGCCGACCGCCCCACGGTCCTCCTCGTCGAAGACATCCACTGGGCGGAGCCGGACCTGCTCGACCTCCTGGAGCGGCTCGTCACCGACGCCCGCGCGCGCGTGATGCTCGTCGCAACCGCGCGGCCGGAGATCCTCGAGCTGCGCCCTGCGTGGGGCGCCGGGAAGCGCAACGCGACGGTGCTGTGGCTCGACCCGCTGTCCGCGGGCGCGGTGTCGCAGCTCCTCGACGAGAAGCTTCCCGATCTGCCCGGGGAGCTCCGGGACCTGCTCGCCGAGCGCGCCGGCGGCAACCCGTTCTTCCTCGAGGAGCTGATGGGCGAGCTCCTCGACAGTGGCGTGCTCGTCGAGTCGGACGAGGGATGGGTGGTCGCCCGTGACGAGGGCGACCTCGCGATGCCGGACACGGTGCACGCCGTGCTCGCGGCGAGGATCGATCGGCTCCCCGAGCTCGAGAAAGCGGCGCTGCAGGCGGGCGCGGTCATGGGACGGGTCTTCTCGAGAGTCGGTGTCGTCCACCTGCTCGGTGGTGAGCCCGACTTCGGGCTCCTCGAGGAGCGCGACCTCGTCGTCTCCGTTCGATCTCCGGTCCTGGGCGAGGATCGGGAGCTCGCGATCAAGCATGCGCTCACGCGCGAGGTCGCCTACGGCTCGATCCCGAAGGCGCGTCGTGGCCGCCTCCACGCTGCGCTCGCAGACTGGCTCGAAGAGGGGAGCTCCGACGAGCGCGCGCCGGTTCTCGCATATCACTACCGCGAGGCCGCGAAAGAGGAGGACGCGGACCTCGTGTGGGCGGGCGAGCCCGCTGAGCTCGCGCGTGTTCGAGCCCGCGCGGTGCACTGGCTGACGCGTGCTGGACAGCTCGCGCGGGGTCGTCATGAGATGCAGGAGGCGGTGGTGCTGTTCACCCAGGCCGTCGAGCTCGCCGCCGACGAGCGCGAGCAGGCGCTCCTCTGGCGTGCGATCGGAGAGGCGCAGGCCCTACGGTACGACGGCGAGGGAATGCGACAGGCGCTGCTCCGCGCGCTCGAGGGCCCACTCGACGACGCCGAGCGGGCGGATGCGTACGCGCTGCTCGCGTTCCAGTCGTCCATCCGGTCGGCGATGTGGTCGATCCGGCTGAACATGGAGCGCATCGACGAGTGGGCCGCCAAGGCTCTCGAGCTCGCCGGCGACGGGACCGAGGCGAGAGCGCGCGCGCTCCTCGCCCGCGCCAACATCGAGCTCGTCGGGGCGCCCGAGGAGATCCTGGACGAGGCGACCGCGATCGCCGACGCGCTCGGCAACCTCGAGCTACGCTCGTTCGCGCTCGGGGCGAGGACGCAATCCGCGTTCGATCAGCGGCGTTTCGCGGAGGCAGCAGCATGGAGCGAGCAGCGGCTCGCCTTGCTCGGCGGCATCGACGACCCCGACCACCTCTGCGAGGCCTACGAGGCGGGCTCGCCGGCGGCTGCGGCCGTCTGCCGCTTCGACGAGGCGCGGCGGCTGGCGGAGCTTCACGGAGGCCTCTCGCAGCGCCTGTCGGCGCATCACCGCGTTCACTCGGTCTCGCTCGACCTCGAGCTTGCCGAGGCGCTGGGAGATTGGGCCGGGCTCGCGGCGCAGACGGCTCGCGCGTTGGCGGCGATCGAGGCGAACCTCGCGACGCCGTGCGTGCGGAACCCGCGCGACCTGCTGCTCTGCAGCCTCGCGCATCTCTGCCTGGGCGACGAGAGCCGCGCGGACGAGCTCGAGCGCGACGGGCTTCGCCTGGCGGGACAGGGGTACGAGACGTACCTCAACGGCGCGAAGATCCGGATTGCGATGCAGCGCGAGGATAGGCGCGCGACGGAGTCCCTGATCGAGCTGCCGGTCGAGCGCGCGCTCGTGTGGGGGCCAGGGATCTTCGCGGCGCGGCTCGATGCGTTCGTCGCGCTGGGCAGCATCGACCGGATCGAGGCCGAAGCGCCCGAGCTCGCGCAGGAGGGAACCGCGGTCGAGCCGTTTGCCCTTCGTGCGCTCGGGGTCGCGAGGCAAGACGACGCGCTCCTCGCACGGGGGGACGAGCGCTTCGCAGAGCTTGGCCTCGCGTGGCACCGCTCGCAGACGGAACGTCTGCTCGCCGGCATCTCCTGAGACCTGCGGCCGCGAAGCGGACGCCTTCAGGGATCTTCGCGCGATCGGAATCTGCGCTCGCAGATTCCGATCTTGCGCGCTCAGTAGAGCAGCCGGGACTTGCGCTCGTGTCGCTCGAGCGCGAGCGCGATGAGGCGGTCGAGGAGCTCGGCGTACGAGATGCCTGCGGCCGCGAAGAGCTTCGCGTACACGCTCGTCGACGTGAAGCCGGGAATGGTGTTGAGCTCGTTCACGACGACCTCGCCGTCGGGACGCACGAAGAAGTCGATGCGCGCCATGCCCTCGCACTCGGTGGCGACGAACGACTCGACCGCGAGCTCGCGCACGCGCTCGTCCGACTCGGGAGAGATTCGCGCAGGGATGACGAGATCCATGCCACCCTCGTCGTACTTCGCCGAGTAGTCGTACCAGTCCGCGTGCGCGACGATCTCGCCGACGACGGAGGCGATCGGGTCGCGGTTGCCGAGGACGCCGCACTCGACCTCGACGCCGTCCAGGCCCTCCTCGATCAAGACCTTGTCGTCGTGCTTTCGTGCAAGCTCGACGGCCTGGACGAGCTCGTCCGGAGCACCAACCCTCGAGATGCCGACCGAAGACCCGAGCCGTGCAGGCTTGACGAACACGGGGTAGTCGAAGCCGTGGTGCGGCTCGTCGCCGTCGCGAATTGTCACGTTGCGCGCGACCGGAATTCCCCGGTCGCGGAGGACGGCCTTGAACAGGTCCTTGTCCATGCACAGCGCCGAGGCGGCAACGCCGGCACCGACGTACGGCACTCCTGCGAGCTCGAGGAGCCCCTGCACCGTGCCGTCCTCGCCGAACGGCCCGTGCAGGATCGGCAGGACGACGTCGACCTGGCCGAGGGTCGTGGCGGGAGCGGAAGCGGCGACGACTGGGAGGGTCTCCACGCTCGACACGGGGAGCTCGCGTCGTCCCGAGGCGAGCTCCCAGCGCCCGGCCTTGTCGATCTCGACGACGACGGTCTCGTACTGCTCCGGGTCGAGCGCCGCGACGACGGATCGAGCGGACGCGAGCGAGATCTCGTGCTCGCTCGAGCGGCCGCCCGCGAGCACGGCGACCCGTACGCGCCGGTTCACGGAGTCGTCGTGGTCTCGTCCGTCTCCTCGCCGACGAAGCGGCCGACGAAGAGGGTGATGATCGCGTTCGGCGCCGCCTGCGAGCCGCCGATCGGGTCCTGTGCGGTCACGATCCCGTCCTGAGCAGGGTCGAAGACGTCCTCCAGGACGACCCGCGACCGAAAGCCCGAGTTCTCGAGAGTCGTTTGCGCGATAGAGACGTCCTGGGTGGTGACGTCCGGAACGGCGGACGTCGTCGGCCCTCGCGAGACGTACACGGTCACCGTCGATCCCCGCGAGCCCTCGGACCCGCCGCTCGGCGTCTGGCGTGTGACGGTCCCTTCGGCCTGATCGGAGTCCTCGTCGATCCGCGACACGACGAAGCCGGCGCCCTGGAGCTCGGCCGACGCCTGGTCGTAGGGCAGGCCGACGACGCTGGGAATCGTGACCGGTCGCGGCCCCTTCGAGACGTTGATCCGCACCTGTGTGCCTTCGACGACGACCAGGCCCGCGCCTGGTGCCTGGCCCGTGACGGTGCCCTCTTCGCGGTCGGAGTTCACCTCGACGACCTGCGCAACGAGCCCGGCTCGAGTCAGCTCGGCGACGGCGTCCTCGCTCGACTGGCCGATGACACTGGGGATCGTGACCTCCGGCTTGCCGGACGACACGTCGATCCGGACGACGTCTCCGGGGTCGACGCGCGTGCCCTCCTGCGGATCCTGGGCGAAGACGATGCCTTCCTCGACGTCCGAGTTCGACACGCGGCGCACCTGGGGGACGAGCCCCTCGTCCTCGATGTCCTCGACCGCGAGCGCAGCCTGGATCCCGACGACGTAGGGAACGGCGACGGTGTCGGCGCCCTGGAACTGATCCTTGATCGGCTCGTACAGGAACCAGGCGGCGATGAGCAGCGCGAGGAGCGCGCCGATCCCGAGCAGCCACGGCCAGAGCGACTTCGAGCGGTCGGGAGGCTCGTAGGGCTGCAGCGGCCGCCGAACGACCTGGGTCGCAGCGGTCGCATCGATGGCGCGCTCGCCGGAGAGCACCATCGTGGCCGCTTCGGCCGTCTCCGCGGCGACGCGCCCTCCTCGCGCGACCGTCTCCAGGTCCGCGTCCATCGCGGCGGCGGACTGGTAGCGGTCGGCCGGCTCCTTCGCGAGCGCGCGCACGACCACGAGGTCGAGGTCGGTCGGGACGTCCGGGCGCAGGTCCGACGGAGCGGGAGGCGTCTCAGAGAGGTGCTTCATCGCGATCTCGACCGGGCTGTCGCCGGTGAACGGCACCTCGCCCGTGAGCAGCTCGAAGAGCACGATCCCCGTCGAATAGAGGTCCGACGTCTGGTCGACCGGCGCGCCGCGTGCCTGCTCCGGGGAGAGGTACTGGGCGGTGCCGATGATCGCGCCCTCCTCCGTCATCTGACTCGCTCCGGCGCGCGCGATGCCGAAGTCCGTGACCTTCACGACTCCCTCGGAGTCGACGATGACGTTGTGCGGCTTGATGTCGCGGTGGATGACGCCGTTGCGGTGCGCGTAGCGGAGCGCGGCGAGGATCTGGCGCGTGTACGCGATCGCGACGGGGACGGGGCAGAGGCCGCGGGAGCGAATGAGCTCCTTGAGCGTTCGCCCTTCGACGTACTCCATGACGATGAAGTAGGAGCCGTCGAACTCGCCGCGGTCGAAGATCGAGACGATGTTCGGGTGGGACAGGCCGGCGGCGTGCGTGGCCTCTCGACGGAAGCGCTCGACGAACTGGTCGTCGTTCGCGTACCGGCTGTGCAGCATCTTGACGGCGACACGGCGACCCAGCTCCTGGTCCTCGGCGAGGTAGACGTCGGCCATGCCGCCGCCGCCGAGCTTCCGTGCGATGCGATAGCGCCCCGCGAAGAGGGTGCCGGAGAGGGTGTCCTGTGTCGTCATGGCTTCGCGCGAACCTCTAGAGGTTAGGGATTCTCCGTCCCCTGCAGGATTGCCTGCATGACCTCGCGGGCGATCGGAGCGGCCGTCGTGCCTCCCGTCCCGCTCTGATTCTGGAGAACGACGGCGATCGCGAGCTCCGGCGGCCGCTCCTCGTCCTCGCCGGCGAAGGCGATGAACCACGTGATGTTCGAGCCGGGCACGCCGGTCTCGCCGGTTCCCGTCTTCCCTCCGATCGAGTATCCGGAGATCTGCGCGGCCGTTCCGGTGCCGCGCTCGACGGCGAGCCGCATCATGTCCGCGACCGCGTCGGCTGTCTCCTTGCTCACCGCCTGCCGGATCAGGCGCGGCCGCTGCCTCTCGATCACCTTGCCACCTGGAGCCACGATCCGGTTGACGACGTGCGGCTCCATGAGTCGTCCACCGACGCCGATCGCGCCCGCGACCATCGCGTTCTGGAGCGCCGTTACGAGCATGCGCTCCTGGCCGAAGGCCATTCGGCCCGCGTCGACGTTCGCGTCCACCTTCGGGTAGAAGAGCCGGCCGTCGTCGTACAGCCCGCTGGCGAGGCGCTCGTCCGACGGCGTCTCGAGCGGCGGCCGCTCGTAGAAGCCGAAGCGCTTCGCCGTGTCGAGGATCTTCTTCGCCCCGAGTTTCTTGCCGATGTTGCAGAAGACCGAGTTCACGGAGAACGCGAGGGCGTTCGTGAGGTCGATGGTGCCGAACGGGCTCGAGGTGTCGAAGTTGTTCACCCGCTTCCCGTACACCGTGCAGTAGCCGGGATCGACGAACGTCGAGTCGGGCGTGTACTGCTTCGACTCGAGGGCGGCCGCGGCGGTGACGACCTTGAACGTCGATCCCGGGACGTAGAGGCCTGCGCTCGCGCGGTTGACGAGTGGCGCCGCCGGCGTGCAGTCCGCCGTGATCTGCTCGATCTGGCCGAAGCTCTCCTCGACGAGGTTCGGGTCGAAGCCGGGGGAGGACGCCATCACCAGGAGCTTCCCCGTGCGCGGGTCGAGCGCGACGACGGCGCCGCAGCTCGAGCCGAGCGCCTCGTTGGCGACCTCCTGCGCATCGAGGTCGAGCGTCGTCACGACGTCGTTGCCCTGGACGGGTTTGCCACGGAGCTCGTCGAGCGTCTTGTCGAGCACGGTCGACAGGCTCGAGTTCGACGCGGTGAGGAAGTCGTTCAGCGAGCGCTCGAGCCCGGTGCGCGAGCGGCCGACCGTCGAGTAGCCGACGACGTGCGCGGCGAGCGGCCCGTAGGGATAGCGGCGGAAGAAGAGCGTCCTGCCGTCGATCACGCGCTGGCGGTTCCGCGCCAGCCGCTTTCGTGGCGCGAATGAGAAGATGAGGCCGCGGTCGACCGAGAACTCCGCGACGCGTCTGATGGAGTTGTCCTGGCGCTCGGCGAGGCTCGCGGCCGCCCACGTCTGCCAGTACGTCGTCATCACGACGAGCACGGCGACCAGGATCAGCGCGACGTACGTCAGCCGGACGATCTGCGGGTTCATCGCGGCTCGTTCGCCCGGTTCGACACGAGGAGGAGGAGCGCGAGCAGCACGAAGTTGGCGACGATGCTCGTGCCGCCGTAGGAGACGAACGGCAGCGTGATCCCGGTCAGCGGGACGACCCGGAGGACGCCGCCGACGATGATGAACACCTGCAGCGCGAAGCCGAACGTCAGACCGGCGGCGAGGAGCTTCGAGAAGCCGTCGTCGGCCTGCAGCGCGACGCGCATGCCACGGACGACGAAGAGCATGAACACGAGGAGGACTGCCGCGGCTCCGACGAGCCCGAGCTCCTGCGCGATCGCGGAGAAGATGAAGTCGGTTCGGAGGTAGGGGATGAGCTGGGAGCCGTCGACGGAGGTGAACGTCCCCTGACCGAGCCCCGTCCCGCCGAAGCCGCCGTTCGCGATCGAGTAGAGGCTCTTCACGAGCTGGTACGACGCGCAGTCCTGGCGGAGCGCGAGCTCGCCCGTGATGGAGCAGTAGACCGGCTCGTCCGTCCACGGCTGCAGCCAGATCGTCACGCGGTCCTGAACGTGCCCGATCGCGTTGTAGAGCACGGCGGCCCCTCCCAGGAACAGCGCCAGCCCGGCCCCGACGAACAGCGCCCGGCCGGTCGCGACGTAGAGCATCGCAAGGAAGATCCCGAAGTTCAGGAGCGCGCTGCCCAGGTCGTTCGTCACGACGATCACGAGCATCGCCGCACCCCAGATCGCGAGCAATGGCCCCACGTCCTTGAGCTGCCCGCGCGCCAGCGACTCCCGCTTCTCGCGAAGGTAGCCGGCGAGGAAGAGGATCAGGCAGATCTTCGCGAGCTCCCCGGGCTGGAACTGGATCACGCCGAGGTCGACCCACAGCCGCGCGCCGTTCACGGTCTCGCCGAGGCCGGGCAGCGAGGGCAGCAGCAGGAGCGCGACCGCGCCGACGCCGAACAGGTAGCGGTACGACTCGAGGATGCGGTAGTCGTGGCGGAACCAGATCAGCGTGCCGGCGAGCGCGGCGACACCCACGGCGATCCACACCGCCTGGCGTCCGCCGTCGTCGGGGTCGAGCCGGTAGATGGTCGTCACGCCGAATGCCGTCAGGACGGCGGTCAGCGGGAGGAGCGCGCCGTCCGCATAGGGCGCGGTTCGCCGGACCACCACGTGCGCGACGACGTACAGCCCGAGAAAGAGCGCTCCCCAGGTGACCACGTCGGGTGAGATCTCTGCGTCCCGCGCGAGCGTGACCGTCGCGAGCGCCACGCTCGCGATCAGGCCGGCGAGAACGAGCCCGAAGAGCTCGCGCCGGCGGGCGTTCACCGACTGATGCCCCAGTACAGGGCGAGGACGCCGACGACGACCACGAGCGCGACGAGCACCAGCGCCGCCAGGCGACCGCCCGATCCTGCGCCGTGCCGGCTCACGTCGGCCTCCGGGTCGGCGAGAGTCGCTTCGGCTGCGTTCTCCTCCGCTGTCGGCGGGTCGTCGTACGTGACGGGCTCCGGGTCGCCTTCGACGAGCTCGAAGAGGACGACGGTGATGTTGTCCTCGCCGCCACGCGCGTTTGCGGCCGCAACGAGGCGCTCGGCCGCCGCTTCGGGATCGCGGTCAGCTTCCAGGAGCGCGGACGCGATCTCGTCCTCGGTGAGCATGTCGGTGAGGCCGTCGGAGCAGAGGAGCACGAGATCGCCGAGCTCCGCGGGAACCCTGAAGACATCCACCTCGATTGCCCTATCGGTGCCCACCGCGCGCGTGATCGCGGAGCGCTGCGGGTGCCGCTCGGCCTCCTCGGGCGTGAGCACGCCGCTCTCCACGAGCTCCGCGACGAGCGAGTGGTCGGTCGTGATCTGCTCGAGCACGTCGCCGCGCAGGCGATAGGCGCGCGAGTCGCCGACGTGTCCGAACACGATCTCGGCGTCCGCCGCGTCGACGAGCGCCACGGTCACGGTCGTTCCCATCCCGGCCGTGCTCGGGTCGGCGACCGAGCGCTCCCAGACGCGCCGGTTCGCCTCCTCGATGCTCGCCTCGAGGCTGGCCTCGTCGATCACGTCGCGCCGGTCGTCACGAAGCGCCGCGGCTGCGATACCGGCGGCGACCTCGCCCGCCCGCGCGCCGCCCATCCCGTCCGCGATCGCGAAGAGCGGCGGCTCGAAGACGTACGCGTCCTCGTTTCGTGTGCGCCGGCGGCCCGTGTCGGTCAGCCAGGCTGCACGGCCGATCCTCACGCCTGCACCTGCAGCTCGGTTGCGCCGATCTTGATGACGTCGCCGACCTTCGCGAGCTGCGCGCGCTTCAGCTTCGTGCCGTTCACGAAGGTCCCGTTCGTCGAGCCCAGGTCGTCGACCATCGCGCCGTCCGGCCGCGGCTCGATCCGAGCATGGCGCGCGGAGACGAACTCGTCGTGCTGGAGGCGGATCCCACTCGCCGCGTCGCGACCCACGACCGTGGGTGCGGCGACCTCGATCGTTCTTCCCTGGCCCAGCTCGGGGCTCGCGAGCACGAGCAGTCGTGCCGGTGCAAGGCCATGCTCCGCGCGCAGCGCATTCGCCTCCGCTGCGCCCAGGACGATGCTCTCCTGCGGTGCCTGGGTCATGCCCTTCGTGGCCGAGCGCACGACATAGACGATGAAGAGGTAGAGCAGCACGAGGAAGGCGATCTTCCCGATCAGGAGTGTTTCGTCGGTCTCGAGTGCGAGGGGCGTCACGACGGGAGCGAGCGGCCGAACACGACCTCCGTCGCGCC
>DASUCI010000126.1:0-3272 GCA_035762825.1 Gaiellaceae bacterium | reverse complement strand
ACCTCACGACCCACCGTCTCGTAGCCGGCTTCGATCGCGAGCTGTGCAATCCCGGCGCCCATGGCGCCCAGTCCGACGACCCCGACCCGACGGATCTCGCGAGCGCTCATGACCGGCGGGATGCTACCCGCGCGTCATGGGCGCGAACGCCCGTGCGTCAACCGTGGTAGCGACGTCGGCGGTCGACCTCGTCGATGCGCGAATCCGCGCCCGCGAGGTACGCGAGTGGCAGGAAGGCCACGATGACGGCGATGAGGATGTATCCGAGCATGACCTCATCGTGCCTGAGCAATTCCATCAGCACAAGTCGGGAAGATCAGCTAGTCGATCAGTGGAGCTGATCGAGTGGGAGTGCTCAGAGCCGCTCGAGAATGCCTGCGATCGCCTGGCCCTGGCCGATGCACATCGTCGCGATCCCGTACCGCGCCTCCCGGCGCTCGAGCTCGTTCACGAGCGTCGCCGTGATTCGCGCGCCGGTCGCGCCCAGGGGGTGGCCGAGTGAGATCCCACCACCGTTCGGGTTCACGTCGCCGCGCTCCCAGCGCTCGTGCAGCCCGGTGTCCGCGAGGAACTGGAGAACGACGGACGCGAACGCCTCGTTCACCTCGATCACCGAGATGTCGTCCCAGCCGAGCCCCGCCTTCGCGAGCGCGCGCTCGCAGGCCTCGGGGTTCCCGTGGAGCATGCGGTACGGATCGACGCCGGAGAGCCCGAACGAGACGAACCGCGCGCGCGGCTCGAGCCCGTGCTCCGCGACCGCCGCCTCGCTCGCGAGGAGCATCGCGGCGGATCCGTCGACGATCGAGCTCGAGTTTCCGGCCGTGACGACCCCATCCGCCTTGAAGGCGGGCTGCAGCGAGGCGAGCTTCTCGAGCGAGGTATCGCGGCGAGGCGTCTCGTCGACCGCGAAGAGCACGACCGCGCCCCCGGCTCCGACCTCGATTGGGACGATCTCGTTCTCGAACCTGCCCTCGTCGGTCGCCGCGACGGCGCGGCGGTGAGACTCGAGCGAATATTCGTCGAGCGCTTCGCGCGAAAGGTTCCACTCCTCTGCGATCACCTCGGCCGAGATCCCTTGCGGGACGATCGGCCAGCGCTCTCCGATCTTCTCGTTCACGGCGCCCCAGCCGAGGTCACCGAGGTTCGAGCCCATCGGCACGCGCGTCATGTGCTCGACGCCCGCGGCGACGACGAGGTCGAGGTGGCCGGCCTGCACCGCGGACGCCGCGTTGAACGCCGTCTGCAGCGACGAGCCGCATTGTCGGTCCACGGTCGTCGCGCAGACGGTCTCGGGCCAGCCGGCCACGAGCACGGCGCCGCGCCCTACGTTGAGCGCCTGCTCGCCGACCTGGGTCACGCACCCCATCTGCACGTCCTCGATCTCCCCCGGATCGAGATCCAGGCGTCCCACGAGCCCGTTGAGGACCTGAGCGGCGAGCTCGTCGGCTCGGATGTCCGAGAGCGAGCCGTTTCGTCTCCCGATCGGGGAGCGAACCGCGTCGACGAGGTAGGCCGTGGCCATACGCTCGGAGCATAGAGCGCACTGCCGGGGCTGCGCGAGGTGCCTCTACACTCAACCCGTGGCCACCACGGCGACCGAGCGCAAGATCCTGATCGGCGGCGAGTGGGTCGACACCGGCGACTGGCTCGAGGTTCTGTCTCCGTACGACAGCTCGCTGGTCGGGCGCGTCGCGAAGGGCGGCGGCGGCGAGGCGCGCCGAGCGATCGACGCCGCGGAGCACGCGATGGCCGAGCCCATTCCCGCACACGAGCGCGCGGCCATCCTCGACCGCACTGCGCGCCTTGTCGACGAGCGTAGCGAGGAGATCGCCCGGACGATCTCGGCCGAGGCCGGAAAGCCGATGAAGGCGGCGCGGATCGAAGCTGCCCGCGCCCAGTCCACCTTCACGATGGCTGCCGTCGAAGCCCGCAAGCTCGCCGGCGACGTCGTCCCGATGGACGCGTCCCCTGCCGGCGCCGGCAAGGTCGCGCTCACGCTCCGTCTTCCGATCGGGGTCGTCGGGGCGATCTCGCCGTTCAACTTCCCGTTCAATCTCGTCGCGCACAAGGTCGCTCCGGCGCTCGCGGCCGGCTGCGCCGTCGTGCTGAAGCCCGCGTCGCAGACGCCGTTGTCAGCACTGCTCCTCGCCGAGCTCGAACAGGAGGCGGGGCTGCCCGCCGGCTGGCTCAACGTCGTCGTCGGGCCGGCGAGCGAGATCGGCGACGTGCTCGTCGAGGACGACCGAGTCGCGTTGATCACGTTCACGGGCTCGTCCAGCGTCGGCTGGAAGCTCCGCGAGCGCGCGCCGCGCAAGCGCGTGAACCTGGAGCTGGGGAACGCGACGCCGGTGATCGTCGCGGCGGACGCAGACCTCGATGACGTCGCGGCGCGCCTCGCGATGCACGCGTTCTCCTTCGCGGGCCAGAGCTGCATCTCCGTCCAGCGGATCTACGTCGAGCGCTCCGCATACGACGCGTTCCTCGAGCGCTTCATCCCGCGGGTCGACTCCCTCGTGGTCGGCGATCCGGCCGACGACGCCACGGACGTGGGCCCGCTCATCTCGGAGGCCGACCGCGACCGGGTCCTCGAGTGGATCGAGGAGGCGAAGGCGAAAGGCGGCAGGATCGTCGCCGGTGGCGAGCTCGACGGGGAGCTCCTGCGACCGACCGTCATCGCCGACGCGCCGCCGGACGCAAAGGTCTCCTGCGAGGAGGTCTTCGGGCCACTGTGCACCGTTGCACCCTACGACTCTCTCGACGAGGCGATCGCCCTTGCGAACGGCACGCGCTACGGGCTCCAGGCCGGCATCTTCACGAGCGACGTGAAAGCTGCGCTCCGCGCCGCACACGAGCTCGAGTTCGGCGGCGTCACCGTGAACGAGGCCCCGACGTTCCGTGCCGACCAGATGCCGTACGGCGGGGTCAAGGACTCCGGCAATACGCGCGAGGGGCCGGCCTACGCCGTCCGCGAGATGACGGAGGAGCGCCTCGTCGTGCTCCAGCTCTAGGCTGAACCAGGCATGACGAACCCACATCCAGACCCGCTCCGTGACCCCGCGACGTATGTCCCCCCGGCGCCACGCGAGCTCAAGCGCGAGCGGAAGGCGCTGCTCGAGATGCGGGAGGAAAGACTGCGCGACCTCGGTGGGCTCGCGCTCGAGATGTACAAGCGCGACCGCTTCAACGCGGGGCTGGTGGTCGAGCGCTGCGCGGAGCTCGTGGCGATCGAGGCACGGGTGCAGCAGATCGACGCCCTGCTCGACGGCAGCGCG
>DASUCI010000125.1:0-3775 GCA_035762825.1 Gaiellaceae bacterium | reverse complement strand
CCAGGGAGCGTGTGCCCGCCGGCAGAGCAGCACCCGTCCCTCGCGCACGACGATCCCGTTCGCGCACGGCCAGGGGTTGCGCCAGTGGCTCGTTCCGCAGCGCGTGCAGGTCACCGGCGGGCCTGACGGCAGCTCCGCTCCGCACGCCGAGCAGTAGCGGACGGGCGCCACGCGGCGTTACGGGCCGAGGATGAAGACGAGCTGCGCGCGCCCGAGCTGGCTGCCACGCATCCCGTCGAGCGGCGTCACGCGCCGGACGCCGAGATCCCTGCCGAGGCGGCGGCCCTCTCCGGCGAAGCCGGGCCTGTACATCACGATGCTGCGCGGGACTCGCTGCGGCGCATTCGTGACTGCGCCGATCTTGTAGCCGCGTCCCGAGACGCGGGCCGCGGCGGAGGCTGCGGCGCCGGTGCGGCCGTTCCCGTTGAGCACGAGGACGACGGTCTTGGAGCGCGGCCGCTTCGCGACGGCCGCGGAGGCGGGCTTGCGCGTCACCGGCTTCGCGGCGCGCTCGGTCAGCGTCGTGAGCACCTGATCCTGTGCGGCGAGCTCGATCCGGTCTGCGACGAACCCGGTCAGCTTCCCGCCGCCGATGAAGAGGAGGAGAAGGAGCTCGAACGCGGCGATCCCGACGGCGACATAGGCGGCGGTTCGCCAGGGGCGAACGAGCGCGTCGGGAGCAGCGAGTGGGTGATCCACGGGCGACGGTTTCGCCCGGGCGAGGCCTATTCCTTCAGGACCCACTCCCAGGTTGCGCGGAGGCCGTCCTCGAGGTCGACCATGGCGGTGAAGCCGAGCTCGCTTGCGGCCCGCGTCGGGTCGAGGAAGCTCCGCTGCAGCTCGCCGAGGCGCGCCGGAGCCTGCTGCGCCGGGATGTCCGAGCCGGCGACACGGGCACAGAGCTCGTAGAGCTCGACGACCGAGGTCTCGCGGCCCGTGCCGACGTTGAAGACACCGTGATCCTGGCCGACTGTCGAGGTGGTCGCGCGCGCGACGTCGCCGACGTAGACGTAGTCGCGCGTCTGCGCCCCGTCGCCGAAGATCTGCGCCTGCTCGCCGCGGGCGAGTGCACCGAGGAAGATCGCGACGACGCCGGCCTCGCCGTGTGGATCCTGGCGCGGGCCGTAGACGTTCCCGTAGCGCAGTGAGATGTGGCGTGTCCCGTAGAGCCGGTTGTACGCGCGCAGGTACTCCTCAGCACCGAGCTTGGAGGTGCCGTACGGCGACAGCGGCTCGGTCGCCGCGTCCTCCCGCGCCGGCTCCCCGCACTCGCCGTAGATCGCCCCGCCCGTCGACGAGAAGACGACCTGTGCCCCATGACGCCGCGCGCCCTCGAGGATGCGGATGGTTCCGACGACGTTGACGTCCGCGTCCTCGACGGGGTTCTCGACGGAGACCCGAACGTCGGCCTGCGCCGCGAGGTGGAACACGGCCTCGGGACGAACCGCGTCGAACAGGTCGTCGAGTGGCTCCCTGATGTCGCGCACGTGCAGCTCGGCGCCGGCGCTCACGTTCTCCTTCGAGCCGTGGACGAGCGAGTCGATCACCGCAACCTCGTCGCCGCGCGCGACGAGCGCGTCGACGACGTGCGAGCCGATGAAGCCGGCTCCTCCGGTCACGATCGCCCGCACGGTTCGCATCCTACGGACGGCCGTAGGATGACGTCCGATGTTCGTGACCTTCGAGGGCCTCGACGGCTCGGGGAAGTCGACGCAGGCGGAGCTCCTGCGCGCGCGCCTCGAGGCCGACGGAGTCGACGTCGTCTCGACGCGGGAGCCGGGCGGGACCGAGCTCGGCGAACGGCTCCGCGACCTCGTGCTGCACGGCGGGCATGTCGGTCCGTGGGCGGAGGCGCTCATCTACGTCGCCGCGCGGGCGCAGCTCGTTGACGAGGTGATCCGTCCCGCGCTCGACCGAGGAGCCTCCGTGATCTGCGACCGCTATCTGGACTCGTCCGTCGCGTACCAGGGAGTCGCGCGCGGCCTCGGGCTCGACCGCATGCTCGAGCTCAACCTCGCGGCGATCGGCGGGATCGTCCCCGACCGCACCTACCTGCTCGAGCTCGATCCGAGCCAGGTCGCCTCCCGCATCCGACGGCACCACGACCGGCTCGAGCGCGAGGGAGACAACTTCCGTGAGCGCGCCGCCGCCGGCTATCGCGAGCTGGCGCAGCGCTTCCCGGAGCGCATCGTCGTCCTCGATGCGACCCGCCCCGTCGACGAGCTCGCCGAGGAGGTGTATGGATCCCTTCGCGTCCGTACCTGAGCAGGCCGAGGCGAAGCGGCTCCTGGCCGCTGCGCTGACCGAAGGCGGGGCGCACGCGTATCTCCTGCACGGGCCTGCCGGAGTGGGAAAGCGCACGGCTGCGTTCGCGTTCGCGGGCGCGCTCCTCGGCGATGCGCGACGGGTCGAGCTGCGCTCGCATCCCGACCTCTATCTCCTCGAGCCGCTCGGCGAGATGATCCGGATCGACGACGTGCGGGCGCTCCGGCACGACCTGCACATGCGCCCGTTCGAGGGCGATCGCCGCGTCTACCTCGTCCTCGACGCCGACCGCATGAACGACGAGGCAGCCGACGCGCTGCTCAAGGACCTCGAGGAGCCACCGTCGTACGCGGTCATCGTCCTCGTCGCCGGCGAGCTCGGCCCGCTCCCGCCGACGATCCTCTCGCGCTGCCAGCTCGTGCCCTTCCGCCGTCTCTCCGAGCGCGCGGTGCGGGAGTGGATCGCGGCGCAGGCGCCAGAGCGGAACGACGAGGAGGTGCGCGTGCTGTCCCGCGCGTCCAGCGGGCGGCTCGACCGCGCGCGCCGGCTCCTCGACCCACACGCCTCCGCGCGCCGGGACGCGCTGATCGACGCCGCACGCTCCGTCTATCTCGCGCCGGGCTTCGATCCGAGTGTCGCCGCCGGCGTCCTGCTCGCGGCAGCCGCCGAGCGAGGGGAAGAAGCGCGCGAGCGCGAGCAGGCCCTCGTCGACACGCTCGACCTTCCGGCGAGGGACGCAGATCAGCGCGTTCGGCGCGCATACCGAGGCGCCGAGCGGGACGAGCTGCTCGCGGGCCTCGAGGGACTGGAGGCGTGGTACCGCGATCTCGTGATGGTCGGCGCCGGCGCCGCCGAAGCGGCCCTGCACGCCGACCGGCTCGACGACCTCCGAGAGGACGTGGCCGCGGGCGCGGACGAGGGCGCTCCCGTCGCGGCCGAGGCGGTTCGTGAGGCGTGGCGAGCGTTCGAGGAGTTCAACCTCAACCCGTCACTCGCCCTCGAGGCGCTGTTCGTCCGACTCCGTCGAGCGCTGTCCGGTGCCGCCCGGGTAACCCCCGTCTGAGCCTGGCTACACTCACCCGACCGCGCCGACGTAGCTCAGCTGGTAGAGCACTTCACTCGTAATGAAGGGGTCCCCGGTTCGAGTCCGGGCGTCGGCTTCAGTCATAGAGCCGAATCGGGGCACCCGTCGAGGCGCTCGAAGGCCCGTGCTCAGTGCCGTGCTCAGTCCGGCTCTGGAACGACTGGCCCCGGACGCTGGGAGCGGACTCTGGCCTGAGGACCCAAGCTGAAAGGGAAACCCCCGCATCGGGCACAGTCAGGGTATGGACGCGTTGTCGGATGCGGATTGCCTGGCGCACTCACTGAGTGAGCCGAGAGCGTTCGCGCCGATCTTCGATCGCCACTTCGGTGCCATCCACAGGTACCTCCATCGACGAGCTGGTTGCGATCTCGCTGACGAGCTGGCCGCAGAAACGTTCGCGGTTGCCTTCGAGCGGCGAGCGAGCTG
>DASUCI010000124.1:0-3070 GCA_035762825.1 Gaiellaceae bacterium | reverse complement strand
ATGCGCCCCGCGACGAGCTCCAGAGCATCTCCCGTAGCCGAAACGTCCTTGCCGCGGTGCTCGAGGCATCGATCGCTGCCGTCTACCTCGAGCACGGGTTCGAGGCGATCGAACCGGCCATCGTGGACGCCTTCTCGGAGCGCATCGAGTACGCGCGCTCGAGTCATGTCGACTACAAGACGGAGCTGCAAGAGGCGCTGGCGCGAACGGGGCGGCAGGTGCACTACACGGTGCTCGAGGTCGAGGGGCCGCCACACGACCGCCGCTTCGTCTGCGCCGCTCATGTCGGCGGCGAGCAGCTCGGCATCGGCCGCGGCTCGACGAAGAAGGCGGCCGAGCAGGAAGCCGCACGCCAGGCGCTCGAAGCGCTGGGCGTCGTCCCAGAACGCATCTGAGTCGTCCGAGGCACTCGCGAGAATCCTGAGCCGGTGCATCTGCGCACGCTCCGCATCCGCGGCTTCAAGTCGTTCCCTGACTCGCTCGAGATCGATCTCGAGCCGGGGGTGGCCGTCATCGTCGGGCCGAACGGCTCGGGAAAGTCGAACATCGCTGATGCCATCGTCTGGGCGGCGGGCTCCCTGACGCCGTCCGAGCTCCGCGCGGAGAAGCCGGACGACGTCCTGTTCGCGGGCGGCGGAGATCGCAAGGCCGCGGAGCACTGTGAGGTCGAGCTCGTCTTCGACAACGAGGACGGCGCCTGGCCCGACCTCGACTTCTCGGAGGTATCGATCGCGCGCCGGCTCGTTCGTGGTGCAGAGGGCCAGTACCTCGTGAACCGGGCTGCCGTGCGCCGAACCGATCTGGTCGAGATCCTGGCCGACGTCGGTCTCGGCGCGGCGATGCACTCGATCGTCGGACAGGGAAAGGTCGAGCAGGTCCTCGCATCCAGGCCCGAGGACCGGCGGGCCTTCGTGGAGGAGGCGGCCGGGCTCGGGAAGTTCAAGCGCCGGAGGCATCGCGCAGAGCTCAAGCTCGCTCGCGTCGCCGTTCAGGTCGAGCGTGCGCGCGACGTCGAGGAGGAGGTGCGCAAGCGCCTGCGGCCGCTGGCGTTGCAGGCGACAGCTGCCGAGCGCGCGGAGAAGCTCGGCACCGAGATCGCGGGGTTGCGAGCACGGATCGCGCAGCTCGACCTCACCGAGTCCGGCGCGCGCCGCTCCGAAGCGGAGGAGCGACGTGACACGGCCGCCTTCGCGAAGAGGGGAGCTCAGGGGAGGCTGGAGGGCTTGCTGGCCGAGCGCGCGCGCGCCGAGGACGAGCTGTCGGACGCGGCGGGTCGGCGAGAGTCGGCGGTTGCGGCGCGGTATCGACTCCAGGGGGGTAGCGAGCGCCTCGAGTTGCGGGCGGAGTCGGCGGCTGCGCTGCTCGAACGCTTCCGTGCCGAGACGCCCACGGTGGGCGACGAGGAAGAAGGGCAGAGCGATCTCGCCCGTCTCGAGCTCGCGGCGGTACGGGCAGCGGACGCGGCGCGGAGCGCCGAGCGCGAGCGCATCGCCGTCTCCGAGCGCGCAGAGCTCGTGGGCGAGCGTGTCCGTGCGCTCGAGCAGGCGCTCGCGGAACAGGAAGGCCTGCCGCCGGCCGCTCGTGCCCTCGCGGAGGACGGCGCACGCCTCGCCCTGGCCGCACTCGACGTCCCGTCGGGTGCCGAGCGCGCGGTCGCGGCCGCGCTGCGGTCGCGCGCGTCCGCCGTGCTCGCGGACGACCCGACCGTCGGGCTCGCGTTGCTGCAGCGCGCTCGAGCGGCAGGCCTCGGAACCCTCACGGTGCTCGCGGGACGCCCGCCGCAGGAGCTCGTGGCGGAGTTCCCCGTCGTGCCGCTCGACGAGCTGCTCGAGGTCTCCACGCCCTCGGTGACGGCCGAGGGCTTCGGCTACGACCCGGCGCGGGGCGAGCTCTGGTTCGTGGGTGAGACGGCCGAGGCGGTCCTGCTCGAGCTCCAGAGCCGGCGCAGCGCACTTGCCGCCGAGGCATCGGCGCTCGCCGATGAGGTCGCGGCGGCGACGAGCGCCGCCGAGGCCGCTGCCGTCCGGGCCTCGGCGGCCGAGACTGCGCTCGGTCGCGCGCCCAGGATCCGCGCGACGGCGATCGATGCCCGGACGCTCGGGCGCCTCGTCGACCTCGCGACGGCGCTCCAGCAGGGGGTCGAGAATGCGCGGCGGGCGGCGAGCCGCTTCGAAGCACCGCTCCGCGCCCGGGTCGACGCGGGCGCCACCCGTGCGGGCGACCTCGGCGAGGAGCTCCGGCGGCTCGGCGCGGCCGAGGTGAACGTGCGGCGAGAGCTGGAGGAGGCGAGCGCGGCGGTCACGGCCGCGGAGGTCGAGATCGCGCGGATCGACGCGGACGTCTCGGATGCGACGCGTCGGCTCGACTCTGCCGGAGAGGTCGAGATCGCGGACGGAGACGACCGCGCCGAGCTCGTCACCCGCGTCGAGCGACTCGAGAATCGCCGTATCACGCTCGGCCAGGTCAACCCGCTCGCACGCGAGGAGTACGAGGCCGAGAAGGAACGGCTCGACGACCTGAAGACGCAGCGTGCCGACCTCGAGCACAGCCTCGAGGAGCTCGAGAAGCTCCGCGCCGAGCTGACCGCGACCGTCGA
This sequence comes from Gaiellaceae bacterium, assembly GCA_035762825.1. Taxonomy (GTDB): domain Bacteria; phylum Actinomycetota; class Thermoleophilia; order Gaiellales; family Gaiellaceae; genus GMQP-bins7. Next base: position 474 of record DASUCI010000124.1, on the reverse strand, counting down.
GCGCCGCTTCGCGGAGACGTTCGCGGCGGTGGCCGAGCACTTCGAGGAGGTCGCGTCAACGCTCTTCCCTGGGGGCGAGGGCCGGTTGCGGCTGGTCGAGTCGGAGGAGGAAGGCGTCGAGCCCGGGGTCGAGGTCGAGCTGCGTCCCGCAGGCAAGAGGATCACCCGTCTCTCGCTGCTGTCGGGCGGCGAGAAGGCGCTCGGTGCGATCTCGTTCCTCTTCGCGCTCTTCCTCGCGAGACCATGCGCGTTCTACCTTCTCGACGAGGTCGAAGCGGCGCTCGACGATACGAACATCGCACGCTTCGTCGAGCTCCTGCGCCGCTACTCCGATCGCGCGCAGTTCGTCGTGGTGACCCACCAGAAGAGGACGATGGAGGCCGCCGATATCCTCTACGGCGTGACGATGGGGCCTGACGGCGTCTCGCAGGTGGTTTCCCGGCGCCTCCCGCAGCACCAGCAGCCCCTCGCTGC
>DASUCI010000123.1:0-19597 GCA_035762825.1 Gaiellaceae bacterium | reverse complement strand
GCCCGGCCGTCGATGGGGAAGTCGGCCCTCGGCCTGTGCGTCGCCGCCAACCTCGGCGTTCGTCACAACGTCCCCGTCGCGCTCTTCACGCTGGAGATGTCGAAGGCCGAGGTGACGCAGCGGATGATGTGCAGCGAGGCGAAGGTCGAGTCGCAGCGGCTGCGCACCGGCCGCCTCGCGCCCGAGGACTGGCCTCGGCTGACCGCTGCCTGCGACCGCCTGACGAAAGCGCCGATCTGGGTGGACGACTCGGGCTCGACGACGATCATGGAGCTACGCTCGAAGGCCCGTCGGCTCAAGTCGAGGGAGCCCAACCTGGGCCTCATCGTCGTCGACTACCTCCAGCTCATGACGTCGGGTGCGAATGCGGAGAACCGCGTGCAGGAGGTCTCGCAGATCTCGCGTGCGCTCAAGGTGCTCGCACGCGAGCTCGACGTCCCGATCCTCGCGATGTCACAGCTCTCACGCGCGGTCGAGCAGCGCCACGACAAGCGTCCGATCCTCTCCGACCTGCGCGACTCGGGCTCGATCGAGCAGGACGCGGACCTCGTCATGTTCATCTACCGCGACGAGTACTACCTCGGCGAGGAGTCCGACCAGCAGGGCATCGCCGAGGTCATCCTCGCGAAGCACCGCAACGGGCCGACGGGCACCGTGAAGCTGTCCTGGCTGCGGCGCTATGCGAAGTTCGCCGATTTGGCAGCGGCGTAGCTCCGAGCGGGAGCTCGGGCTTCTCGACCTGCAAGACTGGCCCGCGTGCCTGCGACCGTCATCGTCGGCGCGCAGTGGGGCGACGAGGGGAAGGGAAAGATCGTCGACCTGCTCGCGCAGGAGTCCGAGCTCGTCTGCCGCTACCAGGGCGGCCCGAACGCGGGCCACACCGTCGTGGTCGGGGACGAGACGTACAAGATCCGGCAGATCCCGACCGGCGTCATCGCGGGGAAGCGCTGCGCGATCGGCGCCGGCTGCGTCGTCGATCCGGCCGTCCTGATCTCCGAGCTCGACGAGCTCGAGTCGCGCGGGCACGAGACGACGGGTCTCGTGTTCGTCTCCGGCAATGCCCATCTCGTCATGCCGTGGCACATCGCGCTCGACGGGGCGAGGGAGCGGCGGCTCGGACGCCTGCAGATCGGCACGACGCGCCGCGGGATCGGGCCGGCGTACGCGGACAAGGCGACGCGCATTGGGATTCGCGTGCAGGACCTGCTCGACCCGAAGATCCTCCGGCAGAAGCTCGAGCTCGCGGTCGAAGAGAAGAACGTCTGGTTGCAGCGCGTGTACGAGCTCGAGCCGTTCGACGTCGAGGACGTCGTCTCGACGCAGCTCGGCTTCGCTGTGCGGCTTGCGCCGTACGTCGCGGATACGTCGCTCCTCGTCGATCGCGCGCTCCGCGAGGGCGAGCGGGTCCTCTTCGAAGGCGCCCAGGGCACGCTCCTCGACCTCGACCACGGGACGTATCCGTTCGTCACGTCGTCGAGCCCGATCGCCGCCGGCGCCGCGGTGAGCTTCGGGATCGGGCCGAAGCGCATCGACGAAGTGCTCGGGGTCGCCAAGGCGTACGTCACGCGTGTCGGCGAGGGCCCGTTCCCGAGCGAGATCGTCGGTCCCGACCACGAGCGCGTCCAGACGCTCGGGCACGAGTTCGGCACGGTGACGGGGCGCGAGCGGCGCTGCGGCTGGCTCGATCTCGTCGCGCTTCGCTTCGCCGTTCGCGTGAACGGCATCACCTCGCTCGCGCTGACGAAGATCGACGTTCTGTCCGAGTTCGCCGAGCTTCCCGTCTGCGTGCGCTATCGCTTGCCGGACGGCTCGGAGACCGAGGACTTCCCGGCCCACCAGAGCGACTTCCACCACTGCCGACCGGTGTTCGAGGTCCTCCGCGGCTGGGGCGAGCACATCGACGCGGAGCTACCCAGCGCCGCTCGCTCCTACGTGTCGTTCGTCGAGGACGCGCTCGGCGTGCCGGTGACCCTGGTCGGCACGGGCGCGGCCCGCGAGCACGTGCTCGCTCTCTGATCGCCTCAGTCGGGCCGGCGCATGTACACGTCGGTGAACTCCACGCACTGGCCGGCTTCGTCGAAGCGCAGGAGGAACACGTTGTGGAACAGAACCTCCTCGGCGTGGTCGGTCGCGAAGTAGCGTGAGGTGCCGACCGCGACCGCACGGTCACCGTCGATCGCCCAGGAGCTGTACTCGGCCGTCCAGGACTCCGGCGTGTCGGGTTCCTCGAGCCACTTCGCGACGATCGCCTCGCGCCCCGCGACGGCCTTGGCGCCCTCGTCCCACGGGTGGAACCGGTAGACGGCGTCCTCCGCGAAGAGCGCGCGGATCTCGTCCGGGTCGTACGAGCGCCAGGCAGCGACGTAGCGCTCGAGCCAGCTTGCGACGGTGGCTTCGTCCACGGCTCGAGCCTAGCCACTGCCGGCAGGCGCCCTCACTAGACTCATGCGGTGCGAGTCCTCGTCGTGGGCTCCGGCGGCCGTGAGCACGCGCTCGCCTGGAAGCTCGCGCAGTCGCCGACGCTGACCCAGCTCCATGCCGCTCCTGGCAACCCGGGCATCGCCGCGGTCGCCGAGTGTCACCCGATCCGCGCCGAGGACGCGGAGGGAGTTCTCGGACTGGCGCGATCGCTGGAGGTCGATCTCGTCGTCGTCGGGCCCGAGCTTCCGCTCGTCCTCGGGCTCGCAGACGCACTCCGCCGTTTCGGTTTCCTCGTGTTTGGTCCGAGCGCGGCCGCCGCCCGGATCGAAGGCTCGAAGGCGTTCGCCAAGGAGGTGATGGCCGCGGCCGGGGTGGCGACGGCGCCGCGGCTCGCGATCGCGCGACCTCCGTGCGTGGTGAAGGCCGACGGACTGGCCGCGGGGAAGGGCGTCTTCGTGTGCCTGACGCAGGCCGACGTCGACGACGCGATGCGGTCGCTGGCCGGGTCGGGAGGCGACGTGGTCGTGGAGGAGCTGCTGTCAGGGCCCGAGGTGTCACTCTTCGCGATCTGCGACGGTCACCAGGCGCGGCCTCTGGTCCCGGCGCAGGACTTCAAACGTGCCTACGAGGGCGACGAAGGGCCGAACACGGGCGGGATGGGCGCGTACGCGCCCGCGGTCGGGATCGACCCGTCGGCAGCCGAGGCTCTCGTCGAGGAGGTACATCGGCCAGTGCTGCGCGAGCTCGCCAGACGAGGGTGCCCCTTCGTCGGGTTGCTCTACGCGGGGCTGATGGTGACGCCGGACGGCGTGCGCGTCCTCGAGTTCAACTGCAGGTTCGGCGACCCCGAGACCCAGGCTGTCCTTCCGCTCCTCGAAGGCGATCTCCTCGGAGGGCTTGCCGCGGCGGCGAGCGGCGACGTGTCCGGCATCGCGGTCGGGTCGTCGGCGGACGCAGCGGTCACCGTCGTCCTGGCGGCCGAGCGATACCCGGAGGAGGGCCACCGCGGCGGCACCATCGAAGGCGTCGCCGACGCGGAGCGAGCCGGTGCGCTCGTGTTCCATGCTGGAACGGCGCTGCAGGGTGAGCGCCTGGTGACGAACGGCGGCCGGATCCTGGCGGTGACGGGGCTCGGACCGTCGCTCGCCGAGGCGCGCACCGTTGCGTATGACGCGGCCGAGCTGATCTCGTTCCCGGGAGCGCGGTTTCGCGGAGACATCGCCGCGGCAGCCGAAGCAGGGATCGGAGTCGACCCCTGAGACGAGTCCGAATCGGGCAATGACCCTGGGGCCACCCCTCGCCTCCACCCACTTTCGAGTTTAGTCGGCGATCTCGTACGAGAGGTTCACGGGATCGAGCCGAATCTGTGCAAGGGGCGCCGGGTGGGGCGCCGACTAGAATCGTCGCGGTGATCGCCCGCTACGCCAGGCCTGCCATGTCCAGGGTCTGGTCCGAGGAGGCGAAGCTCGAGCAGTGGCTCGCCGTGGAGCTCGCAGTCCTCGACGCCTGGGCCGAAGTCGGAACCGTTCCGGCGGCGAGCGCGCGTGCCGTTCGAGAACGCGCGCGTGTGCCGAGCCCGTCGCAGGTCGCCGAGCGCGAGCGCGTCACCAACCACGACGTCGCCGCCTTCGTCGACACGGTTTCGTCGGACCTCGGCGCGGACGGGCGCTGGTTCCACTACGGGCTCACCTCGTCGGACGTGCTCGACACGGCGCTCTCGCTGACCGTTCAGCGCGCCGGCGAGCTGATCCTCGAGGAGATCGGCCGCGCGACGAAAGCCACGCTGGCGCGGGCCGAGGAGCATCGCGACACGATCACGATCGGGCGGACGCACGGCGTGCACGCCGAGCCGACGACGTTCGGGCTGAAGCTGCTCGGCTGGGTCTTCCAGCTCGACCGCGATCGAGAGCGCCTCGAACGCGCGCTCGCGGGCCTGCGCGTCGGGAAGCTGTCAGGCGCGGTCGGCACCTACGCGTCGACCACCCCCGAGGTGGAGCGGATCGCGTGCGAGCGGCTCGGGCTCGCGCCTGCGCCGAGCTCGACGCAGATCCTCCAGCGCGACCGGCATGCCGAGCTCCTGTCCGCGCTCGCGATCCTCGCGTCGTCTCTCGATCGCTTCGCGCTCGAGATCCGTCATCTCGCGCGCACGGAGGTACGTGAGGTCGAGGAGCCGTTCGCCTCGGGGCACAAGGGCTCGTCTGCGATGCCGCACAAGCGCAACCCGATCGTCGCCGAGCGCATCTGCGGGCTCGCACGTCTCGTGCGCGGCTACGCGTCGGTCGGGCTCGAGAACGTGGCGCTCTGGCACGAACGCGACATCTCGCACTCGTCGGCGGAGCGCGTCGTTCTCCCCGACGCGTTTCTCGCCGCCGACTACATGCTCGGCCGGTTCGCATGGCTCGTGGAGAAGCTGGTGGTGCGGCCGGAGCGCATGCGCGCGAACCTCGAGGCGACGGGCGGGCTCTTCTTCAGCCAGCGGCTGCTGCTGGCGCTCGTCGAGTCGGGACTCGAGCGCGACGAGGCGTACCGCACGGTGCAGCGCCACGCGATGCGGGCATGGGACGAAGGGCTCGACTTCCGCGATCTCGTTCGCTCGGATCCGCAGATCGCGCCGCGGGTCGACCTCGACGGGGTCTTCGACCTCCATGCGTACACCAGGCACGTCGACGCGGTCTTCGCGCGCGTGCCGGCGCGACTCGTTCCTCAGGAGGTCGGTGCGTGAGCCACGAGGCAGCCACACACGTCGCGAGCGGAAAGGTGCGCGAGCTCTACGCGCTCGACGACGGCAGCCTCGCTCTCGTCGCGAGCGATCGCATCTCGACGTTCGACGTCGTGCTGCCGACGCCGATTCCGGACAAGGGTCGCGTCCTGACGGGCCTGTCGGCCTTCTGGTTCGCGCGTACCCGCGACCTCGTCCCCAACCATCTCCTCGCTCTCGGCGACGACGGGCGCACGATGGTGTGCCGGCGTCTCGAGATGCTGCCGATCGAGTGCGTCGTTCGCGGGTACCTCGCAGGATCCGGTTGGAAGGACTACCGCGACACGGGCGCGGTCTGCGGGCACGTGCTGCCGGCGGGTCTCGAGGAGTCGTCGAGGCTGCCAGTGCCGATCTTCACGCCGGCGACGAAGGCCGCGGCCGGACACGACGAGAACATCGACGAGCACGACGCTGCTGCGCTGTGCGGGGACGAGCGATACCGGATCGCGCGGGAGGCGTCGCTCGCGCTCTACCGATTCGCCGCCGACCACGCCGAGGCGCGGGGGATCATCCTGGCCGACACGAAGTTCGAGCTCGGAATCGCACCGGAGGGCACGGTCGTGCTCGGAGACGAGGCGCTCACCCCGGACTCCTCCCGGTTTTGGCCTGCGGCCGGGTACGAGCCCGGACACGCACAACCCTCGTTCGACAAGCAGTTCGTCCGCGACTGGTGCGAGCGGGCCGGGTGGAACAAGGAGCCGCCAGGACCCGAGCTTCCGGACGCCGTCGTCGCCGGTACCCGAGCGCGGTACGTCGAGGCGTTCGAGCGGCTCACCGAGATCTCGTTCGATGCGTATCTCGCGAACCCGGAGGTGGTTCTGTGAAGGCCGTTGTCATGGTTCGTCCGAAGGACGGCATCCTCGATCCGCAGGGCGACGCCGTTCGCCACTCGCTGCGCAAGCTCGGTTTCGAGGTGTCCGGAACGCGCGTCGGACGGTTGATCGACCTCGAGCTCGCGGCCGACGATCCTGCGGAGGCCGAGGCTCAGGTCGAGCGCATGTGCTCGGAGCTGCTCGCGAACCCGCTGATCGAGAGCTACGAGATCGTCGTGGAGGACGCATGACGGAGAAGCCTCGAGTCGCGGTCGTCACGTTCCCCGGATCGAACGACGATCACGACGCCGCGTGGGCACTCGGCGCCGTCGGAGCGGATCCGGTCGCGGCGTGGCATCAGGACGCCCAGCTCCCCACGGGCACGGCCGCGGTCGTCCTGCCGGGCGGCTTCTCGTACGGCGACTACCTGCGCACGGGCGCGATCGCCAGCGTCGCACCGGTGATGGACGCAGTCCGCGCGTTCGCCACTGCCGGCGGGCCGGTGCTCGGGATCTGCAACGGGTTCCAGACCCTTTGCGAAGCGCGGCTGCTTCCCGGGGTGCTCCGGCCGAACCGGCAGCTCGAGTTCGTGTGCGAGGACGTGACGGTGCGAGTCGAGAACGCGGACGCGCCCTTCCTGCGCCGGTGCTCGCCGGGACAGGAGCTCGTGATCCCCGTGAAGCACGGCGAGGGAGCGTGGTACGCGGACGAGGGAACGTTCGTCCGGCTCGCCGCGCGCGGCCAGATCGTTCTCCGCTATGCAGACGACGTGAACGGCGCCCTCGGCAACGTGGCCGGCGTCGTCAACGAGGCGAGGAACGTCATGGGCCTCATGCCTCATCCCGAGCACGCGGTCGACCCACTGCTCGGTTCGGGTGACGGGGGGCTCCTGCTGGCAGCGCTCGTCGACTCCGCGGCTGCGTTCCGCGCGACGCTCGCGGTCGCGGTCGCGTAGCGCAAGTCCGCCCCGCAGCTTTCCGGCGGACGCTAGAGACCGAGTACTTCTTTGAGGACGGGCGCGCGTTCGAGCGCCGCCCGCAGTCGCTCGAGGTCGCGCGCCCGCATCGTGACGGGGCCTCGCCGGGCTGCCCCGTCGGTCGTGTACGCGAACCGGATCAGACGCTCCCCGCTCGGCGCATCGAGGAGCTGCACCACCACGGAGAAGCGCTTGTCGCCCACCCGTTGTGGAACCGCGGCCTCCTCGATCAGGGTCGCGGCGCCCCACGGTGTCGCCGTCGTCGGCGGTTTCCGAGCGCTCTTCGCCGCAGTGACCATGCAGGCGAGGCTACGACGTAATTCGTCACGCGTGGGACACGACTTCGGGCCAGAAGCGTCACGACCTATTCTCGGCCGGTGCACGACGTCGTGATCGTCGGAGGCGGCACGGCGGGCTGCGTGCTCGCCTCGCGACTCACCGAGAAGCCCGACGTCTCCGTGCTCCTCCTCGAGGCCGGCCCGCGCTCGCGGAAGCTCGAGCTGCGGATCCCGGCGGCCTTCTCGAAGCTCTATCGCTCGGCGGTCGACTGGGGGGACGTGACGACGCCGCAGGCGACCCTCGACGGGCGCCAGGTGGTCTTCCCGCGCGGCCGCATGCTGGGCGGGACCTCTGCGATGAACGCGATGATGGTTCTTCGCGGAACGCGGGCCGACTACGACGGCTGGGCGGCTGCGGGGTGCACGGGCTGGTCGTGGGACGACGTCGAGCCCGTCTTCGCGCGTAGCGCGCGGGGCGCGTTCCCGCTCGCGGATCTCCCGGACCGCCACGTGCTCGCCGAGGCGTTCGTCCACTCGGCTCGAGCCATCGGTATCCCGCCCGCGCCGGATCTCAACGGCGAGGTGAACGACGGCGTCGGCTTCGTGCCGGTCTCGCAGCGGCGCGGCCGGCGCTTCTCGGTGCTCGACGGCTACTACGCGCCTGCCCGGCGCCGTCCCAACCTCACCGTCGTGACCGGCGCGCTCGTGGCGCGTGTGCTCGTCGAGGGCGGGCGAGCCGTCGGTGTCGAATACCACGCGAGCGAGGACGGCCGGCCGGACGAGGCGCGCGCGACACGCGAGGTCGTGGTGTGCGCCGGCGCGATCGGCACGCCACAGCTTCTCCAGCTCTCCGGCATCGGCCCGAGCGACACGCTCCGGGCAGTCGGCATCGAGCCCGTCGTGAACCACCCAGCGGTCGGCGCGAACCTCCTCGACCACCTCGCCTGCGGTCTCCTCGTCCGCACGCGGAACGTGGAGACCCTCGCCTCCGCCGAGTCGCTCGCGAACCTCGCGCGCTGGCTCTTCCTCGGGCGCGGGCCGCTCACGTCGAACCTCGGAGAGGCGGTCGCATTCGTCCGCTCGCTTCCCAGCCTCACCGCCCCCGACCTCGAGCTCCTCCTCGCGCCGGTGCTGTTCGAGGAGGAGGGTCTGAAGCAGCCGACCGAGCACGGCTTCACGCTGGCCGTCGTCCTCCTCGCCCCTCGCAGTGCCGGGACGGTGCGGCTGGCCTCGGCCGATCCGCATGAACCTCCCGAGATCGATCCCCGGTACCTCAGCGATCCGGACGGCGAGGACCTCGCGACGCTGCTGCGCGGCCTGCGCGTCGCGCGGCGCGTCGTCGCCGAGGATCCACTCGCGTCGTTCGTCGACGAGGAGATGCTTCCGGGCGCGGACGCGAGGACGGACGACCAGCTGCGCGCGCACGTTCGCGCTCTCTCGCAGACGCTCTATCACCCCGCGGGGACGTGCCGCATGGGGTCGGATGCGGCGTCCGTCGTCGACCCGTTGCTCCGCGTGCGGAGGATCGACGGATTACGGGTTGCCGACGCGTCGGTGATGCCGGCACTGCCGCGCGGGCACACCAACTGGCCGACGGTGATGATCGCCGAGCGCGCCGCGGACTTCGTCGCGAAGACGCTGTAGTGGGAGGGCTTGGCGAAACGGGCGCTAGGCCCGTTCCGCCGAGACGCTCTAGCGCGGTGGCTGGTCGACGAACCGGGCGCCGGTGAAGCGCCCGTCCTCGACCGAGAGCACCCACGTGCTGGCGACCGGTGCCGCGCGCGGCGCGTCGAGCGCGACGCCCGATTCCGCGAGCACGTCGACGACGTCGAGGAGCACGTCGCCGTGCGTACAGCAGGCGATCGAGCCGTCGCCGGCCAGCGAGAGCATCAGCTCGGCGGCTCGCTCACCGTCGGCTCCCTCTGCCAGCTCGCCGGTGGTCTCGATCGGGAGGTCGAGGGCGACGGCCAGCGGCTCGAGCGTCTGTACGCAGCGCGCGAACGGGCTCGAGACGAGCCGCGCAAGGGGTACCTCTCCCAGCCGCACGGCAATCGCGGCCGCCTCTCGCCGCCCTCGCTTCGTGAGCGGGCGGAGCTCATCCGCCTCTTCCCACGCAAGCCGGCTCTTGGCCTTTGCATGGCGGATGAGGTGCACCGTTCTCATGCGAAATCCAGGTGGTCGAGAAGCTCGCGGTCACGCTCGTAGGTCAGGAGCCTGGAAGCCTCGGCGACGGGAACGAACCTCGCCACGTCGATCTCGTTCGCGGCTGCGAGCACTCCTGCGACGGGCGTCATGAGCCAGTAGCGAACCGTCTTCGGGCGGCCGCGGGCGTCCCGGTAGCGCGTCGTCACGAGCTCGCGATCGAGCTGGCAGCGCAGCCCCGTTTCCTCCTCGACCTCGCGCACGGCTGCCACTTCCTCGCTCTCGCCGGGCTCGAGCTTGCCCTTCGGGAAGGACCAGTCGTCGTACGCCGGTCGATGGACGACCAGGATCTCGCCGCCGTTCGGCCCCTCGCGCACCACGAGGCCGCCGGCCGCGCGGACGGGCTCGCTCACATCCAGGCTCGGAGCTCGGGGTCCGCGAGCTTCTCCCAGGCTGCCTGCCACTCGCCCCGCGACGTCTCGGCGTCCGACCGCTCGGACGTCGCGAGTGCCTCGGCACCTCGCAACTCCTCGAGCGAGCGCCCGTGCCGCCCCCACTTCGCGAGCCAGCGCTCGGCGACCACGGCGTCGTTCAGCTCACCGAGAACGTCCTGAAGCCGCTCCGCCGCCTTGGCGAACGCCCTCGCCTGCTTGCCGACGATCGGCTCGACTGCCTCGGCCGCGTACCGGACGCGCTTCGTCCTGATGCGTACCGCGTGTAGCTGCTCGTCCGACGGGCTGTCGCCGAGCTTGCCGGCGCGTTTCTCCAGTTTGTGCCAGGGACGGCGCACCAGCTCGCCGACGACGTCGGCTGCGGGCTCGCTCGCGCTCTCGCGCACGGATGGATCGTTCGCAGCGGCCACGAGGCCGTCCAGGAGCCGGAGGTAGCGGCGGCCGTGCAGGGCTTCCAGCAACGTCGCATGGGCGGCGTCGCGCTCGTGCTCGAGTGTCGCGAGCACGCCTGCTGCCGCATCTCTCTCGTGGGCGTCGGGAAGCTCCACGACCCGGTGCCGGAGCCGTTCGAGCAGGACGTCGCCGTCGCGGACGTCGCCGAGGAGATCGGCGAGCCAGCCGAGCTCGTCGCGCAGAGGCGACGACCACGCCTCGTCGACGAGAGGCCGGAAGGTGCGCAGATCCGAACGGAGCCTGCGGGTTGCGACGCGCGCCTGGTGCACTCCCTCGGGATCGGTGTCGAGGCGGACGACGGGGTCGTGGCGGATGAGCCTGATGGCCGAGAGCGCGATCGCCCGGCGCACGACGTTGCCCGCGCTCGCATCCGCACCCAGGTCGGGCACCTCCACCTCGGGAAGGAGAGGCGACGCCGGACCGAGCGCGCGGACGTATTTCGCCGTCTGGTCGGGGGCACCGGCACCCGCCTGGCGGAGCCGCTCGACGAGGGCGTCGAGGAGCGCCGGCGTCGTCTCGTCGGCGATCTCGACCTCGAGCTCGCGAAAGCTCGCCGGCGTGCTGTCGCCGTCGATCACCGACACGGCGTCGTCGACGACTCCGCCGAGCAACCGGCCGCCGGCGTCGTGGAGGTCCGTCCGCCGGCGGATCGTCGTCATGTGGACGCGCGCATGCAGCTCCTCACCGCGGACGAAGCCGAGGACGAGCTCGACGGCCGCCGGAGGTGGAACGTCGCCGTTGCCCTCGAACACGATCTCGGGGCGGACGAGGAACGGAGCCTCCCGTTCGGCCGGAAGCTTCACGGTCCAGCCCTCGCCGGGCCGGTGCCGCAGGCTCGCGCCCCAGCGGGCGAGGCGCAGGTCGTCCGTGTCGTAGTACGTGGTCGCGTTCCACTCGGGTGGAGCGCTTCGCACCGCAGCCCCGCCGAGGCCGTAGATGCTCGGCATGCGGAAGTCCGCGTCAGCGGCCAGCTTCAGCTCGCGCTCGGGGCTGTGCTCCACGGTCGTCTCAGGGTAGCGTCCTCCTCGATGGGGCTCGACGCGGAGAAGCGGCTCGCTGCCGAGGCTGCCGCGGAGCTCGTCGAGGACGGGATGCTCGTCGGTCTCGGGACCGGCTCGACGGTCGGGTACCTGCTGCCGGCGCTCGCTCGCCGCGGTCTCCGCGTCCGCTGCGTGGCGACGTCGCCCGCGACGGAGTCGGCTGCGCGTGAGCTCGGGCTCGCCGTCGAGTCGTTCTCCGGCACCGCTGCTCCGGCGCGGCTCGACATCGCGATCGACGGGGCCGACCAGGTCGCGGAGGACGGCTGGCTCGTCAAGGGCGGGGGAGCGGCGCACACGCGCGAGAAAGCCGTTGCTGCGGCCGCCGACCGCTTCGTCGTCGTCGTCGACCCGAGCAAGCTCGTCGAGCGGGTCGCTTCGCCGGTCCCGCTCGAGCTATCGGTGTTCGGGCTCGCGGCGACGCTCCGGCGACTCGGGACGGTCACGCTCCGGGACGCGGCGCCGAGCCCCGACGGAGGCGTGCTCGGCGACTTCACGGGGACGTTCGACGATGCGCGGGAGCTCGCGGATCGCCTCTCTGCCGAGCCGGGGGTCGTCGAGCACGGCCTCTTCCCGCCCGAGCTCGTCTCGGACGTCGTCGTCGCGCGAGGCGACGCGGTAGAGATCCGGACGCTCTGAGGAGGCGCGTGCGGCTCAGCAGGAGAGCCGCGCGACGGCGTCGGCGCCGGCCAGCAGCGTGAGCGCTCTGCCGTCCAGCTCGTACGACGTGACCCGTTCGAGTGCGGCGAGGAAGCTCTGCTCGCGGTGCATGGCGCCTTCGGGTCCCGCCATCCGCGTCGTCGCGAGCGACCCGAAGCGCAGCTCGCTCTCGCTCAGCGCGAACGTCCCGGTGAGCCGGTTCACGCCTCCGGAGCCCGAGACACGTGACTCCTCGAGATCGAGCACGATCGTGGGCTGGATCTCGTCCGGCCCGATCTCGACCGGCTCTCCGTCGAGCTCGACGAGCGTCCACTCGGTGTACGCGAGCGTGACGGTCTCGTCGTCCACGCCGAGCTAGCGACGCTCGATGAGCTCGATGCGGTAGTCGTCCGGGTCGCGGACGAAGCAGATCCGTGAGCCGCCTTCTGAGACCTGGTACGGCGGGCGCTCCGGCTCGATGCCGTGCCCGTCCTTGAGCGCGGCGAGCGTGCCGTCGAGGTCGTCGACCCCGATCGCGATGTGCCCGTACCCGGTGCCGAGATCGTACGTGCGGCCGTCGTGGTTGTACGTCAGCTCGAGGACGTTCTCGTCGTCGCCGAGCGAGAAGAAGTAGTTCGTCGCCTCGAGCTCCCCGTTCCGGACGATGTCCATGTCCCGCGAGAAGCGGAAGCCGAGCGCCTCGTAGAAGCCGCGGCTGCGCTCGGGATCGGTGATGCGAACCATGGTGTGGAGGAAGGTGGCCATGCGCTCGAGCCTACCCGCCGAGCCGACCGTGAGCGGCGAGCAGCTCGAGCACGTCGTCGTGCGGCAGCGCGCGGCCGACGCGACCCTCGCGACCGGTGACCTCGGGCGCCGCCCAGAGCGCGTTGAGCACGGCCTCCTCCGTCGCGTCGACGACCGCTTCGAAGACGTCGTTCAGGTCGTACGAGTACACGCTCGCCTCCGGCGCCTCCCCGCGCGGCCGCCGACCGGGCGGCGCGAACGCGACGAAGATCTCCCCGCTGCCGTGGTGCCCGACCGAGCCGCAGCGGGCGAGGCCGAGGCCAGCTCGTCGCGCGACGCGCTCGAGCTGGTGGGAGGACAACGGCGCATCCACCGCGACGACGGCGATGCAGCTTCCTGCCTTGGTGGTGCGAGCCGGTTGCGCGCCGAGAAGCTTCCCGACCTGGACGCCGTCCATCACGAGGCCGGGCGGCGGGTAGAAGTTCGAGAGGACGAGGACCCCGACCGCGCTCCCGATCGACGGCGCGATCCTGCTCGCCGTGCCGATCCCGGCCTTGTAGCCCTTGGTCATCATTCCCGCCCCGCCGCCGACCGCGCCCTCCGCGACGGCGCCCGCGGACGCGGTGGACACGGCCCGGGCGACGTCCGCCGCCTCGACCTGGACGACGCGGCCCTCCGAGAGCCAGCTGTCGTCGCACTCGCCGACGACCGGAATCACGAACTCCTCCGTTCCGACGCGTGGGTCGGAGGCGACCGCCACCTCGATCGCCCCGTCGTAGACCCGCCCGACCGCGTGCGTCGACGTCAGGTAGACCGGCGTCTCGATCCTGCCCCACTCGCGGATCACGAGCGAGCTCGTGAGCTCGCCCGACCCGTTCAGGACGGCCGTGCCTGCCGGAACGGGCACGCCGAAGACCGTCTCGACCGGCGCGGGGAGGACGGCGGTGACGCCGGTGCGCGCGATGCCTCGCCCTTCGGGCGGCTCCGGCTCGTCGCGCCAGACGGTGACGTGGCCGACGGCGACGCCCGTGACGTCGGTTATCGCATTCGCGGGCCCGGCCTCGAAGCGGCCGATGCGGAGGCCCAGGTCGCGGAGGCGTGGCCCACGCTGCGGAGGGGCGCTCACGAGGCGAGCGTACAGACCGGATGGGAGCCGTTTATGCTCTCGCGGGTCGTCGCGTGTCGACGATTCAGGGCACGGGCGGGCACAACTTCGATGGTGTCGATGTCGTCAAAGCGTCCGGAGACAACGACTCGGGAAAGCGGAGGAGAAATGAACAGAGGGCTGTCGAGACGTCTGATGCTCGGCCTGCTGGCCGCGACCGCGCTCGTCATCGCGAGCGTCGTTGGTGTGGCCGGCTCGGGGGGCGGAGCCGCGAAAGCGGCGGGAGTCGAGACCGATGCCGGCGGGAGCGGGATCCTGCGCATCGGCACGACGAGCTACGTCGATTCGTTCAATCCCTGGAACTACATCGAGGGCCAGGGACTCAACGCGATGATCATGGCCTACCCGCTGCTCATGGAGGTCGATTACTCGAAGAAGGAGGGCTACTTCGTCAGCGGCGACTGGGCGAAGTCGTGGAAGGTCTCCGGCGGCGGCAAGGTCTGGACGTTCAAGCTGCGGCCGAACACGAAGTGGTCCGACGGCAAGCCGATGACCGCAGCCGATGCCGCGTGGACGATCAACACGACGCTGAAGTACGCGGACGGCGCGACGGCGGTGCAGGCGGCGTCGCTCAACCATGCGAAGAGCGCGTCGGCGCCGAACGCGACCACTCTCATCGTGCGCTACGAGGCTCCGGTGGGGAACGCTCTCTGGCTCATCGGCTCGCTTCCCATCGTGCCGCGGCACATCTGGGAGCCCTATGAGAAGAAGCAGAAGGGCGGCAAGGCGCTCAAGACGTTCCGGCCCGAAGGGAAGCTCCCGATGGTGACCGGCGGCGCCTACACGATCAAGCAGTACGAGAAGAAGGGCACGACCGTCTTCATCCCGGACCCGAACTACTACGGGCAGAAGTCGAACGCCGACGCGGTCGCGCTGACGTTCTATACGAACTCCGACTCGATGATCGCGGACATGCGGCGCGGGAACCTCGACTGGATCGACCAGGTGCCTTTCGCCGCGGTGAACGCGGTCAAGAAGAGCAAGGGCGTGAAAGTGAACCAGTGGCCCGGCGGCGAGATCACCAACATCACGTGGAACTCGAACCCGCGGAAGCCCAGGAATCGCGAGCTCTTGGACCCCCGCGTGAAGAAGGCGCTGTCCATGTGCGTCGACCGCGACAAGATGATCCAGGTCGTGTTCAGCGGCTACGCCACGAAGGTCGAGAGCCTCGTCGGGCACATCTCGCCCCTCGAGAACCCGAATCTCGGGCCGACGAAGTACAACTGCAAGGCCGCGAACGCCGCACTCGACAGGCTGGGGTACAAGCGAGGCTCGGGCGGCATTCGCGTCGCTCCTGCGACGAGTGGCAAGTACGCACAGGATGCTCACCCGATGAAGTACGAGATCATCATCCCGACCTCGCTGGACTTCAACGGCACCCGGATGTTCGAGATCGTCAAGGAGGGCTTCGCGAAGCTGGGTGTCACGGCCGTGCTGAAGGTCGGCGGCGACGCGACTGCGTCCTACGCGCTCGAGACCGACGCGAAATGCGACGCGGCAAAGAGCATCGGCTACTCGAAGTTCGACATCGCGATGTGGGACTGGATCGCCGGTCCCGAGCCGGACTTCCAGCTCTCCGTGGTCACGAAGGAGCAATGGTGCTCGTGGAGCGACACCGGCTGGGACAACCCGGCGTACGACAAGCTCTACGAGAAGCAGGGCGTGACGGTCGATCCCGCGAAGCGGAGGGCGATCATCTACAAGATGCAGAAGATGGTCTACGACGCGTTCGTCTACACCCAGCTCACGAACCACGTGGCGCTGGATGCGACCTCGACGAAGTGGACCGGCTTCAAGAATCCGCTGAGCGCGTTCTCGAAGTCGTACTACACGAGCCCGAAGAAAGTGGGCTGAGCCTGGCTGACGGACCCGATCGCGAGCGGCACCCCTGATGCGCGGTACCGACTACGTCGTCAAGCGGGTGCTGTTCGCGATCGGCACCGTCTTCGTGGCGATCACGCTCAACTTCGTCCTCTTTCGCTCGCTCTCGGGCGACGCCGTCTCGGCACTTCGCTGCCGGGGGTGTTCCCAGGATTTCAAGGAGTACCAGCGGCGCGAGCTCGGACTCGACAAGTCGAAGTGGGAGCAGTACCAGATCTACCTCGGCGACCTCGCGCACGGGAACATGGGCCGCTCGCTCCGCACCGAGGAGCCGGTCACGAGCATCCTGTGGGAGCCCATCAAGACCACTGTCCCCATGGTCGCGCTGGGCGTGCTGTTCGCGATCGTCTTCGGCGTAGCGACGGGCGTCGTGGCCGCGTGGAGGCGCGGCACGGCGACTGACAAGGCGGCGCTGTGGGGCGGCCTCGGCTTCTACTCGATGCCGCCGCAGTGGCTCGGCCTCGTGATCGTACTGTTCATCGCCGGCTGGATCGGGTTACCGACGGCCGGCGTGAAGGATCCGACGCTCGGCATCCTCGACGACCCGGGTGCGATCGAGGTGCTCGTCGACCGGCTCGAGCACATGATCCTGCCGGCCCTGACCCTCGGGCTCGTCATCTTCGGCGAGTACACGCTGATCGTCCGCTCGGCGATGCTCGAGACGCTCGGCGAGGACTACATCCTGACGTCGCGCGCAAAGGGCCTCAAGAACTGGTCGACGGTCTGGAGACACGCGTTCCGCAACGCCCTGCTCCCGGTGATCACGCTCGTCGCACTCTCGCTCGGCTTCATCATCGGCGGCGCGATCACGGTCGAGTACGTCTTCTCGTACCCCGGCGTCGGGCTCCTCATCGTGGAGGCGATCGACCAGCGGGACTACCCGGTGCTGCAGGCGGCTTTCTTGCTGCTCACGCTGTCGGTGATCCTCTTCAACCTGCTTGCCGATCTCCTGTATTTCAGGCTCGATCCTCGGGTGACCGAGTGAGCACCGCTCGCCTTCGGCTCGCGGTCGCGGGGGAAACCAGGTTTCCCCCGCGGACCCCCTTCTTCCTGCGAGCGTGGGGAACCTCCCGGTTCCCCACACCCCTCCCCGCTCACCGGCCGGAGGCCGGCCGATGAGCCCGATCCAGACAGGAGCGCCGCCCGTCGAGGAGGCACCGTCTCCGACGCGCTCGCTGAACTGGCGTGCGCTCGCGGCACCGGTCCTGCGTAACAAGTCGGCGGTGGTCGCGGTCTGCGTCCTCGGCGTGTTCGTGTTCCTCGCGCTCGCCGGCCCGCTGCTCATCGACGGCGACCCGAAGGCGAAAGTCGGAGAGGTGTTCGAACCGCCGAGCCGCGAGTTCAAGTTGGGTACGGACGGCGGGGGAGCGAGCATGACTGCGCTCCTCATCTCCGGCGCACGGGTCTCGCTGCTGATCGGCTTCTGCGCCGCGGCGATCTCCGCGCTCATCGGCGGCACCGTCGGCATCCTCGCCGGCTTCTTCGGCGGGAAGATCGACACCGCCCTGATGCGCCTCACCGACTACTTCCTCGTGATCCCGGACGTCCCGCTGATGATCGTCATCGCAGCGCTCTTCGGCCGGAGCACGTGGAACATCATCGTGATCATCGGGATCATCTACTGGACGTTCACGGCCCGCCTCATCCGCGCCCAGACGAAGAGCGTGCGGGAGCGGGTCTACGTTCAGCGGGCCCGAGCGCTCGGCGCGGGCAACTCCCGGTTGATCCTGCGCCACGTGCTGCCCCAGGTGACGCCGCTCCTTGTCGCCAACACCGTGCTCCTGATCGCGTACGCGATCTTCGCGGAGACGTTCATCACGTTCCTCGGTCTCGGCGACCCGACCAGTATCTCCTGGGGACGGCTGATCGAGAATGCCTTCACGGACGACGCGCTCATCAACGAAGCATGGTGGGTGGTCATTCCGCCCGGCGTCTGCGTGATGCTCGTCGTCCTCGCCTGCACGATCATCGGCCAGGCGATGGAAGATGCCCTCAACCCGCGCTTGCGCACCGGTCACCTGTCGGTGAGGCGCTTCCGCGTGCTTCGACCCTCCGCGCGACAGCTGGAGTCGTGACCGTACCGGTGCTGCTCGAGGTCGAGGACCTCAACGTCTGGTTCGACCTGCCGAACGGCAGGAAGCTTCACGCGGTCCAGGGCGTCTCGTTCTCGGTGGATTCCGGCACGCGGCTCGGCATGGTCGGCGAGTCGGGCTGCGGAAAGACGACCACGATCCTCGCGCTCATGGGGCTCCTTCCGCCGACCGCGACGGTGTCGGGACGCGTGCTGTTGGACGGAGCGAACGTGCTCGAGCGCGGGGAGGAGACGGTTGCGCCGCACCGCTGGAAGGACATCGCGATGGTCTTCCAGGGTGCGATGAACGCCTTCGACCCGGTCAAGCGGATCGGCGACCAGATCGCCGAGCCGATGGAGCTGCACGGCTTCGCCAAGGGCGGCGAGGCCGCGGGCCGTGTCCGCGAGCTGCTCGAGACGGTCGGCATCTCGCCGACGCGGGCGAAGAGCTACCCGCACGAGCTGTCGGGTGGAATGCGTCAGCGGGCCGCGATCGCCATGGCCCTGGCGTGCTCGCCGCGCGTCCTGCTCGCGGACGAGCCCACGACCGCGCTCGACGTGATGGTGCAGGCGCAGGTCCTCGAGCTCCTGACGTACCTCTCGGACGAGCTCGGGCTTGCGCTCGTCTTCGTCACGCACGATCTGCCGATCGTCGCCCAGACGTGCACGCGCGCGGCGGTGATGTATGCGGGACGGATCGTCGAGCACGGCCCGACAGAGGCGCTCTACCACGAGACCCGGCATCCCTACACCCGCATGCTCTGGGCGGCGACCCCGGACCTCGACGCCCGCGAGGAGGTCATCTCGATTCCGGGCGTGCCGCCGAGACTCGACACGGAGCTCCACGGCTGCCCCTTCGCGCCGCGCTGCTACCTGGCCGCGTCACGGTGCGTGGCCGAGCGGCCCGAGCTCCTCACCGTCGGGGACGGGCACGTGAGCGCGTGTCACTTCGCGAGCTCGGTGGAGGTCGCGGCGTGAGCGCGTTCGAAGGCAACGGGCGTCCGTTGCTCGAGGTCGAGGACTTGGTTGTCCGCTATCGCGTCGCCAGGGGTCTCAGCGGGACCGTCCTGCGTCGCGCCGAGCAGCACGTCCACGCCGTGTCCGGCGTCTCGCTGACGGTCTCACGCGGTGAGATGGTTGCCCTCGTCGGCGAGTCCGGTTGCGGCAAGACCACGACCGCACAGGCGATCCTGCGGCTCGTCCGGGCGGAGTCGGGCAGCGTCTCCTTCGACGGCGTGGACGTCACGAGTCTCCCGCAGCGTGACCTGCGGGCGTTGAGACGACGGATGCAGATCATCTACCAGGATCCGTACGAGTCGCTCGACCCGCGCTTCCGCGTAGCCACGACGGTGGCCGAGCCGCTCGTCATCCACTCGATCGGATCGCGCTCCGAGCGCCGACTTCGCGTCGAGCATGCGCTCGAGCAGGTGGGTCTCGCGCCGGCCGAGCTCTTCGCGAATCGGTTCCCGCACGAGCTCTCCGGAGGTCAGCGGCAGCGCGTCGCGATCGCCGCGAGTCTGGTGCTCGGGCCTGACCTGCTCGTGGCGGACGAGCCCGTCTCGATGCTCGACGTCTCGGTCCGGGCCGGAATCCTCGGGATCCTCGACGAGCTTCGCGATCAGGGTCTCGCGGTCCTGATGATCACGCACGACCTCTCCACGGCAGCTCGCTTCGCCGACCGCATCTGCGTCATGTACCTCGGCCGCATCGTCGAGGAGGGGCCTGCGCGGGAGGTCATCGAACGGCCGCAGCATCCCTACACGAAGGC
>DASUCI010000122.1:0-23040 GCA_035762825.1 Gaiellaceae bacterium | reverse complement strand
CGTGCGGGAGCACTTCCTCGAGGCGCTTGCCCGCGACTGGCCCGAGCAGGTCGCGCGTTACGAGGCCCTCTTTGCGAACCGCGCATACCTGAGCGCGGCGACCACGAAGCCGCTGCTCGAGCCCGTGCGACGGGCGACCAGCTCCACGTCGAGCCCCACCAGACGGCCTCGGCGAGAGTCGACGCCGCGTCAGCTCCAACTGGTCGTCTGAGAGCGGCCTGCAGGAACGCGCCGACTCGCGCCGTAGAATCGCCGAGTGGCCGATGAGATCACCTGCCTCATCGCGGACGATCACGAGGTCGTGCGCGAGGGCCTTCGCCTCGCCCTGTCCCGGTCGCCGTTGATCCGCGTCATCGGCGAGGCGGCCGACGGCGCGTCTGCAGTCGCGCTGGCCGAGCGTCGGAAGCCCGACGTCGTGATCATGGATCTGCGTATGCCCGACATGGACGGGCTCGAGGCCACGGAGCAGGTACTGCAGCGCGCACCCGAGACCGGCGTCTTGATCTTCACGGCCTACGGCGAGCGCTCGCTCCTGCAGCGCGGGCTCGAGTCCGGAGCGCGCGGGTACATCCTCAAGGAGGCACCGCACGAGACGCTCCTTCGCGCGATCGAGAAGGTCGCCGCCGGGGAGACGTTCGTCGATCCGGGGCTCATGGCCGAGTTCGTGTCCGCGCAGGGGCAGGCCGACATCCTCACGCCGCGGGAGCGTGAGATCCTGCAGCTCCTCGCCGACGGCATGTCGAACGCAGACGTCGCCGCGAAGCTCTTCATCAGCCAGGAGACCGTGAAGAGCCACGTGCGCCACATCCTCGCGAAGCTCGAAGCCGACACGCGCACGCAGGCGGTCGCGATCGCCCTTCGCGAGGCCATGATCGACTAGCCGTGGACGAGACGGAGCGAGCGCTCCTCGCGGAGCGCATGCTGGCCGAGCAGGAGGAGCGCCGCCGGGTCGCCGAGCTGCTCCACGACGGCCCGATCCAACAGCTGTCCGCGATCGCGCAGATGTTGGACGCCGGACTCGCGGAGCTCGCCGACGGCGACACCGAGCGGGCCTCGGAGGTCTTCGCGCGAGGGCTCGAGCTCGCACGGGACGCAGCGCGCGACCTGCGCCTGCTCTGCGACGACCTCGAGCCGCGCGTCCTGCACCAGGTCGGCTTCGAGCCGGCGGTCGCCGCGCTGACGCGCCGTCTGTCCGCCCGTCACGACGTGGGAATCGACCTCGACGTGTCGCAGGCGGCCCACCTCGGCGAGAACGCCGCGGTCGCGCTATACCAGATCCTCCGCGAGGCGGCCGAGCAGGCGGTGCGGCGCGGGCCTCCGACCCGGATCGAGATCTCCCTGCGGGCCACGGAGAGCGGCGGCGTCGAGCTCGTCGTCGCCGACGACGGGCCCCCGGAACGTCGCGCAGCCGTCCTCGAAGCGCTCGCCGAGCGAGCCGCGACCCTCAACGGCCGCTTCAGCTCCGAGGTCCGCTATCCACGTGGGTCGACGCTTCGAATCGAGGTGCCGCCGGCCGCGGCGCACCGTTAGGATCGCCGCGTGGAAGGAAACGGGCGCAGCGGGTTCCTGTTCTTCGTCTGGTCGGCCGCCGGCTACCAGCTGATCGAGCGAGCCGGCGACCCGCCCCGGCCGGGAACCGAGGTCGAGGACGGCGACCAGCGGTATCGGGTGACGAAGATCGCGCCGTCGCCGCTTCCAGGCGACCCGCGTCCCTGCGCGTACCTCTTGCCCGCGTAGGCTCGAGGGCGAGGCAAGCCTCGCCCCTACGCGATCGGCTCGTTCTGGACGTCGTGCTCGGTCGCGTAGGTGTCCGTCAGAGTGTTGATCTTCGCGGGATCCGGGAACGCGTAGTTGATCTCGACGAAAGCGTTCCACTTGTCCGGGAGCGCGTCCTCGGGGAAGATCGCCTCCACGGGACATTCCGGTTCGCACGCGCCGCAGTTGCTTGTCGAGATACCCCCGGCAAGCGAGAACTCGTGCTTGCGTGGGACGACGGCGCAGAACGTGTCAGCGTCGTCTGCTTCCGGAGCCTCCACGCTCATCACGCGCCAGTACGAGTCTCTCGTCGCAAGGTAGAGCCACCGGATCGAGCGATTGCGGGCGCCATAGTTCGTTCTCATGTTGCCCTCCTCGCCCGATCCGACTGTGACGAACCCTGCAAGCGGTGCGACCCGCTCGACCCAGTCGAGTGCCTCGTGGTCGGTAGAACGAAGCCTCCAGGATCCCGCCCTCACCGGATCGCCGTCGGCGGCAAGCCACCCGTCGATGAAGCCCGCGATGTACTCGGCGTCAGCCGTCTCGGGGAGGAGGCGCTTGAGATTGGAGCAGGCGCGCACCACACCTGTTCCCGCATAACCGGGATGCACGTCGAGCGACGGTGTGAAGTTGACTTGATCGAAGAAGTCGCGGTACCGAGCGACTCGATCGCCAAACAGATACACGTAGTGCAGGTGCTCGTCCGTCTTCGCCGAGTGTCTGTTCCACGATCCATCACCGTAGACGAGCCCGTGTAGCACGCCGAGGCGATACGTTTCTCCATCTCGCTTCGGCGCCGCACGCACCGCGGGAACGAACTGCCCGATGTCCAGTGCATTCGTCTTCTGGCCGTCCGCGAGCACCCAACCGTGCGTCGGCGTCGCCCACACCGAACGCCGGAAGCGCGAGATGTTGCGCGTCGTGAGCCGCGTGCCGCCGTAGCGGTCGCGCTCCTCGAACGCGGGCGCGAGCTCGATCTTCACGAGCGGCCGGCGCCGGAACCGCTTCACCACCGCGGGCTTGAAGCCGTCGTCGGTCAGGACCCGGCACGAGTGATCCTCGAGCTCCGCGAACGTCCGCAGCCCATGCGACGTGATCAGCTGCTCGGTCGGTGCAAAGCAGTCGATGCACTCCTCCGGATCGATGATGAGGATTCGCTCGAACTCGTGGATGCAGTCGACCGGGCACACATCGACGCACGAGCGGTCTTTGATGTCGATGCAGGGCTCGGCGATGATGTACGTCACTTCGTCGAGTCTAGCCTCGGCATGGCCCCCGGCTACGGGGTGTCCGTCGCCACGGATCCGACGAGCTCGGAGACGAGATCCGGCGCCCGTTCGACGAGCGCGGACTTGACGATCACCTGGTCGAACCCCGCAGTGTGCGCACGCTGGAGCCCCGATTTGTCGGTGTGGTTCGTGTATCCGAGGATCGGGATGTCGGGCCACGCGTCGACGACCTCGTCCGGCTCGACGCGCGCGATGTCTGCGATGACGAGGTCGGGTGCGTCGACCGAGTCGCTCGTCACGAGCCGGTGTCCCGGAAGCAGCCCTTCCAGTTTCCCGCGGAAGAAAAGGTCGACCCCGACCAGCAGGATCGTCGCCACGTCGCGACAGTAGCACCGTCGACGGACGCCGCTAGATTCGCCGCGATGGGCCTGCACGAGGGACTGGAGCTGATCCGGGAGGGCTCGTACTTCGCGGCGCACGAGGAGCTCGAAGACGAGTGGCGCACGGCTCCGGACACCGAACGGGACTTCCTGCAGGGCCTCGTGCACGTCGCCGTCGCATGGCTCCATGCGGAGCGCGGCAACCGCAACGGCTGCGAGCGCCAGCTCGTCAAGGCCGAGCGACGCCTCTCGCCGTATGCGCCGGAGCACCGTGACGTCGACGTCGATCTCGTGCTCCGGCAGATCTCCACGGCTCGTGCGCGAGCGGAAGCAAACGATCTGAAGCTCGGGCCGCTCTCCGTCTAGCGTTCTGGCTCCGAAGGAGTCAGAACGCTGGCTCGAGGCCGAGCCACTCCAGGAAGCGGTTCAGGTAGATCCGCAGCACGTAGAACCGCTCGAAGAAGAGCAGCAGGCCGAGGCCGACCATGATCGCCCCGCCCGTCACCTGGATGAAGCGATAGTGGTCGCGTAGCCAGCGGAACGCCGACATCGCGCGCGTGAAGAGCGCTGCTGCGAGGACGAACGGCACCGCGAGACCGAGCGAGTAGACGGCGAGGAGCGCCGCTCCCTGGAACGCGGTGTCGGACGAGCCGGCGAGGACGAGGATCGCGGCCAGGACCGGCCCGATGCACGGCGCCGCGCAGACGGCGAACGCGCCGCCCAGGAGGACGCGCGAGCCGCGCCCGCGGGCCTCCTGCAGGAGACCGGCCCCGACCAGCCGCTCGGGCCAGGGAAGCAGCCCCATGAACGCAAGGCCGAAGACGACGAGCACGAACCCCGCCATGCGCTCGAGCAGGAACTGGTCGCCGAGGATCCGACCGCCGACGAGCGCCGCGCCGACGCCCAGCAGTACGAAGAACGCCGTGAACCCGACGACGAACGGCACGCTGCCCGTGAGCACGCGCCGCGCCGTGCCCGGCTCGCCGAGCCGGTCGGCGTCGACGGCCGAGACCGCCGAGAGATACGCCGGGACGAGCGGCAGCACGCACGGCGCGAGGAACGAGACCATGCCCGCGAGAAACGCGACCGGAATCGATGTCCAGTTCACATTCAGCCGTCGAAGCGGGCGAGCTCGTCGTCCACGAGGCGCTCGAGCTCCGGGTCGAGCTTCTCCTCCGTCCCGTCGTCCGGCGGATCACGACGGCTCCACCTGCGGATCAGGAGCGCGACCACGAGCGCTCCGCCGGCGAGCCCCGCGAGCGGGAGGAGCCACGCGAGCAGCCCGAAGCCTCCGCCGGGCGGCTCGGCGAGCACCTCGGACCCGAACTGGGCGACGAGCGCGTCCTTGATCTCCTGCTCCGAGTCGCCCGCGGCGATGCGCACGCGGATGAACGTCTTCATGCGCTCCGCGACGGGCGCGTTGGACTGGTCGAGTGTCGTCTCGCAGACAGGGCAGACGAGCTCCGCCTCGAGGTCGGCCGCGTTGGGCGGCGCGGCGAGTGCCGATCCGCTCGCGAGCACACC
This sequence comes from Gaiellaceae bacterium, assembly GCA_035762825.1. Classification (GTDB taxonomy): domain Bacteria; phylum Actinomycetota; class Thermoleophilia; order Gaiellales; family Gaiellaceae; genus GMQP-bins7. Next base: position 18,152 of record DASUCI010000122.1, on the reverse strand, counting down.
GATCACCAGCGCGAGCGCGGCGGCGCGGATCACGTGGCGAGTGCCTCGTCGATCGCCTCGAGCAGCCTCGGACGAACGTCGTCGCCGTCGACGCCGCCCTTGAAAGCGGCGACGACCTTCCCTTCCCTGTCGATCACGAAGGTCTCCGGATACCCGGTGACGCCGAAGCTCGACGCCTCGTCACCTGGCCCGTCGTAGGCGAGCGGGAAGGTCAGCCCGAACCTGTCCGCGAACCTGCGCGCGTCGGCGCGGAAGTCCCGCGAGTCGAGACCCAGAACCACGAGGTCGCGGTCGCGATGCTCGCGCCAGAGCTCCTCGAGGAACGGGGCCTCGTCCTTGCACGGAATGCACCACGAGGCCCAGAAGTTGACGACGACGGCTTTGCCCTCAAAGGACGAAAGCCGCAGATCGCCTTCCTCGTCCAGCCGCTCCAGCGTGAAGTCCGGCGCAGCGGGACGCTCGCCTCGGTTCGCCTGCGCCGCCAGCGTGCCGCCTTCATCGGTGAGCAGCGACCACGCGAGGAGGGCGAAGAGCAGCGCGACGAGGCCGATGGCCACGCCCTGGCCCACGAGCCGAGCGCGTCGTGCCATCGCTACTTCGCGATGATGAAGACCGGCGTGCCGATCTCCACGCGGCGGAACAGCCACTCGGCGTCGGGGATCCGCATCCGGATGCAGCCGTGTGACGCGGAGTAGCCGATCGAGGCCGAGTCGGGAGTGCCGTGGATTCCGACGTACGGTGCGGAGATCCCCATCCAGCGCGTGCCGAGCGGATTGCCCGGCCCGGGCGGCACCGGCTCCGATTCCGCGGCCCAGTCCGAGGGCGGCGGATACCACCACGGATTCCGCTGCAGGTTCACGACCTCGTAGTTGCCGAGCGGCGTCGGGAAGGCAGACTGGCCCGTCGCAACGCCGAACGAGCGGACGTACTTGGCCTTGTCGAAGAAGAACAGCTTGTTCGAGCCGCGGAGGATGACGACCGCCTCGTCGAGCTCGGCCAACTCGACCTTCGGCCTGAGGATCTCGAACCCGAGCCGGATCGGTGCGCGGCTGTTCGTGGCGAGCGCGGTGCGGATCGCGCGACCGGTGGCCAGCTTCTTGAGGATCCGACCCTCCTGGGACTCGATCGCCGTCGGCTTGACGCCCTTGAGCACGACGCGGGCATCGCGCGCCTTCCGGTCGAGTCCCTTGCCCAGCGTGTCGACGTACTTCCGCACACGCGCCTGTGAGACCTCGACGTCGAGAGGGACGATCGCTCCCGGACGCGCGAAGCGCGCGCGGCGAATGGCCTTCGGGACATTCGGGCGGGCGCCGAGCGCGCTCGGCGCGAGCTCGATGGTGCGCGCCTCGTCGACGACGAGCGCGAGCGGGCGCGTGTACACCTTCGTGACTTCCTTGCCCGCCTGGAAGGGCATCATGCCGCCGACCTTCACCCCGCCGACGGTGACGCCGAATGCGATCGGCGCGGGCGTCGGCGGCGGGGGCTCGACCGGTGGCTCCGTCGGAGGCGGCTCCGTCGTCGGCGGCGGCTCCGTGGATTGCCCCTGCGCGGAGGTTCCGGCACCGGCGGTCGCAGCGAGCCCGAAAGCCGCTGCAAATCCGACGAGAGCCAGGACCACGAAGAGTCCTGCCCCCAGTATCCGAGCAGACGGTCTCACGTTCGCCAGTGTAGACGTCAGTTCGGCAGGAAAAGTCGTGGATCGTTCGTCACGATCGCGTCCACGCCCGCGGCGTCGACGCGCAGCAGCTCCGCGGGATCGTCGACCGTCCACGTGACGACCGCCGCCCCACGGCGATGCGCAGCCCCCACGCTCGCCTCGGTCACCAGCGAGTGGTGCAGCACGATCGCGGTCGCCCGCGTCACCATGAGGAGCGGCCGAACGAGGATCGGGGTCACACGACGCAGCATGCGCAGGAGAACCCTGCCCAAGGGCGCGCTGCGTCCCCTGTCCGAGATGCGAAAGACGCGGCGCGGCACCGTGAACCCCGTACGGACGTCGCCGTCGTGCGACGCGACGGAGCGCGCGGTTCGGAAGTAGTACGAGCTGACGAAGGTCCGGTTCGCGAGACCGTGTCGCCGCACCGCTGCGACCACGTCGCTCTCCCGCTGCGTGAGCTTCAGATCGAGATGGACCCCGACCTGGGGCGCCTCGTCGACGAAGAACCGAAGCGCCTCGTCGAGCGTGGGCGTCTCCGGCCCGACGTCCTCGAGCCCGTGCGCCACCAGCAGTGCACGGTCTGGTCCGGCGATGACGTCGAACTCGACGAGATCGACGCCCGTCGCGATCGCCGCACGAAACGCCGCCAGCGTGTTCTCTGGCGCGAGGGCCTTCGCTCCCCGGTGCCCGATTCGAAGCGGTCGGCCGTCTCGGCGCTCGAGCGAGATCACGGAGCGGGTCGGGTCGGCAGGTAGTCCTCCTCGAGCCTGCCGCCCTCGGCCGCATACGAGACGATCATGCGGTCGGTCATCCATTCGACGGGGGCGCGGTCATCGGTCCACGGCTCGTCGGCCGGCCCGAGCCGGCTCGCGTCGCGCGCGAGCAGGTCGCGAACGGACGCGAGGTCGGCAGGCCCGTCAGCGAGCCTCCGGTCGAGCTCGCCGTCGGAGAGCGGGTCGACGAGGCCGAGCACGATCGTGTTGAAGCGAAGCGCCGGCCACTGCAGGACCTGTGGGAGCTCCGTCGCGAGGGTGCCGCCCACCGCGCGCACCAGCCGCTTGTCGTCGGGCACGGCCGCGACGTTGAGCGCCACGATGCCTCCCGGTGCGAGGTGCTCGCGGACGAGCCGGAAGAACTCCCTCGTCGCGAGGTAGAACGGCACGTACGGCTGGCGGTACGCGTCGACCACGATGAGGTCGTAGCGCTCGTCGCTCGCGCGCAGGAACGGCCGCGCGTCGACGTCGTGCACGGTGAGATTCGGGTTGTCGTCCATCCCGAAGAACCGCCGCCCGACCCTGCTCACGGCCGGATCGAGCTCCACCCCGTCGACCTCGGCGTCCGGGTAGTAGACGCCGAGCGCCCGCGCCGTCGTCCCGCCGGCGTTCCCGAGGATTGCGACGCGCTCGAGCGGCCGCCCGAGCAGCGGCGGCAACGCGAGGAACGCGTCCCAGACGCCGCCGGTGAGGACGGTATCGGGCCGCCAGACGGAGTGCACGGCGACGCCTTCGTTCAGGCGGAGGAGGCGGCGGCCGTCGGGCCGCTCGACCACGCCGATGTACTGGTGGAACGACGTCTCCTCGTACAGGAGCCCCTCCTCGGCCTTGACGATGCCCGGCGGAACGGCGAGCAGCGCCGCCAGGAGCCCCGTCACGACGAGGTACCGCGGCCCGAGCAGGAAGCACGAGGACGCGGCCAGCACGGCACCGATCACCAGGAACGTGCGCTGGGTGCCGACGGCGGGAATGAGGACGAGCGCCGGGAGGAACACCCCGAGCAGCGAGCCGGCCGTCGAGAGCGCGTAGAGACGCCCCGCGACGGTTCCGGCAGTGGCGATCGACGACACCGCGAGCCTGATCGCGAACGGCGAGACCATCCCGAGGAGCACGACAGGCGGTGCGCACAGGAGCAGCACGGCGAGGAAACTCCCGATGACGGCGCCTGCCGACGCGGTGTCGAGACCCTCCACGGTGAAGTCGAGGAACGGCTTGGCGGCGAACGGGATCACCGCGACGCACACGGCCGCGGCGAGGACGACGAAGCCGAGGAGACGCGGCTCGGGACGGCGATCGGCGAGTCGTCCACCGAGCCAGTAGCCGGCCGCGAGCGCCGCGAGGACGATCCCGATCAGGTTCGCCCACACGATCGTCGACGACCCGAAGTACGGCGCGAGCAGGCGCGAGGCGGTGATCTCGGTCGCGAGCGCTCCGATCCCGGCGCCGAACACGAGCGCGCCGAGCGCGAAGCTCCCTGGGCGCTCGGGGCCCCCGGCGTCCTCGGACGTCACTTCTACAGTCCGAAGACGCGCTCGATCTCGCCGAGCGTGCGCGCGGCCAGTACGCCGGCCACGAGGACGACGAGGGCCAGTACGAGCCAGAAGCGAACGCCGGCCCAGCGCTTCTCGCGATGCCGTTTCGCCTTGGCCGCCCGTCGCGCGCGATGCAGGCGGTAGTTGCGCGAGATCGCGTCGGGATCGAGCGGCGGGTCGTCGTCCCGGAGGGGCGAGGGCGTCGTCGTGGAGGCCCGTTGTGCCACAGGGGAATTCTAGGAACGCAACACACGCCCGTGCAGGGCGGTCGTCGGCGCGGCGTCATATGCTTACGCGATGCAAAGCTCGGGTCTGCGCGGCCGCCGGCTTCCCGGTGCCGGTGACGTCGCCGGTCTCGGCAGCCGTCTCACCTTCCTCTTCGGCTTGCTCCTCGCGTTGTCGGCGCTCACGGGCTGGTACACGGGTGAGGGGAACGGGACCACCGTGTCCGTGATCGGCTGGCACACCGGCACGATCGGAAAGGTCGTGCTCTTCCTCGGGCTCGCAGCCGTGCTGCTCGTCGTCCTGCGCGAGGCGGGCGTCAACATGCCGGCGTCCGTGCCCGAAAGCCTGATCGCAATCGCGATCGGGGCGATCGCGACGATCCTCGTCCTCGTCCGCATCATCTCGATCCCGGACGACTTCTTCTTCGCGAGCCGCGGGCTCGGCATCTGGATCAGCCTGGCCTGCGGCGTCGGGATCATCCTCGCCGGGCTGCTCGAGGCCTCCGAAGAGCTGTAGAGGCGAGATATATCTCGCCCCTACGGGCGCGCCGCTACGGCGTGGTGGTGACCGTCACCGTCACCGTGCGGGTGGGAGCGCCCTGCGGGGTCGGCGTGAGTGTCCGGACGATCGTCTCCGCGCCGCCCGACTCCGGACGCTCGTCGAGGGTTCGCGCGAACGCGATCCCGAGCAGGAACGCGAGCGCGAGTCCGATGATCACGAGAGCCACTCGCCCGATGACATCGCGGCGGCTCGGCCGCTGCGGACGCGCCCGGCGACTCGACCGGTCGAGCGTGCTCATGGCGCGTAGTCGACCGCCCCGCGCGCGTAGAGGTGGAACGCCGCCCCCTCGACGAGGGCCAGCGTGCGATTCCAGCCGGGGAGGGCCTGGTCGGCGAGCACCTCGCGCACCCATGCGTCTGCGACGACGTACTCGTCCGAGAGCTCGCGGAGCGTGAAGGTCCCGCCGACGCGCCTGCGGAGCTCGGCCGAGACCGCGTCCACCTGATGGCGCATGCGCTCGCCCTGGACGGGATCGCGCGCCTCCTCGGCGAGATCGCGCCACGCGCGCTCCCATTCGAGCCTGGCACTCGCGAGGTCGGCCGACATGGGCAGTGAGCCTAGTCGTCGTCGAGCAGCGATTCCGAACAGCATCCCGCGGCCGGCCACCGCTCGGGGACCTCGGCGAGGATGCGCTCACCGAGCGCGTATCCGGGCCGGGCGAGCGCGTAGGCGGCGTGCGCGTGCAGGCACTTCAACCGCTCCGGCGTCTGCGAGCCGCCGATCCCGGACACGAGCGACGCGCCGCCGTCGATCCCCCGCGCGCCACCGGCGAGCTCGCGTCGCACGCGTCGCTGCTCCTCGGTCGCGAGTGCCAGTGACGTCGCGAGCTCGTCGTCCTCGGCGACTGCGCGGCTCCAGCGCTCGACTCCACCCGCGGCCTCGATCCGGGCGATCGCCGCAACGAGATGCCGGCACGTGAGGTAATAGGTCGTGGGAAACGGCTCGCCACGCCCGTCGTAGGGGAGCTGCTCCGTGACCGCGGGCAAACCGTACGGGCAGCGAACGACGACGCGGCCGAACGCGCGCGGCGCCCGCCCCAGCTGCCGTTCGACGATCGCGCGATCGTCCATGGAGAGAGCCTACGGCCGGTTTCGCGCCGTCCGCCAGGCCGGGATGCCCTTCACGACGAAGAGGCGCTCTCCGGGCTTGACGTAGTTGATCCTGCGTGCCTCGCGCTCGAGCGAGCCGACACTGGTGGAGTTCACGAGCCGCAGCTCGAGTTCCGCACGCACGAGCCGCAGGGACTCGACCTCCGTGCGGCGGGTGGCCAAGTCGTTGCGCGTCTCGAGGTACGACGAGATCGGCCGGTAGTAGAGGTAGACGGCGATCCCGACGAACGCAACCGCCCAGAGCAGCCGCAACCGCCGCCGGCCGATCCGCGTCGCCGTCGTCCGCTTCCGCCCTTTGCTCGTGCCGGCCCGCGCTGCCACGGCGCACTCTTCGTCGCGCGCCCTCACAGCCCTCCGCGCGAGGGCCCCTAGGCGACGTCGACCTTGATGACGTTAGTCGAGCCCGGGATGTTCACCGCGGTGCCCGCGGTCAGGACGACGCGGTCGCCGGCGTCGACGATGCCGGCATCGCGCGCCGCGGCGATCGAGATGCGCCAGAGCTCCTCGACGTCCGTCACCTCCGGGATCTCGAGCGGCGTCACGCCCCATTCGATCGCCATGTGCTGGCGCGACGGGGCGACGTGCGTGAGCGCCACGACCGGGCGGCGCGGCCGGAGTCGGGCGACCGCGGACGCCGTGCGACCCGTGAAGGTCGGCACGAGGATCGCCTTCGCTCCGAGGGCCTCCGCGAGATCACAGGCGGCGTTCGACATCGCGCGCCCGACCGTCGGCTCCTCGAGCGCCGAGGGGAGCTGGTGGCGGTAGCCCAGGCTCGGCTCGACGGCGCGAGCGATCTGCGCCATCGTCGCGACAGCCTCGACCGGGTACTCGCCCACCGCCGTCTCCGCCGACAGCATGACCGCGGACGTCCCGTCGAGAATCGCGTTCGCGACGTCGGACGCCTCCGCACGCGTCGGCTCGGGGCGGTGGATCATGGTCTCGAGCATCTGCGTCGCCGTGATCGCCGGCTTTCCACGGTCGAGTGCCTCGACGATGATCTTCTTCTGCAGGAGCGGCACCTCGGCCGCACCGATCTCGACGCCGAGGTCTCCCCGCGCGATCATCACCGCATCGGCGACGTCGAGAATCGCGTCGAGCTGGATGACGGCCTCCTTGAGCTCGATCTTCGCGATCACCCAGGCCTGCGAGCCCGCGGCCTCGATGCGTGACTTCAGGGCCGCGACGTCCGTGTGCGTGCGGACGAACGACTGCGCGACGTAGTCGACGCCGAGCGAGAGCGCGAAGTCGAGATCCACCAAGTCCTTCTCCGTCAGAGAGGGCACCGGCAGCGGAACGCCCGGGACGTTCACGCCTTTGTGCGGCTCGACCACGCCGCCCGTGACGACCTCGCAGAACGCGCGCACGCCGTCGAGTCGCTCGACGCGGAGGCGGACATGGCCGTCGTCGATGAGGATCTCGTCGCCCGCCTCGAGCACCGATGCGAGAACGTCGGGCGCGACCGGGAGGTCGTCCTTCCCGCAGGCCTCCTGGCCCGCGACCACGACCGACTCGCCGACCTCGAGCTCCGCTGGCCGGTCGAGCTCGCCGATCCGGATCTTCGGCCCCTGGAGGTCGGCGATGAGGGCGAGCGGGCGATCGGCGGCAGCCTGCACCGCCCGCGCACGGCGCGCGCTCAGCTCGTGGTCGGCATGCGTCCCGTGGGAGAAGTTGAGCCGGACCCCGTCCATCCCCGCGTCGACGAGCGTCGCGAGTGTCTTCTCGTCGCTCGACGCAGGGCCGATCGTGGCGACGATCTTCGTTCGTCGGTCGGGCTGTAGCACCGGCGCAATCTAACGACCGCGGAACGCGGACCAGCCCGGGTACACCGCTTCGTCACCGAGCTCCTCTTCGATGCGCAGCAGCTGGTTGTACTTCGCAACGCGGTCGGTGCGCGCCGGCGCACCGGTCTTGATCTGGCCTGCGTTCACGGCGACCGCGAGGTCGGCGATGGTCGTGTCCTCCGTCTCGCCGGAGCGGTGACTGATCACCGCGGCGTACCCCGCGGACCGCGCCAGCTCGATCACGTCGAGCGACTCCGTCAGCGTCCCGATCTGGTTGACCTTGACGAGAATCGCGTTGCCGACGCCCTCGTCGATCCCACGCCGCAGGAACTCGACGTTCGTCACGAAGAGGTCGTCCCCGACCAGCTGGACGCGCTCTCCGATGGCCTCCGTCAGCCGCCGCCAGTCGCCCCATGCGTCCTCGTCGAGACCGTCCTCGATCGAGACGACCGGAAAGCGCTCGGACAGCGAGCCGTAGAAGTCGACCAGCTCCGAGGGATCGAGCGTGCGCCCCTCCGACGGAAGGTGGTATGCCCCGTCCCGGTAGACCTCGCTCGCCGCAGGGTCGAGCGCGATCGCGACGCGGTCGCGATGGCCGGCTCGCTCGGCGGCGTCGAGGATCGTCTCGATCGCTCGCTCGGTCGACTCGAGATCCGGCGCAAAGCCGCCCTCGTCGCCCACCCCGGTCGCCAGGCCGCGCTCGCGGAGGACGGACTTCAGGTGGTGGTACACCTCCGTCCCGATGCGGAGCGCCTCGGAGAACGAGTCGGCGCCCGCGGGGACGACCATGAACTCCTGGAGATCGAGCCGGTTGTCGGCGTGCGCGCCGCCGTTGATCACGTTCAGCATCGGCACCGGCAGCGTCCGAGCATCGTTGCCTCCGAGCCGGCGGTAGAGCGGCTCCCCCGTGTCCGCCGCCGCAGCCTTCGCGACTGCGAGGGAGCAACCGAGGATCGCATTCGCTCCGAGGCGGCTCTTCGTCGTCGTCCCGTCCAGCTCGACGAGCGCGTCGTCGAGACCTCGCTGGTCGGCGGCGTCCCGCCCCAGGACCGCGTCGGCGATCTCCCCGTTCACGTGCCCGACCGCCGTCGACACGCCCTTGCCGAGATAGGCGGCCGGGTCACCGTCACGCAGCTCGACGGCCTCGTGCTCACCCGTCGACGCGCCGGACGGAACGGAGGCCCGGCCGAACGCGCCCGACGCGAGCCGCACGTCCACCTCGAGGGTCGGATTCCCGCGCGAGTCGAGCAGCTGGCGGGCCTGCACCTGGGCGATGTCGGTCAACGGAGCGACTCCTTTGCGCGGTCGTAGTACGCGTCCTGGCCGTCGAGGTCGAGATTCCGCCAGTCGACGCCTTCCGACTCGGCCAGCTCCGCCGCCGCCTCGACGCGCTGCGTGAATCGTCGAGTCGTCTCGCGGAGTGCGAGCTCCGGATCGACGTTGAGCCGGCGCGCGACGTTGACAACGGTGAAGAGGACGTCGCCGACCTCCTGGAAGACGGCCGCGTCGGGCTCGGTCTCCGGAGCGGGAGAGCCGGCACGCGCGACTTCCTCCTCGAGCTCCTCGACCTCCTCGCGCACCTTGGCGAGCGGTCCCGCGAGGTCGGGCCAGTCGTATCCGACGGCCGCCGCACGACGCTGCACCTTGCGCGCCTGCAGGAGCGCGGGCAGTGCCTCGGGAACGTCGTGGAAGACGCCCTCGCGTCCCTCCTGTTCCGTCTTGAGCGCCTCCCAGCGCTCGCGGACGCGACCGGGGGTGCGTGCCTCGGCGTCTCCGAAGACGTGTGGGTGGCGTCGGATGAGCTTCTCGTGCACCTCGCGCGCGACGGATTCGAGATCTCCCTCGTTGCGCTCCTCGAGCAGGAGCGAGAGGAAGTAGACCTGGAAGAGCAGGTCGCCGAGCTCGCCACGCAGCGCGTCGGCGTCACCCGCGAGCGCCGCGTCCGCGACCTCGTACGCCTCCTCGACCGTGTGCGGCACGATGGTGACCGCCGTCTGCTCGCGGTCCCACGGGCACTCGCGGCGGAGATGCCGGGTCAGTTCTTGGAGGTCGAGGAGCGCCTCCGCGAGACCCATGGCCGCGGAGACTACTCGGTCTCGGTGGGGGCCTCGGGGAGCTCCGGCGGCTCGTAGCCGGCGGCGTAGCTCACCTTGCCCTCGTAGTCCGACTTCAGGTCCTCGACCCACGCCTGCATCTCCTCGTTGCGCTTCTGCTGGAGGAGCGTGGAGCGAATGGTGGCGCGGACCTTGTCGATCGGCGTCGTCTGGGCTTTGCGAACGTCCGACACGGCCTCGATGACGTGGTAGCCGTACTGAGTCTTGACGGGCTTGGAGAGCTCGCCGGTGTCGAGCTCGAACGAGATCTTGTCGAACTCGGGAACGGTCTGCCCGCGAGAGATCGTCAGCTTGCCGCCCGAGTCCTTGCTTCCCGGGTCGGCCGAGCTCGACTTGGCGAGCGCCGCGAAGTCCGCGCCGTTCTCGAGTTGGGCGTAGATGTCGTCCGCCTTCGCCTTGCTGGCCGCGAAGTCGACCTTGTCGTCGGACTTCTCGGCGATGAGGATGTGCCGCACGTCGCGCGACTCGGGAGTCCCGTACTGCGACTGATTCTGGGTGTAGTACGCGAGGATCTCCTGGTCGGTCACCTTCACGCCTTTCGTGACCTCGTCGAAGATCTTCTTGGACAGTGCCGACACGGCAAGCGCCTTCTCGCGGTACTGCTCTGCGGTGAAGCCTTGCGCCTCGAGCGCCTTCTCGTACTCGGCGCGCTTGCCGTCGAAGCGAGACTTGATGAGCTCCTGCTCGGCCTTTTCCACGTCCTCGTCGGTCACCGACACGCCGAGCTCCTCGGCTGCCTGCCTGAACTCCTCGAGCTCCACGAGGTACGCGACGTACTGGGTCTGGATGCTCTGGAACTCGGGCGTCCCGGCCTTCGGGAACTCCTGCTTCTGCGCCTCGTAGCCCTTCTTCGCCTGCGCGATGAGCTCGTCGAGGTCGTCCTCGGAGATCTCCGTGCCGTCGACGACAGCGATCGCTCCGGACGGGACGCTGTCGGAGCCGCCGCCGCATGCGGACGCGGCCAGCGCCAACGCCGCGAGGAGGACTCCGAGAGTGATGCGTGCGAGGGTCATGAACGCCCGTGTCTTATAGCCAAGGGGGTGTTAGGCAAGGGTTGTGGTCTGTTCGGAACGTGCGCGCGAACGGTTCGCCGCACAAAAAGGGCCGCAGCTATGCGGCTCGGGCCTGGACGATAGCATCGGGCAGCTCGAGCGCTTCGGAGAGGGTCTCCACCCGCAGCGAGACCTCGCGCTTCGACGTCGAGTAGATCACCGTGGGCGCCGCGCCCACGAGGAAACGCACCTCGGCCGACCCCAACGCGAGCGGGCCGACCGTCACGCGGCCGCCCCGGAAGACCAGGTAGTCGGCGCCGAGCCGCGCGAGCTTCAGCTTCGCCTCCTGGATCGCGAACAGGTTCGCGACCGGATCGGGGAGTGGCCCGTACCGGTCCTCGGTGGCCGACACCAGCTCGCGGAGCTCGCCCTCGTCCTCCGTCAGCGCGATCCGGCGGTGCAGATCGATCTTGAGCGCCTCGGCGGCGACGTATGACGCCGGCACGTAGGCGTCGACGCGCGCATCGACCCGGACAGGACGGGCTGCCGCGCGCTGCCGACCCGTGAGCTCCGCCACCGCCTCGTCGAGCATCTCCACGTACAGCTCGAACCCGAGCGCGGCCACGTGGCCCGATTGCTCTGGCCCGAGCAGGTCGCCGGCACCACGGATCTCCAGATCGCGCATGGCGATCTGGAACCCGGCGCCGAGCTCCGTGTGGTCCGCGAGCGTCGAGAGCCGCGCGCGAGCCTCGGGCGTCAGCTCGGACGCGTCGGGATAGAAGAGATAGGCATACGCGAGGACGTCCGACCGCCCCACCCGTCCGCGGATCTGGTACAGCTGGGCGAGGCCGAGCGCGTCCGCGCGCTCGACGACCAGCGTGTTCGCCTGCGGGATGTCGATCCCCGACTCGATGATCGTCGTGGAGACGAGCACGTCGGCATCGCCCGCGAGGAACGCGTGCATGCGCTCCTCGAGCTCCTTCTCGGACATCTGCCCGTGGGCGACGAGGAAACGCAGCCCCGGGCAGAGCTCCTCGAGCTTCTGTCGCGCGTCGTCGATCGACTCGACGCGGTTGTGTAGGTAGAACGCCTGCCCGCCACGCGCATGCTCGCGCTCGAGGGCGGTCTTGATCAGCTCCTCGTCGTACTCGCCGACCGTCGTGCGCACAGGACGTCGCCCGACCGGCGGCGTCTCGATGATCGAGATGTCGCGCAGCCCCGAGAGGGACATGTGCAGCGTCCGCGGAATCGGCGTCGCGGAGAGCGCGAGGACGTCGACCTCGAGCCGCAGCGAGCGGAGGAGCTCCTTCTGCGCGACCCCGAACCGCTGCTCCTCGTCGAGGACGACGAGCCCGAGGTTCTTCGGGATCACGTCGCGCGAGAGGATGCGGTGCGTGCCGATCAGCACGTCGACCTTGCCTTCCTGGAACTCCTTCAGGATCCGCGTCTGGTCGGCGCGCGAGCGGAAGCGCGACACCATCTCGACGCGCACCGGGAAGTCCCGGTAGCGCTCGCGGAACGTGTTCCAGTGCTGCTCGGCGAGGATCGTCGTCGGGCAGAGGACGAGCGTCTGGCGACTGTTCAACGCGACGGCGAACGCAGCGCGGACGGCCACCTCGGTCTTGCCGAAGCCGACGTCGCCGCAGACGAGCCGATCCATCGGACGCCCGGCCTCGAGGTCCTCCTTGACCGCCTCGATCGCCTGTTGCTGATCCTCCGTCTCACGGTAGGGGAACGAGCTTTCGAGCCGCTCGAGCCAGTCGTTCGTCAGATCGAGCGCCTGGCCCGGCGCCTGGCGCCGGCGCGCGTAGAGCGAGAGCAGCTCGCCGGCGAGCTCCCGGACCGAGGCCCGCGCCCTGCTCTTGAGGTTCTGCCACGCCTTTCCTCCGAGCTTGGACAGCGACGGCGCCTTCGCGTCCGCCCCGATGTAACGCGAGACCTTCCCGATCTGCTCGTGCGGCACGTAGAGGCGGTCCTCGCCGCGGAAGGCGAGGAAGAGGTAGTCGCGCGTGACGCCGGCGACGTCCTTCGTCTCGAACCCGAGCAGACGACCGACGCCGTGATCCTCGTGCACGACGTAGTCGCCGACACGAAGGTCGGCGAAGGACTGGAGCGCGCGACCGAGGCGCGTGTCGGCGCGAGGCGGACGCTTGCGGAAGACCTGCGTGTCCGGGAGGAGGGCGATCCCGAGATCGCGCCAGACGAAGCCTCGTCTGGCCGGGCTCACGACGAAGGCGAGCGACGGATCGCGTGGGACCTCGGCGATCGCGCCCTCGACCGTCGCCTCGACCTTCCGAAGCAGACGCTGGGTACGCAGCGCCTCGCCCTGGTGCGGGAAGGTGACGACGACGCGGCGGCCCTGCCTCACCATGGCGGCGAGCTCGTTCTCGGCCTCGGCGTGACCACGGGCGGCGATTGCCGGGCGCTGCGCCTCGAACACGTGCGGCTGCGAACGCGGGAGGGCGTCGAGTCGCGCAGCGCCGTCGAGGCTCGGTCCCGCGAGTGCCTCCTCGTCCCAGAGACGTGCGACGTCGTCGACCTGCCAGACGAGGTCGGGGGCACCGTCGAAGAGCGGGACGCGATCCGTGTCGCCGGCGCCGCGATCGAGCGTGACCTCGTCGGGCAGTCGTTCGCGCGCCGGATAGATCGCCGCATCGACGACCTGGTGAAGCGCTCGCTGCGTGAACGGGGAGAACGCGCGGATCTGCTCGACGTCGTCACCGAAGAACTCGACGCGGAGGGGCTCGCGTCCGGTGCTCGGGAAGACGTCGACGAGACCGCCGCGCACGGCGATCTGGCCTCGCTCCTCCACGCGCTCGACGCGCTCGTAGCCGGCGAGCGCGAGCTCCTCGACCAGCGTGTCGAGATCGCGCGTGGCTGCCGAGGTGAGGTGGATCACCTCGGGTCTGACATGCTCGGGAGGCATTCCCTCGGCGAGAGCGCGGGCCGAGACGCACACCAGCCCGCCCGCGGCGAGGATTTCGAGGGCGCGGGCTCGCTCGCCCACGAGGTGCGCAGGCGGCTCGAGCCCGGAGGCTGCGCCGACGCCCCGGCTCGGGAGAAGCGCAACCGTCGCCGGGTCGACGTACCACCCGATGGCCTCGGCAACGTCGCGCGCCTCCTCGTCCTCCGCCAGCAGGCACGTGAGTGAGCGCCCGAGTGTCACGTGAAGCGCCGCGAGCAGGAGTGGCAGCGCGGGCTCGGAGACGCGTGCATTCGCGGGGAACGCCTCTGCGAACGCACTGAAGCGCTCGCTCGCAGCGAGCTCCTGGACGAGTCCGGTCAGCGGTGTGGGGATCGGGTCCATGCAGCTGGCGGGAACGGCGTCCCGCAGCGTGATCGTACCGCCCGCCGTTCGTGCAGCCTTGCCGGGTTCGGGACATGGCCACAGGCGCACCGAGCGACCCCCCAAACACCCCCAGGGGCACTCCCGTGTCCCTTCTACGACCGTACCTGCCGAACGCGCACGAATGGGACACCGAGATGTCGCGAGTCCGTGCCGACTCGCCCTCAGGCTGCGTCGGGCGAGGCGCGCGCTAGTTGAAGCGGCGCTGCGCCTCCTCGAGCCCCACGCGAACGATGACCTCGACCGCGTCGGCCGCGAGCTCGACGATCCCGTCGCGATCCTCGTGCGGCTCGAACGGCGACAGGACGAAGTCCGCGACGTCGCGGTGGTCACCGCGTCCCGGTCGCCCTACTCCCACCCGCAGGCGGAGGAAGTCGGGGCCTCCGAGCATCTGGGCGATCGAACGGAGCCCGTTGTGCCCTGCGAGCCCGCCGCCCGCGCGCGCTTGGAGCCGCCCTAGCTCGAGGTCCACCTCGTCGTGGACGACCAGCACGTTCTCGATCGGGACCTTGAAGAAGCCGGCAGCGGCCGCGATCGAGCGACCGGACTCGTTCATGTACGTCTCGGGCTTCAGGAGCGCCAGGCGGTGCCCGTCGAGCCGCGTCTCCCCGAGACGGCCGTTGAACTTCGCCTTGAACGACGTATCACGCCGGCGCGCGAGCTCGTCGACCACCATCCAGCCGACGTTGTGGCGATCCCGCTCGTGTCTCGGGCCGGGGTTGCCGAGCCCGGCCACGAGCAGGTCGAGCGTCGAGGCAGGCGCGCCTCGACGGAAGAGCCGCACGACTACTCCTCGGACTCGGAGCTCTCGTCCGCGTCGTCGGGCTCGACCTCGTCGCCCTCGACGGCGCCCTCTTCGCCCTCCGCCTCGGCGGCCGCAGCCTCGGCCTCTGCCGCCTCGGCCTCTTCGAGCTCGGCGAAGCCACGCGGCACGGAGACGGTCGCGATGACGGTCTCGTGCGGGTCGTCGAGAAGCGTGACGTCGTCGATCGCCGGGATGTCCACGAGCCGGAGGACGTCACCGACCTCCATATGGCTGACGTCGACCTCGATGTGCTCGGGGACGTTGGCCGGGAGCGCTTCGACCTGAACCTCGCGCGCGACGAGCGACAGCATGCCGCCGGTCTTGACACCGGACGGCTCACCCGCGAGCTGGATCGTGACCGTGGCGTGGATCGGCTGATCCATCCGCACCTCGCGCAGGTCGATGTGCGAGATCGTGCCGCGGATCGGATCCTGCTGGTAGTCCGCGAGGATCGATGGATGGACGGTCGTCTGCCCCTCGATGACGACGTCGAGGATCGCGTGCAGCCCGGACGGCCCGGTCATCGCGGCGCGTAGCTCACGCTCCGGAACGACGATCGCGCGCGCGTGACCCTTCCCGTACAGCACGCCGGGAATGAACCCGTCCGCGCGCAACCGACGCGTGCGGCGAGAGCCGCTGTCCTCGCGCTCGCGCACCTCCAGCTTCAACCTGTCTCCAGACACGGCGGCGGATTGTAGCCATGCCCAGGCGGGCCGGTCTGAGTCGACCGCGAATCGCGGCCCCAGTCAACGGAGCCACGCGGCCCGCGACGGCAGACCCCTTCAGGGATTTGCGCGATCGGAAGTCCGCGCGAGCGGACTTCCGATCCTGCGCCGGTAAATCAGAAGAGCTGGTTCTCGCCGCCGAAGATCGCCGAGACGGAATCGTCGGCGAACACGTTCATAATTGTCGCGGCGAGCAGCCCGGAGACGCTCACGACGGTCAGGTTGTCCGGTTGCTGGCGCGCGTCGATGGGGACCGTGTCGGTCACGACGATGCCGGCGACGTCCTCCGCGGCCCCGAGCCGCTCGAGGCCCTCCTCGTTGAGGAGCGCGTGCGTTACGTAGATCCACACCTGACGCGCGCCCTGCTCGCGCAGTGCGCGCGCCCCGGCGATGAGCGTTCCGCCCGTGGTCGTGACATCGTCGCCCACGATGCACACCTTGTCGCGCACGCTGCCCGTCACCTCGGTCATGGACACCTCGTCCTGGCCGATCCGCGTCTTGTTCATGATCGCGAAATCGGCGTCGATCATGTGCGCGAAGCGCACCGCGTACTTCGCACGGCCCGCGTCTGGGGCAACGGAGACGACGCCGCTGCCGCTGAACCCGAGGTCGCGGAAGTGGCGGGCGAAGAGTTGCTGTGCGGTCATATGGTCGACCGGGATCGTGAAGAAGCCCTGGATCTGTCCCGCGTGGAGGTCCATCGTCAGCACGCGGTCGGCGCCCGCGCCCTGGATCATGTCGGCGAGAAGCCGGCTCGAGATCGGCTCGCGTGGCTTCGCCTTGCGATCCTGCCGCGAGTACGGGAACCACGGGATGACGGCGGTGATCCGCTTGGCCGACGCGAGCTTCGCAGCTTGGATCATGAACAGGAGCTCCATGATGTTCTGGTCGACGGGCCGGCAGCCGGTCTGGACGATGAAGACGTCCGCACCCCTGATCGACTCGCAGTAGCGGCAGTAGGTCTCGCCGTTGGCAAAGGTCGTGAGCTCGACCTCGCCCAACTCGACGCCGAGATGCTCGGCGATCCTCGCCGCGAGGCCGGGGTGCGAGCGCCCGGAGAACACCATCAGCCGCTTCTGCGGTGTCAGTGGTATTGCGTGGCCGGTCGTCACACCGGTGTCCGGAACGCCGCTCGCGTCCAGGCCCGGCAGCGTCTGCTCAATCGTTCCGCTTTCCACCGCGTCCTTCCTTGTTCTCCTGTCTCGCCCGGGCGATCGCCAGGGCGCCGGGAGGGACATCCTCTGTGATCACGGAGCCTGCTGCAATCCATGCATCGTCGCCGATCGACACCGGGGCGACGAACGTATTGTCGACTCCCGTCCTGACGTTGCTGCCGATCGTCGTACGCTCCTTGACCCGCGTGTGCTCCTGGTTGGCCGTGACGTTCCCCGCGGCGATGTTCGTGTCGGCACCGACGTCCGCATCGCCCAGATACGTCAGATGCGGAACCTTCGTGCGCTCGCCGACGTGCGAGTTCTTCATTTCCACGAACGTTCCCGCTTTCGCGCCGGCCTCGAGAACCGTGCCGGGACGGAGGTAGCAGAACGGACCGACGTCCACGTCTTCTCCGATCGTCGAGTCGACCACGACTGCGTGCGGTCCGATCTCGGCGCGCGCCGAGATCCGCGTCGCACCGCGAATCACGGTGAACGGGTGGATCACGGCGTCGGTCTCGATGACGGCGTCTGCGTCGATCCACGTACTCGCAGGGTCGACGATCGTGACGCCGGCGAGCATGTGCTCCTCGTTGATCCGGTCACGCAGTGCCGCGGCCGCAGCGGCAAGCTCGACTCGCGTGTTCACGCCTTCTGTCTCCACCGGATCGTCTCCCTTGTGCACTGCGACACGGTTGCCGTCTTCGACCAGGAGCGCGACCGAGTCTGTCAGGTAGAGCTCGCCCTGCGCGTTGTGCGGCGTCAGCCGGTCGAGCACCGGCCACAACCTATCTCCCCGGAACACGTAGATGGACGAGTTGACCTCGCGGACGGCGCGCTGCGCGTCGGTCGCGTCCCGGTACTCGACGATCGACTCGAGCCCACCGCGCGCATCGCGCAATACGCGTCCGTATTCCTTCGCGTCGTCCGGCTCGAACGAGAGCACCGTCGCGGCAGCGCCTTCTCGGCGGTGCGTCTCGACGAGCTCGCGAAGAACCGTGGCGGTCAGGAGCGGCGTGTCGCCCGACAGCACGAGGACGTCGTCGGCGGCGCCGTCGAGCATGGCGCGGGCACTGCGGATCGCGTCTCCTGTGCCCCGCGGCTGCTGCTGGATCGCGACCGGGAGGCCGTCGAATGCGCTGCGCGTCGCGGGAGCTGCGACCACGACAAGCGGATCGACGCCGAGCGCGCGGGCCGACTCGAGCACCCAGTCGACCATCCTGCGACCGAGGATGGGGTGCAGGTGCTTCGGGACGTCCGAGCGCATGCGCGTGCCGAGACCGGCCGCCATCACGACGGCTCCGAGGGTCCTCTCACCGTTCGACGACACGGAGGCTGGGGCGCCAGGATTCGAACCTGGGATCACGGGACCAAAACC
>DASUCI010000121.1:0-2142 GCA_035762825.1 Gaiellaceae bacterium | reverse complement strand
CCGCGTGGCCGACCAACGACGACCTCACGCTCGTCATCGCGGGCTGGCCGTACCGCGAGTTCGAGACGAACCGCACCGACGTCGAGCGGCATTTCTTCGAGACGCTGGACACGGCGCCCGAGTTCGCCGAGCGCGTGCGCGGTGCGAAACGGGAGGAGCGTTTCGTGGGCGCGGCGGTCCCGGGTTACTTCCGGAGGCCATACGGCCCGGGCTGGATCCTCGTCGGAGACGCGGGCTACAACAAGGACTACATCACCGCGCAAGGCATCAGCGACGCATTCCTCGACGCCGAGGCATGCGCCGGAGCGCTGGACCAGGCGCTCTCCGGTGCCCGCCCCTTGGACGAGGCGATGGAGGACGTCACGTCGAGCCGGGATGCTCGGGTGAAGGCGATGTACGAGCTGACCGCGGACTTCGCGTCGCTCGAGCCGGCGTCGCCCGAGCTGCAACAACTGCTCGCGGCGGTCTCGCGCTCACAGGAGGCGATGGACGGGTTCGCGCGCGTCCTCGCAGGCCTCACCTCGCCAGCGGACTTCTTCTCCGACGAGAACGCGGGCCGCATCCTCGCCGCCGCTGCGTAGGACGTTGAGTCGGCGTGACCGTGGTATGGAGCGTCGGCGCGCTCCGGCGAGGTGCCCGCTCGAGACATCGCGCTCATCCGACGCGCGTGTGAAGCTCCGGCCGACGTCGACGAAGGAGGAGCTTCATGCCCTTGGCTCTCAGCCAGTGGTACCTGTGGGGAGGCTTGCTCGGGCTCCTCTGGCTCGTCTGCTTGCTTTCCGCCGGAGTGCTGACCTGGAGGAACGGCCACAAGGTCATGTTCTTCATCGGGTTCATCTTCCCCCTCCTCTGGATCGTCGGGGCGATTTGGGACAGGCCTCCCCGCTACCAGCCCGGCTCTCGGCCCTAGCCACCGGGGACGTTCGGCGCCCGGGCCGCCGGGGGAAGCTCCATCGAGGCGCGTAGCGCGACGAGCGGTGTGTTGGGCACCGTGACGAGCCCACGCGTCGGGCGATCGAGGTCGAACGTGATGAGAAGGAGCACCGAGACGAACGCGGCTGCCAGAACGACCATGATCACGCCGCGCGAGAGGATCGCGAGGTACAAGGCGAGCAGGCCGAGGCCGACCGCCGCGCCGATGATCTCGATCTGGAGCACGGCCGCGGGTACGCGGTTGTTCAGCGCGGACACCCGTACCGTCTGCATGTCGATCATCTCGTTGAGGGTCTCCACATAGAGACGCGGAGCGCTGTCGACTGGCGAGCCGGCCAGCGCGTCGCCTGCGAGCTTCCAGAGCACGCGCTGCTCGCGCTCTCCGGCCGCGATCGCGCTGCGTGACGCAGCGCTTGCCGGAACAGCGGCTGAGAGAGCGATGCTCACGTCCGTGTAGCGCACCAGCGCCTCGAGGGAGCGCGTCCGCATCGGCTCGCGCAGCGTCTGGGCGCGCAGGTACGTCGTACCGATCGCATTCGCGTCGGCGACGACCGCCGCACGGCGGGAGTCGTACCGTCCGACGGCCATCGTCAGGCCGAACGCGAGGATGAGTGCGACCAGGCCCAGTAGCGCCGCCTGCACCACCCCGAACGGCTCGCGCAGCGTGTCGGCATGGCCGCGAAGCCGGTGACCTACGAACGATCCCAGCAGCGTGGACCCGAGCACGATCCCGAAGAGGATCAGCCCGAGTTCGAAGCTGCTCAGCCGAAAGAACATCGCTGCGGGCGTCCGACCACGACGTGTCGATCATGTGGGCGCGGTCGGACGAGCCTGCGCGGGCCTCGCCCGCGCTGTGTTTTCTCCTACAAACAGCGAGATGTCGCCGTCCGCCAGCGACGATCAGAGACGTCGCCCTAAGCCGACGCCCGGACTCGAACCGGGGACCCCTTCATTACGAGTGCTTGGCGTGTCGTGACGCGACGTGTCGCGAGGTGTCGTGAAATCGCGTCTATGCAGGTGATATGGCGCTTGACGAGCGCTTGTCGTGTCAACGCGTAACGTCGCGTTGAAGGCCGTTCGTTTGCACTTTCGTTTGCGATGCTGGCGTGACGACGGCATGCCTGATGCACCAGTGCCCGGCTCGAGTGCGAGCTATTGTCCGGTTGGAGACCAAGCCACGCAACTGAGGCGGGCCTGGAGGTGCCAAGG
>DASUCI010000120.1:0-3319 GCA_035762825.1 Gaiellaceae bacterium | reverse complement strand
GTGGTCGAGGGCCAGGAGATCGCCGAGGACGACCCGCTCGTCGAGATCCAGACCGACAAGGCGACCGTCGAGATCCCCTCGCCCTACGCCGGCACGGTGCTGCGGATCTTCGTTGCCGAGGGCGAGATCGCTCCGGTTGGTGCCAAGCTCGTCGTCATCGGCGAGCCCGACGAGGAGCCAAGTGACAATCTGTTACAAGCGTCCGACGCACCGAGCAGCGCAGAGAACGAGCCAAGTGACAAGGTGTTACAAGGCTCGGACCGCGGTGCCGCGTCGGTACGAGCGCAGGCGACCCCGGTCGTAAGGCGGATTGCCCAGGAGCTCGGCGTCGACCTCGCGTCGGTCGCAGGTAGCGGCCCAGGTGGGCGGATCACCGAGGACGACGTGCGCGCCGCCTCCTCGGGCGCCGCGGTCGAGGGGCGACGCGAGCCGCTCCGCGGCGTCCGCCGCGTGATCGCCGAGCACATGGCGCGCGCGCATCGCGAGATACCGCCCGTGACGTGGGTCGAGGAGTGCGACTTCGAAGGCGTTCCGCTCGACCGCCTGCTCGCGAGCGTCGTGAAAGCGTGCGCGGACTCACTCGCCGAGTTCCCGGAGTTGAACGCACGGCTCGACGGCGACGCGATCGTCTATCTCGACCGCTACGACATCGGCGTCGCCGTGCAGACCGACGAAGGCCTCGTCGTGCCGGTCGTACGGGCTGCGAACGCGAAGTCCGTCGACGAGCTGGGGATCGAGATCGCGGGACTCGCCGAGCGGGCCTGGGAAGGCTCGCTCGCTGCCGACGACCTACGCGGCTCGACGTTCACCGTGTCGAGCGCGGGCAAGCTCGCGGGTCTCTTTCAGACGCCGATCGTCAACCACCCCGAGGTCGCGATCCTGAGCATCGGTCGCGTGGCGCCACGCGCCGTCGTGCGGGACGGCGAGGTCGTCGTCCGGTCGATCGGGACGCTGGCGATCACGTTCGACCACCGGGTCGTCGACGGCGCACGAGCGGCGGCGTTCGGCCTCGCCGTGATCGCCCGGATCGAAGCAGGCCCGGCGGGCGCCATCTAGCCCGCCGGGCGGTCTTCTCCTGATCCGTCCTAGTCGTCGCGCTGGTTGTCGTCGTTGATCTGACCGCGTACCTCGCCGGCCGGGAACTTGGTCGAGTGGACGTTCGCGTACGTCCGCCCGGCGCGAATCGCCGCGACGAGCTCCCCGAACTCGCCGGCCGCGATGCCCTGCCCGGCGGGGCCGACGATGTCTGCCGGCACGATCGTGCCGGTCACGGTTCCGGACTGCGGGCATGCCGGCTTCCCGCCACCGCCACACAGGAACGCGGCGACGCCGCCATTGACACTTCGCTGTCCGAAGTGGATGTGCGCGAACAGGACCGGCGCCTCGAGATCCGCGAACGTCAGCGTGAAGTCGATCTCGGAGGCGTCGTCGTCGATCGTTGCCTCGAAGGAGCCGGTGGCCACACTCGAGACAGGCCCGCCGGGCGCTCCCTCGAGGTAGCCGCTCATCGGCCCCGTGCTCACGTTCTTCTTTCCGCTGTCGGCTGTCGCGTACGAGCCGATCGCCAGGACGGCGAGCGCTCCCGAGATCAGCGTTACGAGCGTGAGTCCCGTACGTCTGCGCATGCGTCTGCTCCCCTCTCCGAAGGTTCTAGTGCAATACGAAGGCGCGAACGGTTCGGTTTCCCCGCTCTCTAGACTGCTGCGCGTGGAGGACTGGTACACGATCGGGCTCTGCCTCGGGCTCGGGCTCGGCCTGTCGATTGCGATCACCGGCATCCTCGGGACGAACGTGCTCGGCATCGGGGCGGCAGCGATCGTCGGGGCGGCTCTGGGCGGCTCGATCGGCCTCCTGATCGGAGACACCGCCGAGACGGTTGCGGGCGCGATCGGCGGCGTTCTCGGCGCGCTCGCGGCTGCAGCGGTCGTCGTCGGGGCTCTTCGGCGCGGCGCAACGCGCTTCGGAGTCGGCGCATACATGGGCGCGCTCGGCGTGCTCGTCTGCCTCGTCGCACTGATCCCGATCGCGGGCTACGCGCTCGCGGTCGCGCTTCCGGTCCTGGCAGCACGGCTGCGCGGACGGCAGGCTGCCCGGTTCGCCGGGCTTCGCACGCTCGCCAAGTGAGCTCGCGGCCGGACTGGGCCGGCGCGCGCGCACGAATGGTCGAACGGCAGCTGCGCCGGCGTGGGGTCCCGGACGAGCGCGTCCTCGCGGCGATGTCACGCGTGCCGCGTGAGCAGTTCGTGCCCGACAGCGTGCGTGCGTATGCCTACGCCGACGACGCGCTTCCGATCGGCCAGGGGCAGACGATCTCGCAGCCATTCGTCGTCGCGACGATCTGCTCGCTCCTCGCCCTCGACGGCTTCGAGCGGGTTCTCGACGTCGGAACGGGGTCCGGATACCAGGCAGCGGTGCTCGCCGACCTCGCCGCGGAGGTCGTGACGATCGAGCGGATCCAGGAGCTCGCGGAGACGGCCCGGGCCGCGCTCGCCGCGGCCGGCTGTCGGAACGTCGAGGTGCGGGTCGGTGACGGGTCGCTCGGCGTCCCGGAGCGGGCTCCGTTCGACGCGATCGCCGTTGCGGCGGCGGCACCGACGGTTCCTCCGGCGCTGTACGAACAGCTCGCCGAGGGCGGCAGGATCGTGGTTCCGCGCGGCTCGCGCGACGGACAGGAGCTCGTGCTCGTCGTGCGTACCGCGGACGGGCCTGTCGAGCGCGCTGTTCTTCCCGTCCGCTTCGTGCCGCTGCTCGGCGATGAAGGGTTCGGGGACAACTGACCGTATGGGGGGCGGTGACGATTCGGCTCCCGACTACCCTGCGATGACGATGGAGTCGTCGCACGCCCAGCCCGTTCACGGGGAATACTCGCCCGCGCGCGTCCGCGCGGGCTTGCGCAAGCGCTCCAACTGGGAGCAGCTCGTCAAGTTCTGCGCCGTCGGCGCGAGCGGCTACATCGTCAACCTGGCGGTCTACACGCTGCTGCTCGACGTCGCCGGGATGCACTACATCTCGGCCGCCGCCGGGTCGTTCCTCGTCGCGGTGACGAACAACTACGGCTGGAACCGCCTCTGGACGTTCCGGGAGCAGCGCGGCGGCGTCGCGTACCAGGGGATGCGCTTCCTCATCGTCTCGACGATCGCGCTCGTCGCGAACCTCCTCGTCCTCCACGGGCTCGTCACGCTCGGTCTCGGCGAAGTCACGGCGCAGGCCATCGCGATCGTGCTCGTCACGCCGGTGAACTTCGTCGGCAATAAGCTCTGGTCGTTCGGACCCCGACGCTGATCGCCGCCGCGCTCGCGGCACTTGCGCTCGCTCTCCC
>DASUCI010000119.1:0-6189 GCA_035762825.1 Gaiellaceae bacterium | reverse complement strand
GAGCAGAGCCGACGCTCGGGCCGTCGACGGCCACAGCTGAGGATCCCGATGGTGCCAACTGGTCGAAGTCGCCACAGAGTCTCCCTTCGTCATCCAGTACGAAGCCGGCGGCGTCGATTTCGTGCGCGCCGGCGTCGCCGAATCACTCGTTCGAGTGTGCGCTTCGCTCCAGGCTAGGGACGCAAGCCCGTGCAGCCGCGGAGCGCGCGCCAGGAGGAGACCTCGCGACGCCGCTCGGCTCCGGAGAGCGGCCGCGGGACGCCGTCGACGATTCGTGCGGGCACCCACCTGTAGCCGACGACCCGCCTTCCGTCGACCGTCACGAGCAAGACGCCGGTCCGCGTCGAGAGCTCGCTCGTGCCGTACCAGACGAAGTTGCCGAGCCCGTAGCCGACGAGCGCCTGGCCCAAGCGGCCTGCCCCCTGGAGGCGATGGGCGTGCCCGCCCACGACGACGTCTGCGCCGGCCGCGACGAGCGCCTTGGCGAGGGCGCGCTGGTCGGTCGAGGGGCACTGCTCGAGCTCGACCCCCCAGTGGAGGTACACGACCACCGTGTCGGACGTCCTTCTCGCGGCGCGGACCTCCTGGAGGAGCCTCGGCACGTCCTTCGCCGATGCGAGCCCGGGCTTGCCGGGACCGGCCGTCCACGCCGAGATCAGATGGTCGTCGAGCACCTGCGTTGCACCGATCACCGCGACCCGCTGCCCGTTGATCGTGCGGCGGAACGGACGGTACGCCTGCTTCGCGTTCAGCCCGATCCCGACGACGGGGAAGTCGTAGCGGTTCGCGGCGGCGAGAGAGTCACGCAGGCCGTCGACGCCGTAGTCGAGCCCGTGGTTGTTCGCCATCGACGCGACATCGACGCCCCCTCCTCGGAGTGCGGCGAACGCCGGTGCAGGAGCGCGGAAGGTGAACAGCTTCGACGCGGCGGCTCCGCCGTTCGTCACGGCCGTCTCGAGGTTCACCACGGCGAGATCGGCGCGGCGGAAGACCGGTTCGATCGGAGCGAGCATCCGGGCGGCGCTCGTAGCGAGCTTCGACTCGAGGGCGCCTTCGAAGTGGACGTCGCCGCCGAACGCGAGCACGACCGGTCTCATGTCGGCCCGAGCCGTTGCCTCGACGCCGGGTCGAGCCTCGCTGTCGCCACCGACCACGGCTCCGGCGAGTACGGCCACGGCGAGACCTGACAGGACAGCGGCGCGCGCGAGCTTCACACGTCGCAGCATCGCGCCACGATAGCCAGCCGGGTGCGAAGGAACGCCGGAGACCAGGAGTGCCCTGGTCTCCGGCGGTGATGGAGCTACTTGGGAAGGTCCTTCTGCTTCGCGATCGCGCCCGCCAGGAGGTCGGCGGTCATGAACATGTGCGCGTACGCGTCCTGGTACAGGGTCGCGGCCTTCGCGTACTGCTTGTTCGCGTAGGCGTCGAGCTGCGCCTTGAGCTCGAGCACGTGCACGAGCAGATCGGCCTGGACGGCCTTCGGGGGCAGGCCCGTCGCGCCGCCGAGGAGCTTCCCGTGCTCGACGGTGTAGCGCTGGAGGTTCGCGACGGCCTTGCTCTGTCCGGCCTTGTCCTTCTTCGCGAGCGCGACCGTGTAGTCGACGAAGAAGCCGACGTGTGCGCGCCACTGGAACCTCCCGTCGAGGAACGCCGTGCCGGCGGCCCCCCCGTACACGGCGGCGATCGACTTCGAGAGCGCGACGGAGTTTCGGTCGAGCGCCTTCGCGGCCGCGGGGAACGCGGGTGAGCCGATGACACCGAGGTTCGTCGCGTTCATCGCGAGCGCGGCATGCTCGCCGAGCTGGCGGCCGAGGAGCGCACGCAGATCGGACTGCGTGAGGCCGCTCTGCGAGTGCGCTGCATGGTTGTGCGGCGTTGCCGCCGGCATGCTCTGCGAGGAGCCGGCCGTCGCGGAGACGATGCCGAAAACGAGCAGGCCGAGCGCGCCGATCGTGGCCGCGAGTGCATGGGTCTTCTTCACGGTGAGCCCTCCGATCGTGGTAGACGGACGCCCGTGATTCGCCCCGATTCGGCAGTCGGTTCGGTCCTCCGACGATCGTGTCCGTGGAGTAGGCTCGGAGCCAGTGCGCAAGGGGATCGTGCAGCTGGTCGCGATCGGCGTCGTGATCGGCGTTGCCGTCGCGCTCGTGGCTGTCCTCTTCCAGTGGTTGCCGGAGTCCGCGAGCGAGGAGTTCGACCGGATCCAGGACATCTACTGGCTCGCCACGTGGATGTCGGTCGTGATCTTCGCGATCGTCGCAGCGGTCGTCGTCTACTCGGTCTGGAAGTGGCGTGTCCCGCCCGACGACGACGCGGAAGGCCCGCCGATCCACGGGCACACGGGGCTCGAGATCGCGTGGACCGCGGTTCCGGCGATTCTGGTCATCGCACTCGGGATCGTGAGCGCCGTCGTCCTGTCCAAGAACGGGGACACGAAGGACGACGCGCTTCAGGTGAGAGCGATCGGCCAGCAGTTCGCCTGGAAGTTCGAGTACCCGGAGCTCGGCGAGTTCTCGACAGGCGAGCTCGTGCTCCCGGTCGACCAGCAGGCGCACTTCACGATGGAAGCGGTCGATGTCATCCACTCGTTCTGGGTCCCGAATCTCGGCCAGAAGATGGACGCCGTGCCGGGAATCGAGACGACGATCAATGTCACGCCGAATCGCACCGGTGACTTCGCGGTCGTCTGCACCGAGCTGTGCGGGCTCGGGCACGCGACCATGCGCGCTAGGGCCCGCGTCGTGACACAGGCCGAGTTCGACGAGTGGATCGAGGAGCAGCAAACGTGACCGCGACGCACCACGAGCAAGACGCGCACCAGTACCCGGCGCATTTCGAGCCTCCGCACGGCTCGACGTGGAACACGTTCTTCGGGCCGGGCCTCGTGCGCGGCGCGTGGATGACGGGCGCCGGGTTCCTGATCGGGATGCTCCTGGTGCTCGCGCTGCGCTGGTGGTGGGGCTGGGAGCCGCTGTGGAACACCGAGGTGATCCTCGTCGTCGGCGCCATGGTGCTCGCTCCCATCGGGTTCCTCGCGGGCATCGGCTCCTTCGACTACTGGCTCCACTACATCTCGGGCCGCCCGACGCAGCCCGAGGACCACTCGGGGCACGGTGCGAAGACGTGGAAGGACTACTTCCGCGTCAACACGGACCACAAGGTGATCGGGATCCAGTACCTGGTCACGACGTTCACGTTCTTCACGATCGCCGGGCTCATGGCGATGTTCTTCCGCGCCGAGCTCGCGCAGCCGGGCCTCCAGTTCGTCGACTCGCAGACGTTCAACGGCCTCGTGTCGGTGCACGCGACGCTGATGATCTTCCTCTTCATCATCCCTGCGTTCGCGGGCCTCGCGAACTTCGCGGTGCCGCTGATGCTGGGGGCGCCCGACATGGCGTTCCCGCGGTTGAACGCGCTGTCCTTCTGGCTGCTGCCCATCGCCGGGCTCATGTTCATCTCGAGCTTCCTCGCGCCCGGTGGGGCGTTCGGCGCCGGCTGGACGGGCTACGCGCCACTCGCCGAGGGCCAGCCGTTGGGCCAGACGTTCTTCAACATGGGCGTCCAGTGGGCGGGTGCGTCGTCGATCATGACGGCGCTCAACTTCCTCGTGACCATCATCACGATGCGTGCGCCGGGCATGACCTTCTGGCGCATGCCGCTCCTCGTGTGGGCGAACTTCACGACCTCGTTGCTCGTCGTCCTCGCGACGCCGTTCATCGCAGGGTCGCAGTTCTTCGTGATGTTCGACCGGGTCATGCACACGAGCTTCTTCGTGCCCGAGGGGGGCGGCTATGTCCTCGGCTACCAGCACATCTTCTGGTTCTACAGCCACCCGGCCGTCTACATCATGATGCTGCCCGGCTTCGGGATCGTCTCCGAGGTCATCTCGTCGATGTCGCGCAAGCCGATCTTCGGGTACCGGCTGATGGCGCTCTCGCTCCTCGGGATCCTCGTGCTCGGCTTCTCCGTGTGGGCGCACCACATGTTCGTCGCGGGCATGGCCGACTGGCTGCGCGTCCCGATGATGATCACGACGCTTCTCATCGCGATTCCCACCGGCATCAAGATCTTCTCCTGGATCGCCACGTTGTGGCGCGGCCGCATCCACCTGACCACGCCGATGCTGTTCGCGCTCGGCTTCGTGACGATGTTCGTGATCGGGGGGCTGTCGGGGATCTATCTGGGCTCGGTGCCGATCGACATCGCCGCCTCGGACACGTACTTCATCGTCGCCCACATCCACTACGTCCTCTTCGGAGGCTCCGTGTTCACGATCTATGCGGGCGTCTACTACTGGTTCCCCAAGATGACCGGACGGATGTACTCGGAGACGCTCGGGAAGTGGCACTTCTGGCTGACGTTCCTGAGCTTCAACGCGACGTTCTTCCCGATGCACTACGTCGGGCTGCGCGGGATGCCGCGGCGCGTGTTCGACTACGACGAGGCGTTCGGGAACATGAACCTCTTCATCTCGATCGCGTCCTTCGTCCTCGGAGCCTCGTTCGTGCTCTTCGTCTACAACATGATCACGAGCTGGCAGCGCGGCCCGGTCGCCGAGGCGAACCCCTGGCGTGCCCGCACGCTGGAGTGGCAGGTCTCGTCCCCGCCGCCGATCTTCAACTTCGACGAGATCCCGCAGGTCGTCGGCGGCCCGTACGAGTACGGCGTCCCCGGTGCGCGGCACGCGATCCTCACGCCCACGAAAGACGCGCAGAAGGAGGCCGAGGAGGTGCACGCGTGAACGCCGAGACCTCCGTCCTCGTCGTCGCGAACGAGACGCTCGTCGGCGCGGAGCTGGTCGAGACGCTGCGACGACGTTCCGAGCAGGGCCTGATCCGCGTCGCCGTGGTCGCGCCGGTCACGCAGCCGCGCGGGGGCTACGTCGTCTACCGGGACTCACGGCGAGCCGCCGCCGGACGCAGGCTCGACCGCGTGCTCGCCGCGCTGCGCCTCGCGGGGATTCCGGCGCACGGCGCCGTCTTCGACGACGAGCCACTGGCCGCGGTCAAGGACATCCTCGCGTCGGAGGAGATCGACGAGATCGTGGTCTCGACCCATCCCGAGAGCACGTCCGGCTGGCTGCGGAAGGACCTCGTGTCCGAGATCCGCAAGGCGGCGGGGGACCGCCCGGTCGAGCACGTCGTCTCGGACGTCGCCGGGACCGCAAGCTCCAACGTTCTCGTCGTCGCCAACGAGACGGTGCTCGGGGAGCCGCTCCTCGACACGATTCGCCGTCGCGCGGCCGAAGGTCCCGCGAGCTTCCTGATCGTCTGTCCGCAGAGCGATCCCTCACGCGGCGAGCATCCCGAGGCCGAGCGCCGTCTCCGCGGCGCCCTCTCGATCCTTCGCTCCGAGGGGATCGACGTCCACGGCCAGATCGCGCATCCCGACCCGTTTACCGCGGCGATGGAGCACGTCGAGGACGAGCGCACCGACGAGATCATCGTGTCGACCTTCCCGGGCGAGCGGTCGGGGTGGTTGCGGAGAGACCTCGTCGGCCGCCTGCGCTCGCAGGCTGGTGTGCCCGTCCAGCACGTCGTGGTCGAGGAGCTCGTGGGGGCAACGCCGTGACCGCCCACGCCGAGCCGCTTCACGGTCACGACGACCACCACGGCCCGCCGCCGGCGAACCAGAGCTCGCGTGTCGACCCGCGCACGCTCGGGATGCTCCTCTTCATCGGGTCGGAGATCATGCTCTTCGGCTCGTTCTTCGCCGCGTACTTCTTCGTGCGCGTCGTGAACCCGGGGGCGCCGGATCACTGGCCGCCCGAGCCGTACCACTTCCCCGTCTTCGTCGCCGGCGTCAACACGGCGATCCTCGTGACGTCGAGCTTCACCATGCACTGGGCGCTGCAGTGCATCAAGCGCGGCGAGCGGGCCGGCTTCCTCGCGGGGATGGTGCTCACCTTCCTCATGGGGCTCGCGTTCCTGCTCACGCAGGTCGTCGAGTACCTCAATGTCGGCTTCAACACGGGCGACGGCGCGTTCGCGTCCGTGTTCTTCGGGCTCACCGGCCTGCACGGAGCACACGTCTTCGTGGGGCTGAGCCTGCTGTTGATGGTGATCATCCGCGGGTTCCGCGGCCACTACTCACCCGAGCACCATCACGGGGTCGAGCTGCCCGGAATCTACTGGCACTTCGTCGACGTAATGTGGATCGTCGTCTACGCGACGGTCTACCTTCTCTGAA
>DASUCI010000118.1:0-5273 GCA_035762825.1 Gaiellaceae bacterium | reverse complement strand
TTCGGCGGGAAACGCGAGGTCGACGACGTCGGGGAAGCGCTCGCGTGCGTCGGGCACGTACGGCTCGAAGACCTCCGGGCGGGACGAGCGCTGCCAGCCGACACCGACGATCGGGTTGTCCTGGGCGATCCGCAGGCCGATGTACGCGAGGACGGCGCGCTGCGAGTACGTCTCGACGCCGACGGGCGGCTCGTCGCCGCGAACGCCGAGGAAGCGCAGGAAGTCCTCGAGCGCGTCGCCCCGTACCGCCGTCACGCCTCCTGCGACGACGGCGACGATCGCGACGAGGGCGAGAGTCTGGCGTCCGCCCGGACGGAAGCGGGGACGGGCCGCGAGCCAGAGGGCGGCGATACCGACGGCCAGTCCGCCTGCCGCGGCGACGGAACCGGCCAGGATCAGGCCGAGCGTCCCGCCGACGAGCGCGACGGCGAACAGGCGCGGTACGGGAACCTCGCGCCGTCGCGCGATGACGGCCGAAGCGGCGAGTGCGAGGGCGATCGCCGAGAGCGCGGCGAGGTCGTGGTGTCCGAGGAACGACGGCTGGCGCCAGCCCGCGCTCCACGCGCCGAAGATGTCCGCGCCGAAGAACTGGAGGAGTGCGACGCCCACGGCGACCGCCGCCCACAGGACGAGCCCGCCGAGCACGATCGCCAGGTCGTCGGCGCGGCGCACGAGCAGAGGCACGGCCACCACGAGGAGTCCGTACTCGACGAACTTGAGGTAGCTGACGAGATGGTCGGCGAACAGCGCGTCGTCGAGCGAGACCGGGCGCAACGTCTGGAACGCGAGCCAGCCGAGAAGCACCACGCCCGCGATCCAGAGCCAGCGAGCCGCGCCGAGTCGGGCGACGCCGGTCCGGGAAGCCGCGAACGCAGCGGCGGCGAGAACGACGACGACGGCGAGGTCGGAGAGCCGCACGTCGACCGTGGTCGAGCCGAGGCCGACTCCGAGCTCCGGCTGGTAGCGCTCGTGGAAGAAGAGGAACGGAAGCGACCCGGCGAGGACCAGCGCTCCGACCGACTCCCGGCCGACGAGATCGCGACGCGCCGACGCGTGCGAGCTCTCGACCGCGCCAGTCGCCACGGCCGCCACTATAGGCGCGGCGGCCTCGCTCCCTACACTCACCACCCACAGAGTGGGTATCCGCTGACGCGGACACCCACTCGCGAGAATCCCTGAAGCGCGAGCGCTTCGCGCTCGCGGTGGTCGCCACTGCTCGTCCTAGACTCACGCGAATGTCCTCCCGGGTGTTTCGACGCCGGTCGGCGACGGCCGCGTGGATCTACGCCGCCGTCGCACTTGGCATCGCGGGGACGATCGTCGCGGCGCGCGCGCTCGGCCGCGAGGAGTTCGGCGTGTTCGCCACGGCGCTCGTGGTGGTGGGCTTCTTCCAGATCCTCCTCGATCTCACCGTCGAGGAGTCGCTGACGAAGTACGGGTTCCGCTACGTCGCCGGCCAGGACTGGGGACGGCTGAGGCGGCTCTTCCGGCAGGCGTTGCTGCTCAAGGTCGTCGGGGGCGCATTCGCCACGATCTTCGTCGTCGCGCTCGCGCCATTCTCGGACGAGCTGTTCGGCTCGGACGGCGTCGAGAAGGCGCTGCTCGCGGCGGCCCTCCTGCCGTTCGTCCAGTCGTCGGAGAACGTCGCGTCGACGGTCCTGCTCCTCCACAGCAGGTACGACCTGCGGGGCGTGTACCAGGCCGGATCCGCGGCCTTGCGCCTGCTCGCGATCGTGATCGGCGCCCCGCTCGGCGTCACGGAGGCGCTCGTCGCGATCGTCGTCGCCCAGGGCATCGCGACCGTCGCCATCTCACTCGTGGGGCTCGTCGCGCTGCGTCGGTTCCCGGCCGCTCCGGCACGAGAGCTCGGCGAGGACGTCCCCGGCATCCGCTCGTTCGTGATCGAGTCCAGCATCGCGACCGGCGTCATCTCGCTGCGCACGACGCTCGTCCCGCTCGTGCTCGGCATCGTCTCGGGCACCACGCAGGTCGGCTTCTTCCGCATCGCTCAGACGCCGCAGACCGGATTCGCCGCGGCGAGCTCGCCGGCGCGGCTCGTCCTCATGACCGAGCAGACGCGCGACTGGGAGAAGGGGCAGCGAATGCAGATCCTCTCCGGGATCCGGCGCTACACCCGGTGGGCGGGAGCGCTGATGCTCGTGGCCGTGCCGGTGTTCTTCCTGGCGATGCCGTGGCTCGTCGACCTGGTCTTCGGCTCGGAGTACGACGACGCGGTCACCGCCGCCCGCATCGTCCTGCTCGCTGCGGCGATCCACTTCGCCATCGGCTGGACGAAGACGCTCCCGGTCACGATCGGGCGTCCGCGGCTGCGGATCGTCACGCACGGGCTCGAGGCGCTCGTGGCCATCCCGCTCGTCGCGGTCCTCGGAGCGGAGTGGGGTGCGACGGGGGCAGCGATAGCCGTGCTCGCGTCCACGCTCGTGTTCGCCGGCGCCTGGCTCGTGGTGATCCTGCGCCTCCGGGACGAGGTGCACGCGGCCCGGGCAGAGGTCTCGCTGCAGTCGTGAGGGCCGTCGTCGTCTCCGGCATCTGGCCGCCCGATCCCGGCGGGCCTGCGAGTCACGCACCGGCGCTGGCCGACTTCCTCGCCGAGCGAGGCCACGGCATCGAGGTGGTGACGACGGCGGAGGACGGGCCATCGCGGCGGGCGTATCCCGTGCTCTGGGCCTCGCGGCGCTCGCCTCTTCGGCACGTTCGCGCTGCGCTTCTCGTCCGCAGGGCGGCGGGTCGAGCCGACGTCGTGTATGCGACGAGCATGATCCGCCGCGCGGCGGTCGGCTCGCGGCTCGCTCGTCGGCCGCTCGTCGTGAAGCTCGTCTCGGACGAGGTGTTCGAGCGCGCCGCGCGCCAAGGGCGGTACGTCGGAACCCTCGACGAGTTCCAGCACGCTGCAGGTGGCGCGCGGACGCGGTTCCTGCGCGCGACGCGGAACCGCGCGCTCCGTGGCGCGCGTCACGTCTTCTGCCCGAGCGCGTACCTCCGCGACGTCGCGCTTCGCTGGGGGCTCGACGCCGATCGCGTCTCGGTGCTCCCGAACCCGGCGCCCGAGGTGCCTGCGATGCCGCCACGCGAGGAACTGCGGAGCGAGCTCGGGGTCGACGGGAACGTGCTCGTGTTCGCCGGCCGCCTGGGGCCGCAGAAGGCTCTCGGCGTTCTTCTGGAGGCCGTCGTCGACGTGCCGGACGTTACACTCGTCGTGGCGGGCGACGGGCCCGAGCGCGCGGCATTCGAAGCCACAACGCGGGGACTCGGGCTCGACGAGCGCGTGTCCTTCCTCGGGGCCGTCCCGCGCGAGCGGGTGCTGCGGCTCTTCGGAGCCGCCGATGCGTCGGTGCTCTCGTCCGCATGGGAGAACTTCCCGCACACGGTGGTCGAGGCGCTCGCCGTCGGGTGCCCCGTGATCGCGACGGCCGTCGGCGGCGTGCCCGAGGTCGTGAGGGACGGGGAGAACGGGTTGCTCGTCCCGCCCGGCGATGCACCCGCGCTCGGCGCGGCGATCGCGCGCTTCTTCGCCGACGACGAGCTGCGCGCGCGACTTGCGGCGGCTGCGCCGGCCTCCGTGGCGGGCTACTCCGAGGGCGCCGTCTTCTCCGCCATCGAAGCCGAGCTGCAGCGAGCGATCGCATGAGGAAGCGGCTGCTCATGGTCGGCCGCTCGCGCTACTCGCTGCCGTTGTCGCCGTCGCTGGAGCAGAAGTTCGCTGCGCTCTCGCACGAGCTCGACGTGCGGGTGCTCGCGAGCTCCGGCGGAGGCGCCGAGTCCGATCCGCGCTTCGCACTGGTCCGTCCGATCCGGCCTCGCATGCTGGATGGCCTCGCGTTCTATGCCCGGCTGCCGTTCCTCGTCGCGCGTGAGCTCCGCGCGTTCAGGCCCGATGCGGTTCTGGCGCAGGGTGCGCAGGAGGCGGCGCTCTGCGTCCTCGGCCGGAGGCTCGCGCGGATCTCGACGCGGGTGATCGCGGATATCCATGGCGATCCTGCGGCGCCCGCTCGGCTCTACGGGTCACCGCTGCGCAAGGCGCTCGCTCCGCTCGCGGATATGCTCGCGCGCTCGGGGCTTCGCAGGAGCGACGGGGTGCGGACGATCTCCGCCTACACGTCGGGCGTCGTTCGCGCCGCGGGTGCCGAGCCGACGGCCCAGTTCGCCGCGTTCATGGACCTCGAGCCGTTCCTCGAGCCTCCGCCCGCTCCGCTTCCCGAGCGTCCGGCGGCCATCTTCGTCGGCGTGCTCGAGCGGTACAAGGCGGTCGACGTGCTCGCCAAGGCCTGGCGGCTCGCGGCGCCACGCGTTCCCGACGCGACGCTCCTCGTCGTCGGGCGGGGAACGCTTCGGGACATCCCCGAAGCCCTCGTGCGCGATCTTCCCGCGCAGACGCGCTGGAGCGAGTCCCTCACGACGCCGGAGGTCGCACGCGCGCTCGACGAGGCGGCGGTTCTCGTGCTCCCGTCCCGGTCCGAGGGTCTCGGTCGGGTCGTCGTGGAGGCGTTCTGTCGCGGCCGCGGGGTCGTGGGGAGCCGCGTCGGCGGAATCCCCGACATCGTCGAGGACGGTGTGAGTGGGTGTCTCGTCCCGCCCGGCGACGTGGCAGCCCTCGCCGATGCCCTGGTTCGAGTGCTCTCGGATCGTGCGCTCGCGGAACGTCTCGGCGGCGAGGGGCGTAGAGCAGTCGAGCCATGGTTGGCGACCCCGGAGGAGTACGCGCGACAGATCCACGACCTCGTCGAAAAGGTCGTGACCTGAGGCACAATCGAAGCGCGATGCGTTGGCTCGGTGGGCTCGTCCTGGCGGGTGCGGTCCTAGCCGCGGTCGCGGCTTCGTCTGCATCCGCGGCGCTGTTCTTCCTCTTCGAGCCCACGGCTGCGAAGCCGGGTGACGTCGTGACTATCCGTACCGGCGGGACGCCGGCCAGCTTCACGGCCCGTCACCGCAAGCAGCCGCTCCAGCGGCCGGTCCGCGTCTACCTCGTCCCGAGCGACATCGCG
The DNA here is from genome assembly GCA_035762825.1 of Gaiellaceae bacterium. GTDB lineage: Bacteria > Actinomycetota > Thermoleophilia > Gaiellales > Gaiellaceae > GMQP-bins7. The sequence continues at coordinate 270 of DASUCI010000118.1, read as the reverse complement.
GGCGAGGTTCGCGGCCGCTTCGACCCCCGCATCTCGTTCGTCGGCTCGCTGGTTCCCGACCAGGACACGCACGGACTTCTCTCGTTCAGGGCGCCCCCGCTCGACACAGGGGCCTACGCGGTTGCCGCATGGTGTCCCGGCTGTGCCACGTACAGCCGTGGCGAGACCTTCTTCGTGCTCGCTCCCGCCAAGAGCTCGCGCTATCGCAAGCAGATGACGCTCCGACTCGAGCTGCCGGCGGCCACCGGGGGATGTCCCGTGACGAGGGGT
>DASUCI010000117.1:0-12543 GCA_035762825.1 Gaiellaceae bacterium | reverse complement strand
TACGAGTACGCGTGCATGGAGTGCGAGTCGCACTTCGAGGAGCTCGTCCGCTCGAGCGACCAGGCGGTGACGTGCCCCGAGTGCGGCGCGGCGAAGGTCCTCAAGCAGCTCTCGAGCTTCGCCGTGCACGGCGCCGCCTCGAAGCCTGCCTTCAGTGGCCCGGCCGGCGGTGGCGGCGGATGCTGCGGCGGCTCGTGCGGCTGCGGCTAGGGCGAGACAAGTCTCGCCTCTACAGCGCGCTCGGAGTCGCATCCGGGTAGCCCCGTACACTGGCGCGCGATGGACACCGTCGAGCGCGCAGCTGCGCTTCGGCAGTACGCCGAGGAGACGTCGACGTGCACGCGCTGTGTGCTCGCGAACGGGCGCACGCAGGTGGTCTTCGGCTCGGGCAGCCCCGACGCGGACCTGATGTTCGTCGGCGAGGCGCCCGGCTTCCACGAGGACCAGCAGGGCGTCCCGTTCGTGGGGCAGGCGGGCAAGCTGCTCGACAAGCTGCTGGGCGGGATCGGGCTCACGCGCGCCGACGTCTTCGTCGCGAACGTCCTGAAGTGTCGGCCACCGGGGAACCGGGACCCGCAGCCCGAGGAGATCGCCTCCTGCGAGCCGCACCTCTTCCGGCAGATCGAGCTGATCCAGCCGAAGCTCGTCGCGACGCTCGGGAACTTCGCCACCAAGCTCCTGTCGGGCAAGCCGGCGGGCATCACGAGAGTGCACGGCTACGAGCAGGAGGTCACGCTCGGCGCACGGACCGTGCTCCTCTATCCGCTGTACCACCCCGCCGCCGCGTTGTACACGCCGTCGATGCTCAAGGTGCTGGAGGAGGACTTCGCGCGCATCCCGGCGCTCCTGGACCGCACGGTCGACGAGCCCGCCGCGGTGGACGAGATCCCCGTTGCAGAGCTCCGGTCCGAGCCGGAGTCGGTTCAGCTCGGCCTCTTCTGAATGCGCACCGAGCTCGCGAGCGTCTCCGCGAGCGAGACCGAGCGGATCGCGGCCGCTTTGGCCCGGCGCCTTGTCACCGGCGATGTCGTCGGCGTCTCGGGTGAGCTCGGTACGGGCAAGACGACGTTCGTGCGCGGCGCGTGTCGCGCGCTCGGGGTGACCTCGCCGGTCACGAGCCCGACCTTCACGATCGGCCACCGCTATTCCGGCGACGTCGACGTGTCGCACCTCGACCTCTACCGCTTCGCGGGCGTCTCCGGCGCGGAGTGGGGAGACCTCGAGCCGTACTTCGAGGACGCGATCGTCTTCGTCGAGTGGCCGGAGGCGGGCGCGACGGTGCTGCCGCCGGCACGCCTGGGCGTGACGCTCGAGCACGCGGGCGGCGACACGCGCCGCATCGCGCTCGCCTCCGCCGAGACGGCGCTGGTACAAGGCATTTCCTGATGCTCGTCCTCTCCTTCGACACTGCGACCGACGTCGCGACGAGCGCGCTCCTCCGAGACGGGGTGGTGCTCGGCGAGCGCGTCGGCGAGGCGCGCACACTGCTCGGAGACGTCGACGAGCTCATCGCCGACGCGAACGTCGGAGCAGCGGACCTCGACGCGCTCGTCGTCGGCACGGGGCCCGGGAGCTTCACGAGCACGCGGATCGGACTTGCGTTCGCGCGCGGGCTCGGGATTGCACTGTCGATTCCCGCCGCGGGCGTGTCGACGCTCGATGCCCTCGCGGCGGCGCATCCGGGTGCGTTCGCCGTCGTCGACGCCCGCCGGCGCGAGGTGTTCGTGGCCGGGCCGCGTGCGGTCTCCCCCGACGAGCTCGAGCTCGAGCCGGGAACGCTGTGCATCGGAAATGGCGCCGTCCGCTATCGCGCGGCGCTCGAGCGACTCGGCGCCGAGGTCCCTCCGGACGACGACGACCGCCACCTTCCGCATGCGCGACTCCACGCGGCGCTCGCGCGCGAGCTCGGGCCCGTCGAGGAGATCGAGCCGATCTACGCGCGCCTCCCCGACGCCGAGCTCTCGCGCACGTGAACGTCGAGCTGCGCAGGCTCGAGGCCGTCGACCTCGACGAGGTCGAGGAGATCGAGCGCGAGTCGTATCCGACTCCGTGGTCACGGTCGATGTTCGACGCCGAGCTCCGCAAGCCGAGCTCCCTCGCGCTCGGCGCGTTCACGGAGCGCGACCGCCTCGTCGGATACGCGTTCGTCTCGCGCTACGTCGACGCGTGGCACGTCATGAATGTCGCCGTCGCGGACACGTACCGGCGCCGCGGGATCGCCGTCGCGCTGCTCGAGCGACTCTTCGACGTCACGGCAACCGACCCGCGGCGCGGCTACACGCTCGAGGTGCGCGTCTCGAACACGGGCGCGATCGCGTTGTACGAGAAGCTCGGATTCGAAGCGCGCGGCGTCCGTCGCGGCTACTACACGGACAACCGAGAGGACGCGCTGATCATGTGGCGCGAGCCGGCGCCGTCCGAGCAGGCGTCGTGATCCTCGGCATCGAGACGTCCTGCGACGAGACCGCTGCCGCGGTGGTGACGGCCGACGGCCGCGTCCTCTCGTCCGTCGTGTCGTCGCAGGCGGCGCTCCACGCCCGCTTCGGGGGCGTGGTGCCGGAAGTGGCCTCGCGGCGGCATCTGGAGCTCGTCTCGCCCGTCGTCCGCGCGGCACTCGACGACGCGGGCCGGCCGCTCGGCGCGATCGATCGGATCGCGGTCACCCAGGGGCCAGGCCTCGTCGGCGCGCTCCTCGTCGGCATCTCCATGGCGAAGGGCCTCGCCTGGGCGCGGGGCCTCCCGCTCGTGCCGGTCGACCACCTCGAGGGGCACGTCGCGTCGCTCTACCTGGAGCCGGACGCCGTCGAGCCGCCCTTCACCTGCCTGCTCGCGAGCGGCGGGCACACGCTTCTCCTCGCGGTCAGGGAGAGAGGCCGGTCCGCGCGGCTCGGGACGACCCTCGACGACGCCGCGGGCGAGGCGTTCGACAAGGGTGCGCGGCTGCTCGGTCTCGGCTACCCGGGAGGAGCTGCGATCGACCGGATCGCACGGGAGGGCGATCCGGCGGCATTCGACTTCCCGGTTGCCCGCGTGCCCGGTCTCGACTTCTCGTTCTCGGGGCTCAAGACCGCCCTTCTCTATGCCGTACGCGACCTCGAGCCTGCCGAGCTCGAGGCGCGGAGAGCCGACCTGGCAGCGTCGTACCAGCACGCGATCGTGCGGGCACTCGTGCAGCGGCTGCGCGCGGCTGCCGAGGCGACCGGGCTCGAGCGCATCGCGGTCGTGGGCGGGGTGGCCGCGAACTCCGAGCTCCGCGCGGCTCTTCCCGACGCGGCGTTTGCGCGGCTCGAGCTGTGCACGGACAACGCCGCGATGATCGCCTCGTGCGCGCGGTTCGTCGAGGCGCTTCCCTACCCTCGCTACCGTGGCCTCGATGCGTATGCGTCCCTCGCCTAGAGCACTTGTCCTGCTCGCGGCGGCGGCCGTGCTCGCCGTCGGCGCCGCTGGAGGACGGGCGCAGGAGCAGCCGGCGCAGTCGGTCGACGAGGCCGGCTGGCAGGGCGTCCTCGGCGTGCGGGACGCGGTCTCGACGGCGCAGCGCTACGTCGTCCTGCTGAGGCCACCGTCGCTGGCGGCGCGAGTGCGCGCGGCCGGGGGGCGCGTCTCGGAGACGGAGATGCGCGCCTGGTCGGCGTCCGCCGTCGCGCAGCAGGAGCAGTTCCTCGCACGGCTCTCCGCGGTCGGGGCGCGCATCGCGCCCGAGTACCGCTACACACGCGTCGTCAACGGCTTCTCGGCTCGACTGGACCCGACGTCGGCTGCGCTGCTCGACGACGACCGCGAGGTGATCGGCATCTACCCGGTACGCATCGCCTATCCCGCGCAGGCCGCCGAGTCGGGCGGAGGAGTGCTTCCGTCGGCCGTCGCCGACCTCGAGATCGACGGGCTCGACGGGTCCGGCGTGACGGTCGCGTTGCTCGACACCGGCGTCGATCCCTCGCACCCGTACCTGCGGCGGCGCGTGCTCTCGGGCGTCGACGTGATCAACCCGGGCAGCGGAGGGATCGCCCAGCCGCATCCCACGATTCCCGGACGGCCCGAGCGTCACGGGACCGAGCTCGCCGGGATCGTCGCCGGCATCGAGGGACCGGATGGCCTGCATGGGATCGCGCCTGGAGCGTCGATCCTGCCGGTCCGCGTCGGGGGCTGGCAGCCGAACTCGGAGGGCGGCTACAGCATCTACTCGCGCACGGACCAGCTGCTCGCCGGGCTCGAGGCGGCCGTCGATCCGAACGGCGACGGCGACGTGCTCGACGCGTCGCGCATCGCGCTCATCGGCATGGTCGAGCCGTACGCGGCGTTCGCCGACGGACCGCTCCCGCGCGCGATCGCCGGTGCGGCCGACCTCGACCTGCTGACGATCGTCCCGGCCGGGAACGACGGGCGGGCAGGCCCCGGATACGGCAGCGTCGCCGGGCCGGGTGGCGCGGTCGACGCTCTCACGGTCGGAGCTGCGGACGGTCGTCTCGCCGCCCCGACCGTCCGTGTCCACGTCCGCGCCGGCCTGCGCGTGCTGTACGAGGAGGACGTTCCGCTCGGCGGCGCGCCGACCGAGACCGTGACGGCGGGCGTCGCAGTCGTGGATCGCCGCACGGCGTCGCGTGGGCTCCGGGCGCTCTTCACCGAGGACGGTGTCAGCGCGGTCGCGGGCCAGGCCGTGCTGCTCCCGCGCTCGGCACTCTCCGACGACACCGTCGAGGAGGCGACCTCGGCGGGTGCGCTCTCCGTGCTCGTCGACGGGCCGCTGCCGGCCGGCGCTTTCAGCCTCGACGTTCCAGCCGGCGTGCCCGTGGTCGGGCTCGCGTCCGACGTCGTCGCCGAGATCCGCGCGATGCTTGCCGCTGGCGTCCCGGTCACGGTCGCGATCGGCAACGTCGAGGTCGCGAGCCGCGAGGCGGAGGGCTCGATCGCGGCGTTCTCGTCGCGCGGGCTCGTCCTCGACGGCTCGCTCAAGCCCGACCTCGCCGCGCCCGGGGTCTCCGTACCGACGTCCGAGCCCGGCCGCGGAGACGACGGCCAGGTGCGGTTCGGGACGATCAGCGGGACGAGTGCAGCCGCGGCCGTGACCGCGGGAGTCGCGGCGGTGTTGGCTCAGGGTCGGCCGGGGCTCGACGCGCGCCAGCTCCACGGTGTGCTCGTCGGCTCGGCCTCGCGGGCGGACCTCGACCCGACGGCCTCCGGCGCCGGACTCGTCGATCTCCGCGCAGCCGTGCAGCAGGAGCTCATCGCCGAGCCGGCGTTGGTGTCGTTCGGCGCTGTCGCGGGCCCGGTCGGCGCGGAGCGCACGCTCCGGATCACCAACGTCTCGACGCGGCGCATCTCGGTCGCGGTGGGTGTCTCGGCGATCGCACCGAAGGGAGTCGAGATCGAGGTCGATCCGCAGCGGTTCCGCCTCAGGCCGGGACGGAGCGCAAACATCGTCGTCAGCGCGAACACGACTGCGCTGTCGGCGGAAGCTGGCGCGGCCACCGGCGAAGTCGTGCTGCGGGGCAGCGACACGCCGGAGGTGCACGTGCCGTGGACGGTCGCGGTGCCGCCTGTCGTCGACCTCGTCTCCCGGATCAGGCTCGAGAAGACGGGGGCTCGCGTCTCGGATGCGACGCCCGCTGCGCTGTCGTTCGTCGCGGGCTCGGTGACGGCCGCGCCGGATCCGCAGGTGCGGGCGCTCGAGCTGCTCGAGGTCGAGCTCCGGCGGGGCGACGAGCTGGTCGGCGTGCTGGCTCGCAGGCGCGAGCTCCTACCCGGGCGCTACACGTTCGGGCTCACCGGGCGCGGCCCGACGGGCGAACGCCTCGGGCGAGGTCCGTTCACGATCCGACTAGTGGCCTACCCCGGCGACGGGACCCGCCGACAGACGGACGCGATCGAGTATCGACCCCGGTAGCCGGGTGGTATACCGGTCGTATACTCGGCGCCGTCCAGTCGAGCCAGGAGGCGCAACTCGATGTCAACGGCGGCGACCGAGTCCCATCTCCGAGAGAACCCGTTCGAGCTGGCCACGGCGCAGCTTCGCCGGGTCGGCGAGGTGTTCGCACTCGACCCGAACCTGATCCGCGTTCTCGGGCAGTGCAAGAAGGCCGTGGAGGTCTCGATCCCGGTGGCCATGGACGACGGGTCGATCGAGGTCTACCAGGGCTTCCGCGTCACCCACAACATCGCGCGCGGCCCGTCGAAGGGCGGCATCCGGTACCACCCGGACGTCACGCTCGACGAGGTCAAGTCGCTGTCGATGTGGATGACGTGGAAGTGCGCGCTCATGGGGCTGCCGTTCGGCGGCGCCAAGGGTGGCGTCGTGTGCAACCCGAAATCCCTCTCTGCGGGTGAGCTCGAGCGGATGACGCGGCGCTACACGAGCGAGATCATCAACGACATCGGGCCGGAGCGGGACATCCCCGCCCCGGACGTGGGCACGGACCCCCGCATCATGGCCTGGATCTTCGACACGTACTCGATGAACAAGGGCCACTCGGTCCTCGGCGTCGTCACCGGCAAGCCGCTCTCGGTCGGGGGCTCGCTCGGCCGTGAGGAGGCGACTGCCCGCGGCTCGCTGTACTGCATCCAGGCGCTGTCCACGAAGCAGAGCCGCCGTCTGAGCGAGTACTCGGTCGCGATCCAGGGATTCGGAAACGTTGGCTCGAACCTCGCGCGGCTCCTCCACAACGAGGGCGCGACAGTCGTGGCGGTCTCGGACTCGCGCGGCGGGGTGTACGACGCAGCCGGTCTCGACGTGCCGACGGTCCTCGCGCACAAGCAGGAGCACGGGACGCTCGAAGGGCTCGCGAACGCGGAGGCCGTGACCAACGAGGAGCTCGTCGAGCTCCCGTGCGACATCTTCGCGCCGTGCGCCCTCGAGCAGGTCGTCACCGAGGCGAACGCCGACCGTGTGAAGGCGACCGTGATCTGCGAGGGCGCGAACGGGCCGGTCACGCCCGCGGCGGACGCGATCCTCGAGGATCGAGGCGTGCTCGTCCTTCCCGACGTCCTCGCCAACGCGGGCGGCGTCGTCGTCTCGTACTTCGAGTGGGTGCAGGGCCTGCAGGAGTACTTCTGGCGGGAGGACGAGGTCAACGCGAAGCTCCACGACATCGTCGCGCGCGCGTTCGAGGAGGCGTGGAACACGCGCGAGAGCCGCGCGACGAGCCTGCGCATGGCGTCGTACGGCATCGCGGTCGAGCGCGTCGCCGAGGCGACCACGACGCGGGGGCTCTATCCGTAGCGCGCGTCACGGTCTACCACGCGGCCGACTGCAGCCTCTGCAAGCGAGCGCTGGAGGTCGTCGGCGCGCTCCGTGAAGAGCTCGGCTTCGAGCTCGAGCTCGTCGACATCGGCGGACACGCAGATCTCGAGGCGCGCTACCGCGAGCTGCTCCCCGCGGTCGAGGTCGACGGCGAGCTCGCCTTCACGTACTTCGTCGAGCGCGACGCCCTCCGCACGCGGGTTCTGACGGTTCGTCCGGCGAGGTCGACCGAACCGTAGGCAGAATCGTGACGCTTTGTCACAAACTTTCGACGGGGGGAAGAGGTGACCGAACGGCTGACCGTGGGAGTCGCCGCTCGCCTGAGCCGGTACCTGCAGGTGCTGACCCAGGCACGCAAGATGGGGAAGGAGCGGATCTCGTCGCAGGAGATCTCGGAGTACACGAACATCAACGCGACGCAGATCCGGCGCGACCTCTCGTCCTTCGGCAGGTTCGGCAAGCGCGGCGTCGGGTACCGGACGGACGCCCTTCTCGACGAGATTCGGCAGATCCTCCGCACGCAGGGCCAGCACAACATCGCGCTCGTCGGCGCCGGCCGCCTGGGCAGCGCGATCGCGAGCTCGCCGATCTTTGCCGAGCACGGCATCCACGTCGCGGCAGTTCTCGACAACGATCCCGACAAGGTCGGCCAGCGCATCGGTGACCTGACGATCAGCCCGATCTCCGACGTCGGTGAGATCGCGCGCGAGCGCAACATCATCGTCGGGGTGATCGCGGTGCCTGCGGATTCGGCGCAGAACGCCGCCGATGCGCTCATCGCCGCCGGCGCGAAGATCATCTTCAACTACTCGGAGGCGCTGCTCGACGTGCCTGCGGACGTGACCGTCCACACGTCGAACCCTGCCGTCGACCTGCTCTACGCCTTGTATTTCCACCTGGCGTAGCGACCTAAGACTTCAACTACTGTAGTCCGGCTCATGGGTGACGAACAGCGCGTCCCGCCGGACGAGCTGATCGCGCAGGCGCGCGCTCGGTTCGAGTCTGCGACGGATTTCACCGTCGCGGTCGAGGAGGAGTTCGCGATCCTCGAGCCCGAGTCGCTCGACCTGACGAGCCGGTTCGAGGACCTCCACGCGGCGGCGCACGGGACCGCGCTCGAGGAGCATCTCGTCGGCGAGCTCATCGCATCCGAGGTCGAAGTCCGCACCGGTCGCCAGGAGAGCTTCGCCGACGTGCCCGCAGTCCTGGCGGAGCGGCGCGCGCAGCTTCGCTCGCTCGCGGAGCCGATGGGACTCCTCCTGGGCGCGACGGGGACGCATCCCTGGGCGGACTGGAAGAAGCAGCGGATCATCGACACGCCGCACTACCGCCGTAACGACGAGCTCCTGCGCTACGTCGTCTGGCGCAACAACACGTTCGGGCTGCACGTCCACGTCGCGATCAACGGCCCTGACCGCGCGATCGCTGTCGTCGCGGGCATGAGGAACTTCCTGCCCGAGCTGCTCGCGCTCTCGGCGAGCTCGCCGTTCGCCGAGGGCGTGAACACCGGCCTCCACTCGGCACGCACGCAGATCTTCACCCGCTTCTTCCCTCGCTGCGGCGTCCCGGACGCGTTCCCCTCGTGGGCGGAGTACGAGAGCTTCGTGCGGTTCCTCTACGACACGGGCTCGATCACCGAGCACACACAGCTCTGGTGGAGCGTGCGGCCACATCTCTCGTTTCCGACCGTCGAGATCAGGATCTGCGACGGTCAGCCCGAGCTCGCAGAGGCGACCGCGCTCGCCGCCTTCGCCACGTCACTCGTTGCGCGCGTCGCTCGCGCGTACGACGACGGGCAGCCGGTCGATCCGCTCCCGCATCGGCTCATCGAGGAGAACGTCTGGCGCGCGATCCGCTGGGGGCTCTCGGGCGAGCTCATCGACTTCGACCGTGGCGAGTCGATCCCCGCCAGACAACGGATCGAGGAGCTCGTCGAGTGGGTGCAGCCGGCCGCCGACGAGATCGGCGCTGCGCCGTACCTCTCGCTTCCGGAGCAGAACGCGGCAGAGCGCCAGATCGAGCGCTTCGAGGCCGGAGCCTCGCTCCAGGAGATCTACGCGGAGCAGGTCCGCACGACCGAGACGATCGGTGGCTGAGGAGACGCAACTTCCGAGCGAGGAGGAGCTCCGCGAGGCGCTCGGCAAGGTCGGCGTCGCGGACATCCTCGCGAACTCCCTGTCGGCGGCAGCGTCGATCGGCTTCCATCGCCTCTCCGCCGAGGCGCGCGACCTCGAGCAAGTCCGTCTCGCAATCGAGGCGCTCCGCGCGCTCGATCCGGTGCTGCGCGAAGCCGGCGTCGACGAGGCGATCGTGCGCGACCTCGAGCAGGCGCGCACGAACCTGCAGCTCGCGTACGCGAAGGCGGTCACTGAGGACGCCCCTGCCGAGGAGTGACATCGCGGCGGCACGGGCCTTCCTCGCCGACGCGTACCTCCGCTCTGGCGACTACGACGCCGTCGACGCGATCCTCGAGCGCTCGTTCGCGGGGGCGCGGAAGAGTGGCGATCGTCGCCTCGAAGCCGACGAGCTGGCCGTCCGGGGGATGACGCTCCACTTCCGCGCGATCGAGCTTCCTCCTGACGAGAGAGCCGCGATCGACTCAGGCCCCGAGCTGGAGCTGTTCGAGCGGGCGCTTGCCGTCCGACGCGAGCTCGACGACCCCGAGGCCCTCGCCGAGTCGCTGTGGCAGGTCGGGCTCGTGCACCAGGTGCTCGAGCGAGACTCGGCCACCGCCGCTCCGCTCTTTCGCGAGGCGTCGGGGCTGGTCGAGGACCTGCCCGACTGCGATGGCTGGCTGCGCTCGGAGATCCACCGGCACGTCGGTTTCGACCTGTTCGTGCGGGAGGAGGACTACGACGGAGCGCTCGCACAGCTTCGCCGATCGCTCGAGATCCGCGAGACGCTCGACGAGAAGGGCTGGTGTGCGAGCGGCCTCACCGCGTTGGCCGCCGTCTCGCGCGAGGCAGGACGCCGCGACGACGCAATGGCGTACGCGCGGCAAGCGCTCGAGCTTGCGACCGACCTCGGGCTTCGGCAACGCCATCTCGACGCCGCCAAAAATGAGCTCCGTGCGGCCGAAGAGCTGCTGCAGACAGACGCCTCGACCTGAGGCGCGCAGCCGGCTTGTGATACATAATCCGCCGCGCCGAGTCACCTCGGCGCTCACTTTGTGACGGGCGGAGCGCCGAAAAGTCCGAATCGCGTACGCGACGGACTTTTCGGCGGGAGAACGGAAAGAGAGAGCGGGAGAACCGGAGGAACATGGACTTCTTCGTAGATCACGCCGTCGGGTTCGCGCTCGCGTGCGCGGCCGTGGCGGTTCTGTACGGGCTCTACCTCACCTGGTGGCTGCTGAAGCAGCCCGCGGGCAACGAGAAGATGCAGGAGATCGCGCGTGCGATCCAGGAGGGCGCCGCCGCGTACCTGCGCAAGCAGTACACGACCGTCGCGGTCGTGGCGATCGTGCCGTTCTTCCTGCTCGGCTTCTACGACAAGCTCGGGTGGGGCGCAGCCTTCGGCTTCCTGATCGGCGCCGTGTTCTCGGCGGCGGCGGGCTTCATCGGGATGAACGTCGCCGTGCGCTCGAACGTCCGCACGGCCGAGGCCGCGCGCGAGGGCCTACAGCCGGCCTTCAAGGTCGCTTTCCGCGCCGGCTCGGTCACGGGGCTCCTCGTCGTGGGGCTCGGCCTCCTCGGCGTCGCCGGCTACTACTGGATCCTCACGGACTGGATCGGGAACAGCCCCGAGTCCGCGGTGGACGACCTCATCGGCCTCGCCTTCGGCGGCTCTCTCATCTCCGTCTTCGCGCGTCTCGGCGGCGGCATCTACACGAAGGCCGCCGACGTCGGCGCCGACCTCGTCGGGAAGATCGAGGCCGGCATCCCCGAGGACGACCCGCGCAACCCCGCGGTCATCGCGGACAACGTCGGTGACAACGTCGGCGACTGCGCGGGCATGGCGGCCGACCTCTTCGAGACCTACGCGGTCACCGCGGTGGCCGTGATGCTCCTCGGGATCGGCTTCGCCGGTGAGGGAACCGACCTCTGGCTCTACCCGCTCGCGCTCGGCGGGATCTCGATCCTCTCCTCGGTCATCGGCACCTTCTTCACGCGCGTCGGTGGCGGGGCGAACGCGATCATCAACGCGCTCTACCGGAGCGTCATCGTCGCCACGGTCCTGTCGGCCGCCGGCTTCATCCCGGTGACGATGGCCTACGACGGCGGCGACTACGACTTCTGGAACCTCTACGGCGCGGCGCTCATCGGCCTCGCCGTGACGTTCCTCCTCGTCGCGATCACCGAGTACTACACCGGCACCCGCTGGAAGCCCGTGAAGGACATCGCGAAGGCCTCGCAGACGGGCCACGCGACGAACATCATCTCCGGGCTCGCCGTCGGCATGCAGGCGACCGCGCTTCCGGTGATCGTCATCGCCGCCGGCGTCGTCGGCTCGTACTACGCCGCCGGCGAGAGCCTCTACGGGATCGGTGTCGCCGTCATGGCGCAGCTGTCCATGGCCGGGCTCATCGTCGCGCTCGACGCGTACGGCCCGGTGACGGACAACGCAGGCGGCATCGCCGAGATGGCCGACCTTCCCGAGAGCGTCCGCGGGATCACCGATCCGCTCGACGCGGTCGGCAACACGACGAAGGCCGTCACGAAGGGGTACGCGATCGGCTCGGCTGGCCTCGCCGCCCTGATCCTGTTCGACGAGTACGGCCGCGGCCTCGGCGAGGGCGGCCTCGACACGCTCTTCTCGCTCGACGACCCCTGGGTCATCGCCGGCCTGTTCATCGGCGGCCTCATGCCGTTCCTCTTCGCCTCACTCGCGATGCAGGCGGTCGGGCGCGTGGGTGGCCAGGTGGTCGAGGAGGTGCGGCGGCAGTTCCGCGAGAACCCGGGGATCATGGATTACACCGCCCGCCCGGACTACTCGAACGCGATCGGCATCGTCACCGGCTCGGCGATCCGGGAGATGATGGCTCCCGCGCTCATCCCGGTCTTGATCCCGATCGTCGTCGGGATCATCAGCGTCGAGATGCTCGGCGGCCTCCTCATCGGGACGATCGTGACCGGGCTCTTCCTCGCGATCGCGATGACCTCGGGCGGCGGCGCGTGGGACAACGCGAAGAAGACGATCGAGGACGGCCTCTACGGCGGCAAGGGCTCCGACGCCCACGCGGCTGCGATCACGGGCGACACGGTGGGCGATCCCTACAAGGACACCGCCGGCCCCGCGATCAACCCGATGATCAAGATCGCGAACATCGTCGCGATCCTCATCATCCCGCTGCTCGTCTCGATCCA
>DASUCI010000116.1:0-4440 GCA_035762825.1 Gaiellaceae bacterium | reverse complement strand
CGGCTCGTGTCGGTGTTCTCGATCCGGAGCAGGCACTCACCGCCCTGCCCGCGCGCGAAGAGCCAGTTGAAGAGGAACGTCCGCACGCCTCCGATGTGCAGAAGACCTGTGGGCGACGGAGCCATGCGGACGCGGACGGACACGGCGGAAGTATCGTCGGCGCATGCTCATCGGCGCCCACGTCTCCGCCGCCGGGGGCATCTCGAACGCGATCGACCGCATCGAGGAGATCGGCGGCAACGCCGTCCAGGTCTTCACCCAGAGCCCGCGGATGTGGAGGTCGACGGAGCACACGCCCGAGGAGATCAGGCGCTTCCGGAAGCGTCGACGACAGACGAGGGTGCGACATGTCGCGTGCCACGCGCTCTACCTCGTGAACCTCGCGAGCCGTGACGCCGAGATTCGCGCCAAGTCGTTCGACGCGCTCGCGGCGACGCTGGAGACCGCGCAGGCGATTCGAGCCGACACCGTCGTCTTCCATGTCGGCTCGCACCTCGGCTACGGGTTCGAGGACGCCGTGCGGGTCGTGACTCCCCCGCTGCGCGAGCTGCTCTCGCTGACGACGGACAGGCTCTGGCTGTGTCTCGAGAACGCGGCCGGCGCCGGAGGCACGATCGGCCGCTCGATCGACGAGCTGGCCGTCATCGCCGACGCGCTCGACGGGCACGAGCGGCTGGGGATCTGTCTCGACTCGTGCCACTGGTGGGCGTCCGGTGTCGACGTCACGAGCACGGCGGGGCTGGACGACGCGCTCGACGACCTCGACACGCGCCTCGGTCTCGACCGGGTACGGCTGCTGCACGTGAACGACGCAAAGACGCCGCTCGGTTCGAACCGCGACCGTCACGAGGTCGTGGCCGACGGCGTCCTCGGCAAGGACCTCGCGGTCTTCCTCGGTCACCCCGCCTTCCGCAAGCTGCCCGCGGTGCTCGAGACGTGGCCGGAGGGCGGTCTCAGCACTGCCGACATGCATCTACTGAAAGCGCTTCGGCGGCGCGGACAGGCTCGCTGGAGGCGACGCTCGCGGGCCTAGGTGTCCGCGACCGTCGCGAACACGCGGAAGGTCGCGCGCTCGCGGGGAAGCTCGTGGAACTCGGGGATGCGGCAGCCGAGCTCGTCCTCGCGGTGCGGGTACGTCCCCACGACCTCGACCTCGCACATCGGAAGCGGCGCGCGCCTCGCGCGGACAGCTCCGAACCCCGCGCGCCCCGACTCGGCCTGCTCGAGCAGGTCGAGGTCGATCTCCACGTCGTAGACCTTCTGCATGCAGCCGACGTACGTGTGCCCCCACGCCTCGTACGCGTAGACGAACGGGCAGGCCATTCGGAGGCACGCGGCGGGGTAGACGACCTTCTCGCAGTGGACGTCACAGTGGCGGCAGGCCACCTCGTCCTGGATTCGGAGCGGGAGCTCGAGCCCTGCTGGAGTGTCGTCCACGTCCCGATTGTGTTCATGCCGTGTGGCCCTCCGCAAGACTTGACAAGAGGCCGGTTTTCAGGCAGTGGCGACAGCGCCTCGGATCCGCGGGTGGCGCGAGCACGGTCTGTAGCCTTCGCCGGCCGTGGTTCGCAGAGTCCTCTACGCCCTGCTCGCGCTGGGCCCGCTCACGATCGGCCTGCACTACCTGGTACATCCCCCCGAGACGTTCGAGTTCGTGCTCGCGGCGCTCTCGCTCATCCCGCTCGCCTGGCTGATCGGGGAGGCGACGGAGCACGCCGCGGAGCACACAGGCCCGGGCATCGGCGGGTTCCTCAACGCGACGTTCGGAAACGCGCCGGAGCTGATCATCGCGCTCATCGCCGTCAACGACGGGCTCACCGAGGTCGTCCGCGGATCGCTCACCGGAAGCGTCGTCGGGAACCTGCTGCTCGTCCTCGGCGCCGCGCTCGTCGCCGGCGGACGCGGGCGGCTCGACCGCTACTCGAGCTTCCTCTCGTTCGGCCTGATCGGCTTCGCGACACTGCTCTTGCTCGTCCCGTCGATTCCCAGCTGGGACGGCAGCGATCCGGACACGGACGAGCTCGCGCGAGTGTCGGCCGGGATCTCGGTCGTGCTCCTGATCGTCTACGTCGCCGTCACGTGGTACTCGCTGCGCCGCCACCGCACGCTGCACGTCGCGTCCGACGAGGAGATCCAGGGCTGGTCGCTCCGCGCCGCACTGGGTGTTCTCGCGCTCGCGACGGTCGTGACCGCGTTCGTGGCGGAGATCCTGGTCGGGTCGCTCGAGGTGTTCGCCGAAAAGGCGGGTCTCAGCGAATTCTTCGTGGCGGCCGTCATCGTCGCGATCGTCGGGAACGCGGCCGAGCACGGCGGTGCCGTCGTCGTGGCGTTCCGCGGCAAGATCGCGCTCGCAGCGGAGATCGCTCTCGCCTCGGCGGCGCAGGTCGCGGTGTTCCTGATTCCCGCGGTCGCGCTCCTTTCGTGGCTCATCGACCCACTCTCGCTCAGCCTCCGGCCGGTGGAGATCGCCGCGCTCGGCGGTTCCCTCCTCTTCACGATCGCGGTGCTGTTCAACGGCAACTCCAGCCGCACTCGGGGCGTGCTGCTGCTCGCCGGCTACGTCGTCGTCGCGACGGCGTTCTTCCTCGCGGGCGACCGCTAGCGGGCCACTGCCGCGAGTAGCGCCTCCGGGATCAACTCGGACGCGCGTGCGATGTCCTCGTCGCCGATCTCGAGGTGCGTCACCGCGCGCAGCACGGTCGGATGCGGCGTCGACGAGAGGCCGACACCGACCGACTGGAGGCGCGCGATCGCCTCCCCGCGCTCGATCCCGAGCGGCCCGACATCCACCTGCACGAAGTTCGTCTCGACCTGCTCGAGATCGACGGGCACGCCGGCTGCGCCGAGCGCCTCGGCGAGGGCGCGCGCGCGAGCGTGGTCGTCCGCGAGCCGGTCGACGTGGTGGTCGAGCGCGTACAGGCCGGCCGCCGCCACGATTCCGGCCTGGCGCATCGCCCCTCCGAAGAGGTGCTTCTCGCGCCACGCGGGCTCCATCAGCGCGTGCGAGCCGGCGAGCAGCGCCCCGAGCGGGCAGCCGAGCCCCTTCGAGAGGCAGAGCGTCACTGTGTCGAAGCGCGCCGAGATCTCGGCAGCCGGAAGCCCGAGCGCCGTCGACGCGTTGAGGAGCCGTGCGCCGTCCAGGTGAACCGCGAGGCCGAGGTCGCGTGCCGTGGCGACGACCTCCTCGAGCGCGTCGAGCGGCCACACGCGCCCACCCGACGCGTTGTGCGTGTTCTCGAGCGCGAGGATCGCCGCCCGCTGGTCCGCCCCCTTCGTGCTCGGCTCGGCAGCCGCCCGGACCTGCTCGGGCCCGAGCCGGCCGCGATCGCCGGGAAGCCCGAGCGTCACGAGCCCCGCGTGGGCGGCCGCACCTCCGTACTCGTAGATGACGACGTGCGCGTTCTGCTCGGCGATGAGGACGTCGCCCGGCCGCGTGTGCAGCTTCAGCGCGATCTGATTCGCCATCGTCGCCGTCGGCACGAAGATCGCCTCTTCGTGACCGAGCAGCGCCGCAACCCGTTCCTGCAGCGCGTTGACGGACGGGTCCTCACGCTTCTGCTCGTCACCCACGGCTGCCTCCGCGATCGCGCGGCGCATGCCCTCGGTCGGCTGCGTGGCGGTGTCGGAGCGAAGGTCGATCACGCGCGGGACGCTACCGTCAGGCGCATGGACCTCGCGCTGCTCGAGAGCACGCTCGCCGAGGGGGGACAGCCCGCATATCGCACGCGCCAGGTCTGGGAGTGGGCGGCGCGCGGCGCAGCGTCGTACGACGAGATGACGACGCTGCCGAAGGCGCTGCGCGCGAGCATCGCGGACGCCGTCCCGTTCTCGACCCTCGAGCTCGTCACCGAGCGCGAGTCGCGCGACGGCACGGTCAAGGCGCTCTTCCGCACGACCGACGGGCACCCGGTCGAAGCCGTGCTCATGCGCTACCGCGACGGCCGCCGCTCGCTCTGCCTCTCCTCCCAGTCGGGGTGCCCGCTCACGTGCACGTTCTGCGCGACCGGCGCGATGCGCTTCGGGAGGAACCTCACGGCCTGGGAGATCCTCGACCAGGCGCTCCACTTCCGCCGGCGCGAGTCGGTGAACCACGCGGTCTACATGGGCATGGGGGAGCCGTTCCTCAACGTCGACGCCGTGCTCGCCTCGGCGGCGCGGCTGCCCGATCTGGGGATCACCCCTCGCCGCACGACGATCTCCACGGTCGGCTGGATACCCGGCCTGCGTCGGTTCGTGGACGAGGTCGAGCAACCGATCCGGCTCGCCCTCTCGATTCATGCCGCCGACGTCGCCAAGCGCTCGGAGCTCATGCCGGTGAACGACCGCTACCCGCTCGAGGACGTTCTCGCGGAGTGCCGGCGTTACGTCGAGCTGCGCCGGCGCAAGGTGTTCGTGGAGTACGTCATGCTCGCCGGCGTGAACGACTCCGCAGCGGACGCG
>DASUCI010000115.1:0-4918 GCA_035762825.1 Gaiellaceae bacterium | reverse complement strand
ACGGAGGCGCTGAACCTCGTCGCGTACGCGTGGGGTCTCGACAACCTCGGCCCCGGCGATGTCGTCGTCGTCACCGACCTCGAGCACCACTCCAGCTTCGTCCCGTGGCAGTACGTCGCGGGTCGCACGGGCGCCACGTTCCGGGCGATTCCGATCGACGAGTCGGGCGAGCTGCAGCTCGATGCGCTCGACGAGATCGAGCGCGAGGGGACGGTGAAGGTCGTCGCGTCGAACCTCGTCTCGAACACGCTCGGAACGGTGAACCCGGTGCGCGATCTCGCTGCCTGGGCGCACGAGCGCGGCGCGATCATGGTCGTCGACGCCGCGCAGGCCGCGCCGCACCGGCCGATCGACGTCCAGGCCCTCGACTGCGACTTCCTCGCCATCTCGTCGCACAAGATGTGCGGCCCGAGCGGCGTCGGCGCGCTCTGGGGACGGAAGGAGCTGCTGGAGTCGATGGCGCCGTTCAACCTGGGCGGCGAGATGATCCGCTCGGTCTCGATGGAGCGGACGACCTGGAACGAGCTTCCGTACAAGTTCGAGGCCGGCACGCCCGCGATCGCCGAGGCGGTCGGATTCGGGGCGGCGGTCGACTACGTGCTCGAGGCCGGCCTCGGCGCGATCGAGCAGCACGAGCACGATCTCGTCGAGTACGCGCTGGGCAAGCTCGGCGAGCTTCCGTGGGTGGCGACGTACGGGCCGCCGCCGGACCGTCGTGCCGGAATCGTCTCGCTGAACGTCGACGGAGTCCATCCGCACGACGTCGCGCAGGTGCTCGACTGGGAGGGCGTGGCGGTCCGTGCCGGTCATCACTGCACGCAACCGCTCATGACGAAGCTCGGTGTCGCGGCGACCGTGCGTGCGAGCTTCTACGTCTATTCGATCCCCGAGGAGATCGACCGCCTCGTCGAGGGTCTGCACAAGGCGAAGAGCTCTCTCGGCTGATGAGCGAGTTCGACCAGCTGTACCGGGAGCTCATCCTGGACCACTACAAGAACCCGCGGAATCACGGGCTCCTCGACCCGGCGGACGCCCGCGCAGAGGGTCAGAACCCCCTGTGCGGGGACGAGATCACCGTCTCCGTCCGTCTCGGTGAGGGCGACGTGATCGAGGAGGTCGGCTTCGATGGCCGCGGCTGCGCCATCAGCCAGGCGGCCATGTCGATGCTCGGCGATCTCGTGAAGGGCAAGTCGGCCGACGAGATCGCGGTCATGCCGAAGGAGGAGCTCCTCGACGAGCTCGGGATCCCGCTCACGCCGGTGCGCCTCAAGTGCGCGATCCTCGGCCTCGGCGTGCTCAAGCTCGCGCTGCACAAGTCGCGCGGCACGCCCCTTCCGGAGGAGTGGGGAACGTCCAGTCGGGACCTGGTGCTGGAGTGAGTCGCGGCGGTCGCGGTCGCGAAGCGACCGCCTTCAGGGATTCTCGCGCGGTCGAAATCGGCGATCGCAGATTTCGACCTTGCGCAATGGAACCGCTGGAGTGAGCCAGGTCGAAGTCGCACCGCTCGATGCGCTCCCGCCCGGTGCGATGAAGCTCGTCGAGGCGGGGCGGATCACCATCGGCGTCTACAACTGCGGGGGAAGGCTGCTCGCAATCGAGGATCGCTGCTCGCACGACGACGGGCCGCTGTGCGAAGGCGATTGGGATGCCGAGGCATGCATGGTCGTATGCCCCCGCCACGGCTCGCGCTTCGACCTCGAGAGCGGGATCCCGATGTCGCTGCCGGCCTTCGAGGCCGTTCCGATCTATCCCGTCTCGGTGCGTGAGGATGGCGTGGTCGTCGTGGAGGTGCCGGACTGATGCTCGACGGGCGCATTCTCGGTGTGCTCGCCCGCCTCGAGGCCGAGGACGCCGCCGAGCGGGAAGCGGGTCTTCCGGCCGCCCAGCGCTCGCGTCAGGTCGAGCCGACCACCGGTCGCTTCCTGTTTGCCCTGGCGGCGTCGCAGGCGGGCAGCGAGGTGCTGGAGATCGGCGGCTCGCGTGGCTACTCGACGATCTGGCTTGCTGCCGGTGCCCGTGTGCTCGGTGGCCGGGTCGTGTCGCTCGAGCTCGATCCCGCCAAATGCGCAGCCTGGCGGGCGAACATCGCGGACGCCGGCCTCGAGGAGTGGGCGGAGCTCGTCGAGGGCGACGCCCACGCGACGCTCGCCGCGACCGAGGACGTCTTCGACCTCGTCTTCCTCGATGCCGAGAAGGACGACTACGGGGCGCTGTTCGAGCTCGCGCGGCCGCTACTCGAGCCCGGCGGGCTCGTGGTGGCGGACAACGTCCTGTCCCACTCCGAGACGCTGGGCGCGTATTCGGCTGCTCGCCAGGCCGATCCCTCGGCTTCCAGCGTCACCGTGCCGCTCGACCGCGGTCTCGAGCTGACGGTTGTCCTCGGCTCTGGGACGTGAACTCCGGCTCCCTCCATCCGCCCGGAGCGCGTATGCTGGCGCTACCGCGGAAAGGAGGTGGTCCGGCTTGAGCGATGACAGTACGGGCAGTGGAGGTACCAGCGGGTAGAGGCGTGCCCCCGGGACCACCGGGAACCGCCTAGCCAGCGTAGGGGGCTCGCGATTCGCGCTGTGCGTGCCGCAAGGCTCGCGCCGGAAGCGCCTCTACTAATCCAACGCTGGTATCCGTTTCGAAGGGCCGCCTTTGCGCGGCCCTTCGGCGTTCTAGGCCGCGACGGGTATGGGCTGCGCCTCGCGGACCAACATCGCGAGATGCTCGCGCAGGCGTTCTGCAACCAGTGGATCGACGAGGTTGCCGTGGGCGTCGAACCGCTCGTGCGCGGTGGATACCGGCAGCTCTCCGCCGACGACGCGGGCGCCTGCGATCCCGAGCACGCGCTTCGCGTCCTGCTGGGCCCAGATCGCTCCGTACTGGCCCGTCGTCGCGCCGGCGATCGCCACGGTCTTGTTGCGAAGCCAGCTCCCGCGGTGTCGCGCGGAAGCCCAGTCGATCGCGTTCTTCAGGACACTGGTCAGCGTGCCGTTGTACTCGGGCGTGACCACGAGCAGTGCATCTGCCTCCTCGATCCGGCGACGGAGGTCTGCGACGGGCTCGGGCGGCTCGACGTCCTCATGATCGAGGTCCTGGTCGTAGTGGGGAAGCAGCCCGAGCCCGTCGTAGATCTCGACCTCGACTCCGTCCGGCGCGAGCTCACGCGCCGCGCGCGCGAGTGCCGTGTTGAACGACTCGCGTCTGAGGCTGCCGGAGAGGGCGAGGATCTTCATCTCAGGCAGCCCTCACCGCCGCGAAGGTCGCCCGCAGCGTCACGTCGTTCGGGAGGAGGAAGCCGCCGCCGGGAAGCGGTGCGTTCCACTCGAGCCCGAACTCGGTCCTGTCGATCGTGCCTTCGAGCTCGAGGCCGATCCGCTCGTTGCCGGCAAGATCCGGTCCGGTGCCCAGGAACGTGCCCGTGAGTTCGACCGGCTTCGTCGTGCCCTTGATCGTGAGATCGCCGAGCACGCGCACCTCGTCTCCGTCCGACGAGACCTCCGTGGACGAGAAGCGAAGCTCCGGGTACTGCTCGGAGTCGAAGAAGTCGGGCGACTGCAGGTGACCGTCGCGTGTCTCGTCGAAGGTCGTGATCGACGTCGCGTCGACCGTTCCTGCGATCGAAGCGTCGTCGCCACCCTCGATCGTCCCGCTGAAGCCCGGCACGCGGCCCTTGATCGGAATCAGGCCGACCTTCCTGACCTCGAACTCGAGCGACGACCAGACGGGGTCGATGGACCACGTTCCGCTCGGGATCTGTGTCGCCGAGGTCTCTGCGATGATGGACATTGCGTGCTCCTTTGCGTTCGCTACTATTGAGTACGCAAGCAATAGTAGAGGAAGAACAGTGAGCAGTCAAGTATTGATCGAGCAAACGTCGGGCGCCGCCTTCGCTGCGCTGCTCCGGGCACACGCCGCCGCGACCCGGCGCCTCAGCGCGCAGCTCTCGGCCGATCACGGATTGACGCTCAGTGACTACGAGGTCCTCCTTCGGCTTGGCCGCGCGCCGGATCGCCGAATGCGTCGTGTCGACCTCGCCGAGCAGGTCCTCCTCTCGGCGTCCGGGATCACGCGCCTTCTCGACGGGCTCGAGCGCACTGGGCTCGTCGAGCGCGCGGCGTGCTCGGCCGATCGGCGCGTCGTCTACGCGGTGCTCACGAACGCCGGCCTCGAGAAGCTCCGGGACGCATCCCGAAGCCACCTCGGACAGATCGACACGCTGTTTCGCGCGCGGTTGAGCGACGAGGAGCTCGCGGACCTGACGGGGCTCCTGGCGCGGCTCGACGAGGGCGGCGACGAGATCGCGTGCGATCCGCCCGAGTAGCGCTCACTCGCCGCTGAAGTTCTGCCAGTAGCGACTGGGCGTGGGCCCGCGCTGGCCCTGGTACTTCGAGCCGATCCCCTCGGAGCCGTACGGGCGCTCCGCGGGCTCCGAGAGCTGGACGAAGGAGACCTGGCCGATCTTCATCCCGGCGTAGATCGTGATCGGGAGGTTGGCGACGTTCGAGAGCTCGAGCGTCACGTGGCCGTCCCAGCCGGGGTCGATGAACCCTGCGGTCGAGTGGATGAGCAGCCCGAGCCTGCCCAAGCTCGATTTCCCCTCGAGCCTGGCGACGAGGTCGTCGGGGAGCGTGACGCGCTCGAGCGTCGATCCGAGCACGAATTCGCCCGGATGGAGGATGAACGCCTCGTCGTCGGCGACCTCGACCATCTCCGTCAGGTCCTCCTGCTGCGCCTTGACGTCGATGTACGGGTAGCGCGAGTTCCGGAAGACGCGGAAGTAGCGGTCGACGCGAACGTCCACGCTGGAGGGCTGCATGAGCGCCGGCTCGTACGGGTCGATGCCGATGCGGCCCTCCTCCAGCAGGCGCCGGATGGTGCGATCGGAGAGGACCACGCGGCGATTCTACGAGCACTGCGGTAAGGTCCACGC
>DASUCI010000114.1:0-3544 GCA_035762825.1 Gaiellaceae bacterium | reverse complement strand
GATCGCGGTGCGAGCGGACCGGTGAAGTCGTTCAAGAAACGCTCTCACGATTCTCCCACGGGACCCTGCGTACTCTCGGTCATACGGCTTCCCGCGCACGACTGAAAGTGATATCCGTTACACATGCGGGCAAAGCTGCGGCTGTGCCTCATGGTCGTGATGTGCACGGCACTCCCAGCGGCCGCGTCGGTTGGCAGGGGCTCGAGCAAGAGCGCTGCAGAGCCCGTTCAGGGCGGCACGTTCCGGATTGCGCTTCAAGTCAACCCCGTCGGCGTCGACTCGATCGACCCTGCGCTGACCAGCTCTCTGCTCGAGGGAATGATTCTGCGGCCCACGTGCGCGCAGCTGATGGCCTTTCCGGGGCCGAAGCCTGAAGTATCGACGGGATACCCGAAGGTCTCACGCGACCGGCTCACATACACGTTCACGATCAGGGAAGGTTTTCGCTTCAACACCGGCGAGCGGCTGACTGCACAGAACTTCGCCCACGCGATCACGCGCCTCCTCAGTCCGACGACGCGCGCGGAATACGTGGACTACATCGCCGATCGCCTCGTAGGCGGCCGAGCCTTCCACGAGGGCAAGGAAACGACGCTCCGCGGTGTCGTCGCGACGGGGCGTACGCTCGTTCTCAAGCTAGCGAGGCCGTGGCCGCAACTCCTACTCGACTTTGCGAATCCAGGTTGGTTCTGCCCGGTCCCGGCTGCCCTTCCGCTGGACCCCGAGGGAGTCGGCGCTCCCTTGCCCGGATCTGGCCCTTACTACATCCAGAGCTTCGTACCCGGCCGGGAGGTCGTCCTCGCTCGCAACCCCCTGTATCGCGGCGGTCGCCGGCCGAACGTGGACAGCTTCGTCGTCGACCTCACGAGCACGCTCGAGACGACGACACAGAGGGTCGTGGAGGGAAAGGCCGACCTCGCGTTCGCGGCTCCGACGCAGTTCGATCAGCTGGCGCGCAAGTACGGGGTCAACCGATCGCAGTTCTTCGTCTTTACCGCGCCGGAGGGCGGACCGCGCATCCTCATTCTCAATTCGCGGCGACCGCTCTTCAGGAACAACTCGAAGCTCCGGCGCGCCGTCAACTTCGCGATCGATCGACAAGCGCTGGCCTCGGCGGCCGGCCGCCACGCCGTATCGCCGACCGACCAGTTCCTCACGCCGTACGCAGCAGGCTTCCGCGATGTGCGCATCTACCCTCTCCGCGGAGACGTTAGGAAGGCTCGCGCTCTCGCTCGAGGCAACACGCGATCCGGAAAGGCGGTCTTGTACTCCTCGGAGCTGTTTCCGTTCGCGGTCGCCCAGACCAAGCTCATCCAGGCGAGCCTGCGGCAGATCGGGATCGAGGCCGAGATCAAGGGGTTTCCACACCCGGTCTTTCTGAGGAAGGTGTCCACCCCTGGGGAGCCGTTCGATATCGCGAACTCGATCGGCTTTGGGGGCGGGTATCCGGACGACACGCTCCTCAACTGCATGTTCCACGGCCGGTTCATCCCGCCCGCCGGCTGCAACTACTTCTATTTCAACTCACCGCGCTACAACCGCCTCCTCGACCGTGCGGAACGGCTCGTGGGATCGGCCCGCCACCGCCTCTATGGCCGCCTCGACGTCGAGCTCGCGCGCGACGCGGCGCCCGCGGCCCCATACTTGCTCCCGAACACTGGCGTTCTCGTCTCGAGACGCGCCGGCTGCCATCGGTTCAGCCGGCCGCTGTTCGACCTGGCGACCGTCTGCCTCACCGGCTAGGCGCCTGAACCGCGACCCAGACGACACCTCCGCCAACCGCGAGCCCTTCCGGCCGGCCGCCCACTCCTATCGTTCGCGTGACCTCGCCCGTCCTCGGATCGATCCGCGACACCGTCGCGTCACCAGCGTTGGCGACCCACACCGCCCCTGCGCCGACGGCGACCGCGCTCGGTCTGTCGCCGACAGGAATCGTCGCCGACGAGCTCGCCTCGGGATCGACGCGAGATACGGTGCCGTCGGAGCTGTTTGCGACCCACACGGCCCCTTCGCCGACCGCGATCGCCCGCGGACCACGCCCGACGTTGATCGTCTGAACGGCGATCGCCGTCCCTGGATGGATGCGCGAGATCGTGCTCGAGTCGTCGCCGTTTGCGATCCAGACAGCATCCTCGCCAACCGCGATCGCAGAAGGGCGGCCGTCCGGATAGCCCTCGGGGCCGATCCGCGCTGAGGCCGGGTCGATGCGCCCGACGTAGGCGATCGCGTGGCCCGCGAACGTCACCCAGATCCCGCTCGGGCCTGTGTTTATCGCCCCGCCGCTCGACCGCCCAATATCGGGGTCCAGCGTCTCGACGACGCGGTCGAACTGCGTATCGATGCGGGAGACGAGCCCGAGCTGGCCGTGCGCGACCCACACAGCTCCTCCGGTGACGGCGACACCCGTCGGCGTGGCGTCCAGTGAAACCGTCCTCACGACCTCGCGCGTCGACGGATCGATCCGCGTCAGCGTCCTGTCGCCGGTATTCCCGACCCACACGCCGTCGACGCCAACCGCTATCGGACCCGGCCCGATGCCGGCGGGCACCTGGGCCACGATCTCGCCCGTTTGCGGGTCAATGACTCCGACGTTGTTCGGATGCACGAGTGAGAGGCCGCCCCCGTCGGAG
The DNA here is from genome assembly GCA_035762825.1 of Gaiellaceae bacterium. Lineage (GTDB taxonomy): Bacteria > Actinomycetota > Thermoleophilia > Gaiellales > Gaiellaceae > GMQP-bins7. The sequence continues at coordinate 914 of DASUCI010000114.1, read as the reverse complement.
CGACCGAGCAGCAGCGCGGCGAGCACCGCGGCGACAACGGCGACGAGGAGTGCGGCACCTACAAAGAGGAGTCGGCGGCTCGAGCGTTTTGGCGTTACGCGCGGCCGCGGGAAGCGGTCGGGGAGCCCGTCGACCTCGAGCTGGAAGAGGGACTCGGGCGAATCGAAGTCTTTCAGGGGGTAGGAGCCAAGAGCGCGCACGCGGGAGCGTTCGGGGAGCAATCCCCGGGCAGCGCCCGAGAGCAACACCTGACCTCCATGCGCGGTGGCCCCGACTCGAGCCGCGCGGGCCACGGCGAGGCCCACGTAGCGGTCGCCTTCGAGCTCCGGCTCTCCCGCATGAAGCCCCATCCGCACCTTGACCTGCGTGCCGTCCGGCCACTCGTGCGCCGCGATCGCGCGTTGGGCTTCAGCGGCGGCGGCCGCCGCGTCGCGCATCCGCGGGAAGACCGCGAAGAAGGACTCCGTCTGCCGGTCGACGACCAAGCCTTCGTGGGACTCGATCGCATCCTCGAGCAAACGCCGGTGCTCGTTCACGACCTCGCGATAGCGCTCCTGGAGCCGGTGCTGCAGCTGGGTCGATCCCTCGATGTCCGTGAAGAGGAGCGAGACGGTGCCGCGAGGTAGTTCCGCCACACGTCAAGCGTGACACCACGCCGGCGTCGATGCCAGCGGAGATTGGTTCGCAACAGACCTGACGAACCGAACTGGGGCAAGGGTGCGTTGCGCATTCAGGCGGCGGCCGTGCGAGCGCGGTGCGAGCGGACGATGCTCTCCGGGTGAGGGCCTAGCATTTCCCACGTGCACGACGTGCGTCGTCGCGGGCGGCAGGACGCGGTCAGGAAGCAGCCAGACCGGCAGCCGCTCGACGACTGGCTCGGCGACATCTCCGACGAGGACTGGAGCGAGGGCGCG
>DASUCI010000113.1:0-6821 GCA_035762825.1 Gaiellaceae bacterium | reverse complement strand
GACGGGAGGTATGGGTGAACTCCGACGTTGCGACCAGCATCCCGCGAGAGGACGCGCGCCGCCGCTCCGCCAGGCGGCCGTGGAGGGCGCTCGCGGTGCAGCTTCTCGGCCCGCTGACCATCGTCGGCGGGCTCGCGTGGGCGGTCGCCCAGCCGTACCGCATCGTCCTCCTCGACCGCGACGGACGCGGGCTCTACGACTACGTGTTCCAGGCGCCACTCCTCGCGATGGCTGTCGGGCTGGTGTTCACGTTCGCTATCGCGCCGGGCCTCGTCGAGGATCTGGAGCAGACGGAGCGAGATGGTCCCGCGTCCTGAGATCGCGCACTGGCTCGCCGGCGCGATCGCGCTTCTGCTCGGCTTGCTGCTCGCCTCCGAGGTGCTCGTCGGATCGGAGGTCTTCCGCCGCCGGCGCTGGCGCGCGTACCTCTTCCCGGCCGTGGTCATCGCCTCGAGCGTCCTGCTGTGGATGATCACGATCTTCTCGACCTTCTCGACGATGCACCTGCTCGCGCACGCCGTGTGGGCACAGGCCGCGCTCCTGGCGGGAGCGGTTCAGCTGGCGCTCGTGCGCGACAAGCTCACGAGCCCTGCGTGGTCGCTCGTGCCGGGTGTCGCGCTCCTCGTGTCGGGTGCTGCCTTCCTCGTGCACGAGCCGAACGACTGGCTGTACTCCCGCTCCGCGTTCCTCCATCACGCGATCGGCTGGATGCTCGTCGTCTCGGCGCTCTTCCCGCTCGGACAGGCGCTCCGTCCGCGTCAGGTCGTGTGGCGCGCCGGGTTCGCGCTGACCTTCGTGCTGCTGGCCGTGCTGCTCTTCGCCGACCGTGACTCCGCGACCATCTTCGGCCGCTTCGGGGCGGGTGGGCCGTGAGGCGCGCGCTTCTCCTCGGTGTCGTCCTCGCGCTGCTCGCGCCGAACGCCGCGCTCGGGCACGTGATCCTCGAGAGCTCGCAGCCGGTGACGCAGTCGAGGCTCGAGGCGCCGCCGAACGAGATCCGGCTCCGGTTCAACCAGGCGGTGACGGTGTCACCCGGCGCCATTCAGGTGCTCGCGCCCGACGGGCTGCTGCTGTCGGGAACCACGACGGTCTCGGAGGGAGGCCGAGTGGTCACCGCGCCGGTCTCCCGTATCGCGCGGGGGGCGGGCTACACCGTGCGCTGGCGGGTGCTCGGCGGGGACGGGCACGCGCCCGCGGGCGTCTTCACCTTCGGCGTGGGCGTGGCAGCGCCGCCGCCGACCGAGGCGGTGGGCGCGTCGGGCGCGACCTGGCGCGACGACGCCGCACGCTGGGCGCTGTTCGTCGCGCTCGCGCTCCTGATCGGGCCACTCGTCGTGCGCCTGCTCGTCGTCCGTGGCTCGGTACCCGCTCGCGCCGAGCGCGGCTTCCACCTGCTCGGCGTCGTTGCGGCATTTCTCGTGATCGACGTCGGGATCGTCGCGTTCGTGCTGCGCGCGTCGAATGCGCTGCAGCTCCCGCTCGGCGACCTCCTGTACGGCGACCTGCAGCCGTTCGCCGAGAAGACGCGCTTCGGTGTCGCGTTCCTCGCGATGACGCTCGGCTTCGGGATCGTGGCAGCGGTGCTCCTGCTCGCCTGGATCCTCGACCGGCCGGCGCTGCGGTGGCCCGCCCTCCTCCTCTCGGTGACACTCGCATCGGGTCTCTCGCTGTCGGGCCACCAGGCGACGGAGGACAACGCGGGGTGGCTCTCGCAAGGCGCGGACTGGCTCCATCTCGTCGCCGCGTCGGTGTGGGCGGGCGGTCTCGTGGCGCTCGCGTTCCTCGTGTGGCCGCTCGCGCCGTCGCTGCGGCGCGATGCCTTCCTCGGGTTCGCCCGTCTGGCGGTCCTGCTCGTCGGAGCGATGGTGCTGGCCGGCGCGTACCTGGCGCTCGCCCGGCTCCCCGAGGCGAGCGACCTCTGGCAGACGCAGTACGGCCGCTTCCTCCTGCTGAAGCTGGGCATCGTCGCGGTTGCCCTCACCTGGGGCGCGGCCCATCACTTCCTCGTGCGTCCGCGTCTCGAGGCGGGTCAACAGCCGAACGTGCGACCGAGCCTCGTGGGCGAGGCGGCGGTCGCGCTCACGGTGCTGCTCGCGGCGGCGATTCTCACGAACGCCGCCCCGCCGCCGGCCGAGCCGCCTGCGGCAAACGCCCGCTCGGCTCGGTAGAACGTCCGCGTGGCGCATGGACACGACCACGGACGCGTCGAGAGCCGTCGCGCGCTCGCAGCTGCGCTCGTCCTCACCGCGTCGTACACCGTGGTCGAGGTCGTGGGAGGCGTGCTCTCCGGCAGCCTGGCGCTCCTCGCGGACGCCGTGCACATGCTCTCCGACAACGTCGCGCTCGCGGTCGCGCTCGTCGCGGCCTGGCTTGCGACGAAGCCGGCGACGCCGGAGCGCAGCTTCGGCCTCAAGCGCGCAGAGGTGCTCGCCGCGCTCGCCAACGGCGTCATGCTGGTCGCGCTCGCGATCTGGATCTTCGTCGAGGCGGTCATGCGGCTGCGCGATCCGGGCGACGTGCTCGGTGGGTGGATGCTCGCGATCGCGCTCGTCGGCCTCGCGGTGAACGTCGGTGCCGGTGTCATCCTCTCGGGCGCCCGACGCCACAGCTTGAACGTCGAGGCCGCGTTTCGACACGTCTTCGCGGATCTCCTCGGCTCCTTCGGCGTCGCGGTCGCGGCCGTCGTGATCCTCGCGACGGGCTGGGTCGAGGCCGACCCGCTCGTGAGCATCCTGATCGGCGTTCTCATCCTCGCGAGCGCGTGGACGATCCTGCGCGACTCGACCGCGATCCTGCTCGAGTCGACACCGCGCGGGATCGACGCGGACGCGTTGGGGAGGCGGCTCGCGTCGTTGCCTGGGGTGGTCGAAGTGCACGACCTCCATGTCTGGACGATCACCTCCGGCTTCGCGGCGCTGTCGGCGCACGTCCTCGTTAGGCGCGGAGACGACTGCCACGAGCGCCGCCGCCAGCTCGAACGGCTGCTGCACTCCGAGTTCGGCATCGAGCACACGACGCTCCAGGTCGACCATGCCGACGAGGGCGGACTCGTCGAGATGGGGCGTTTCTAGGGCTGAAGGACGGCCGCGCCGCGGAGTGCGCCGCTCCTGAGTCGAGCCAGCGCCTCGTTCGCATCGGCGAGCGGGAACGTCTCCACCTCGGTGCGGACAGGGATCGTCGGCGCGAGCTCGAGGAACTCCTCGCCGTCGGCCCGAGTGAGGTTCGCAACGGAGCGGATGGCACGCTCTCCCCAAAGGAGCTCATATGGGAACGTCGGGATGTCGCTCATGTGGATGCCCGCGCAGACCACGGATCCTCCCTTTCGCACGTGGCGTAGCGCCGCGGGAACGAGGTCGCCGACCGGTGCGAACACGATGACCGCGTCGAGCTCCTCGGGCGGCCCCGTGAGCGCGTCGCCGGCCCAGACCGCGCCGAGCGACCGCGCGAAGTCCTGGGTCTCGTCGTCGCCGGCGCGGGTGCCGGCGAAGACACGGCGTCCTTGCGCGACGGCAACCTGGCAGATGATGTGTGCGGAGGCTCCGAAGCCGTACAGGCCGAGGCTGTCCGCGTCGCCGGCCAGGCGGAGCGAGCGATGTCCGATGAGGCCCGCGCACAGAAGCGGCGCGGCCTGCTCGTCCGGATAGCCGTCCGGGATCAGAAAGCAGAAACGCTCGTCGGCCACCGCGAGCTGGGCATAGCCGCCGTCGACGTCGTACCCCGTGAAGCGGGCGTTGTCGCAGAGGTTCTCCCTGCCGGCCACACAGAACCGGCAGCTCCCGTCCGTCCAGCCGAGCCACGGGACGCCGACGCGCCCGCCCGCCTCGAAGCGCGATCCGCCGACCACGACCTCGCCGACGATCTGGTGGCCGGGAACGAGCGGCAGCTTCGGATGTGCGAGCTCGCCGTCGACGATGTGCAGGTCCGTGCGGCACACGCCGCATGCGCGAACTCGCAGGAGGATCTCGTCGTCCGTCGGCTGGGGATCGGAGAGCTCGGCGAGCCGCAGCGGCTCGCCCGGCCGCTCGAGGACCATCGCCTTCATATCGCAAGTTGTAACGCGCTTCTCGTGGCGCGGCGGCCCTTCCAGGGAGCCGCGCTAGAAAACGAGCTCGGCGCGGACGGTGCCGGCGCGCTCGTGGCGCGCGACCACCGACACGCGGTCGCCGGCCCTCGCCTCGACGACCCACTCGACCTTCGTGCGCTCCGTGGTCGAGTGATCGGTGTTCCACCACGTGATCTGCCGCCGCTCGACACGTCCGCCGAGCTGACCGGCCTCCTCACGCGCCTTGCCGGTCGCGATCCGTGCGCCGTCCGGGAGCTCGAGGTCGACCTCGATCGGGCGCACCGCCTTCCGCTCGACGGCCTTCTCGGTGACGTTCGTCGGTAGCCAGCCGGAATTCTCGAGCACGAGGCGAAGGCGGAACGCGCCGTCTGCGACCGGCTCGGACTCGAACGAGCGGATCTCGAGGAGCGGCGAGATGAGCCCGAGGTAGACCGCGAAGTCGGCATGTGGCTTCACCTCCTCCTCGAGGCGGGAGAGCGGCGGGTTGAACCAGAAGCGGACGAGATCCCAGCCGCCGAGCTCGACCGGGCCCAGCTGCGGGTGCTCGAACGGGTACCAGTCGACGTAGCCTTCGCCGAGCTCGTCGGCGACCTTCAGGACGGCGAGCTCGTCCTCGGGGGAGTGCTCGCGAATCCAGTCGATGAAGTGGTACTCGGAGAGCCCGGCCGCGCGCTGCGGGCTCCAGAACTCCGTGACCCACGCGTAGGCGCCGAGGTGGTCGTAGATCCAGTCGACGTCGCCGCCCTTGATGACCATCTTCGGGTGGTACTTGAAGTCGTGGAAGATCGAGATCGACGGGTAGCCCGTGATGCGAGTCGCCTCCTCGCCGATGATCTTGAAGGCCCGTAGATCCGGCACGGGGAAGTCGTCGTCCGGGCGGCCGGACCACGGCCGCAGATGGACGCCCGAGAACGTGTGGTACCCGACATACGACGTGATGTTCTTGCGCGCGACGATCGCCTCCACCAGCGCGCGCACCTCGGGCTCGGACGTCGGGAACGGCCCGGCGCCCTGCTGTTCCGCCTCCGGCGCCCAGTCGGCCGGCCAGTTGCGGTTGAGGTCGAGCCCTTCGAGCGGCCGCGCGATCGGGATCGTCACGCCGTCCCAGTTGTGAATCGCCCCCTCCGGGAGAACGCGGTAGAAGTCGCCCTCGACGTCGTCCGGGCGGCGTGCGATCAGCGCGCGTGGATCGTCCGGATGCGGCTTCCACGACCCGTTCGAATCCTTCATGCGCATGAAGAGGACACGACCGTCGCCGTCGACGTCCTCGCGATGCAGGCCGTCCTCCGGCTCGTCGCGCGGATACGGCCGCACGCTCGAACGGCGGAAGCGGCCGTCGGCGAGCCCGGCGTCGGCGCCGTCCGGGTTGACGCGCGGGACGACGTAGAAGGTTCGCGTGTCCACCGCGTGTCGCACGCGCGCGTCGTCGGAGTGGAGGAGCCGGTCGAGGAGGTCGAGAGCGGCCGTGGTGCCGGTGAACTCCATCGCGTGGATCTGTGCATGGATGAAGACCGCAGGCTTCTCCTCGGGCGGGCCTGTCTCGGTGTTCGTAGCCGTACAGAGCCAGATGTCGCGGCCCTCGTACGACTTGCCGATCGACTCGAACGCGAAGCTCGACGGGAACTCGGAGGCCCACACCTCGAGCGTCTCCGTCAGCTCGGCATACGTGTAGAAGCGATCGAAGCGGACGCGCACGAGCGGGCACGCTAGTGGATTACGCTCGCTCCATGCGCGACCTGCTCGACTACCGCTCCGGGTTCCCGATCCTCGAGCACACCACGTACCTCGCGAGCCACACCCTCGGGCCCATGCCGCGGCGCGCACCGGAGCTGCTCGCCGAGTTCGCCCGCATGTGGGCGGAACGCGGAATCCGCTCCTGGTCCGAGGGCTGGTGGGAGACACCGATGCGAGTCGGCGACCAGATCGGGCGCATCGTCGGGGCGCCGCCCGGCTCGACCGTAATGCAGCAGAACGTCGCCATCGCCGAGGCGATCGTGCTCTCGTGTTTCCGGCCAGCCGATCCCGCACGGAAACGCGTCGTCTACGAGCGCGCGAACTTCCCGTCCGTCCGCTACCTGTACCAGGCGCAACCCGACCTCGACGTCGTCGTCTGCGAGGACGACGAGGAGATCGTGGAGCGGATCGATGAGCGCACGCTCGTCGTCCCCATCAGCCACGTCCTCTTCAAGGAGTCGGAGATCCAGGACGTCGAGCCGATCGTCCGGCGCGCGCACGACGTCGGTGCGCACGTGATCCTCGACTGCTACCAGTCGGCGGGAATCGTTCCCGTGGATGTCACGGCGCTCCGCGTCGACTTCGCGGTCGGCGGGTCGGTCAAGTGGCTCTGCGGCGGGCCGGCGAACGGCTGGCTGTACGTGCGTCCGGACTTGGCGGAGCGGCTCGAGCCCACCTACACGGGCTGGCAGGCACACCAGCGGCCGTTCGCGTTCGAGGAGACCATGGAGTACGGGGCCGGCGCCGCACGTTTCCTCACGGGAACGCCGAATCCCGCTGCGCACATGGCGGGCACGGCGGGCTACGACCTCATCGAGGAGATCGGCGTCGCCCGCATCCGGGCCAACTCCCTACGCCAGACCGAGCTCCTCATCGGGCTGGCGGACGCGGCCGGGATCGACGTGTACAGCACACGCGAGCCGGAGAGGCGCGGAGGCGCAGTGATCCTCGCCGTGCCCGAGGGCGCCGCCGTGTACGCGGAGCTCGAGGCGCGGGGCATCCTGGGCGACTTCCGGCCAGGCGC
>DASUCI010000112.1:0-6142 GCA_035762825.1 Gaiellaceae bacterium | reverse complement strand
GCCTCGTCCCAGCTCTCGAGCTTGTCGCGGAGGTCGCGCAGGTACGTGCCGGCGTACGCGCCGTCCACGAGCCGGTGGTCGTAGGTGAGCGTGAGATTCATGATCGGCCGGATCGCGATGACGTCGTTCCCGAGCTCGTCCTGCACCACCCACGGCCGCTTCACGAGCGCATAGGTGCCGAGAATCGCCGACTGTGGCTGGTTGATGATCGGGGTCCCGTGGAACGTGCCGAAGCTCCCGGGGTTCGTGATGGTGAACGTGCCGCCCTGGACGTCGTCGGGCAGGAGCTTCTTGGTACGCGCTCGTTCCGCGAGGTCCTGGATGGCGCGAGCCGTGCCCGTGAGATTGAGGTCCTGCGCGTTTCGGATGACCGGAACGATGAGGCCCTTCCCCTCGTCGAGCGCGACCGCGATGCCGAGGTTGACGAACGGCCGCGTGACGATGCTCTGGCCGCGCAGCTCGCCGTTCACCCACGGGTAGTCGAGGAGCGTGTCCACGGCCGCCCGCGCGATGAACGCGAGGTACGTGAGGTTGACGCTCTGCGCCGCGAGCTCCGGCTTCAGCTTCTGACGGAGCGCGACGACGCGCGCCAGGTCCACCTCGATCGCGCTCGTGACGTGGGCTGCGGTGTCCACCGAGCGGCGCATGTGCTCCATCACGCCTCGGCGCATCGCGGTCATCGGCTCGAGCGCCTCGCCGGCGACGAGCTCGGCTGCAGGGGCTGCGGCGGGAGCAGGAGCCGGCGCAGGTGCGGCGGCAGGCGGAGGCTCCGCAACCGGCGCTGGTGTGGCCGCCGCGGGCTCGGGGGCCACCGCCACGGGCTCGGGCGCCGCGGCCACCGCGGGCTCGGGCGCTGCCGCCACGGGCTCGGGTAGCGCGACCGGCTCCGGCGCCGGAGGCGGCGCGGTCTCGGCTGCCGGGGCCGGAGCGGGCGGCGGAGCCGCGGTCGCTCCGGACTCGATGAACGAGAGGATGTCCTTCTTCGTCACCCGGCCGCCGGTTCCGGTCCCGGGAACGGACGTCGGGTCGACCCCGTGCTCGGCGGCGATGCGCGCGACGACGGGTGAGACGAAGGTCTTGCCGTTGCCCGCAGCGCCCGCTGCGGCAGGCGGTGCAGGCGGCACAGGAGCAGGAGCGGCGGCAACGGGCGCCGACTCGGGCTCCGGCGCAGGCGCTTCCTGCGGCTCGGTTGCGGCAGCCGGAGCGGGCGCGGGCGCAGCGGGCTCGGCGGGCTCGGCGGGCGCAGCGGGCTCGGCGGGTGCAGCGGGCTCGGCGGGCGCAGCCGGAGCGACCTCGGCGCCGGGCGGCGCGATCGTCGCGAGGACGGTGCCGACCTCGACCGTCTCCCCTTCCTGGACGAGGATCTGCGTCACGACGCCCTCGGCCGGGCTCGGTACCTCGGTGTCCACCTTGTCCGTGGAGATCTCGAGCAACGGCTCGTCACGGCCGATCGAGTCGCCGACCTGGCGCAGCCACTTCGTGATCGTTCCCTCGGAGACGGAGACGCCCATCTGGGGCATCACGACCTCGGTCTGGGTTCCTGTCGACACCGTTCCTCCTAGTACGCAGCGAGCTCTCGTAGGGCTGTCACGACGTCGTCGACCTGCGGGATGTACGCCTTCTCGAGCGGCGGCGAGAACGGGACGGGCGTATCGGGCGCCGCGAGCCGCATCACCGGAGCATCGAGGTCCTCGAACGCCTCCTCGGCGATCGTCGCCGCGATCTCGGCCCCGAAGCCGCCGGTCCGCGTGTCCTCGTGCAGCACGAGCACCTTCGAGCAGCGCCGGACGCCCTCGAGCACGCGCGCCTTGTCCCAGGGGATGAGCGTGCGCATGTCGAGCACCTCGACCTCGAAGCCCTCCTTCGCGAGCTCCTCCGCCGCCTCGGTCGCCGTGTACACCATGGCCCCCCACGTGACGACGGTCGCGTCGTCGCCCTCTCGATGCACGTTCGCGGATCCGAACGGCACCGTGTAGCGCTCCTCGGGCACCTCGCCCTTGATCCGGCGATACAGGTGCTTGTGCTCGAAATAGAGGACGGGATTCGGGTCCTCGATCGCGCTCGCCAGGAGGCCCTTCGCGTCCTGCGGCGTGGCCGGACACACGACCTTGAGGCCCGGGATGTGCGCGAAGGAGCTCTCCGGGTTCTGGGAGTGGAATGGCCCGCCCGAGAAGCCGCCGCCCGACGGGAGCCGGACGACGATCGGGATCGGCGTTCGCGTGCGGAAGAACTGCTTCGCGGCGACCGTGACGAGGTGGTCCCACGCGCACGAGATGAAGTCCGCGAACTGCATCTCCGCCACGGGCCGCAGCCCCATGAGCGCGGCGCCGGTCGCACCACCGACGATCGCCGTCTCGGAGAGCGGCGTGTCGATGACGCGCCAGGGCCCGAACTCCTCCTGGAACCCAAGCGAGACCTTGAAGGCTCCGCCGTACACGCCGACGTCCTCGCCGAGGATGAAGACACGCTGGTCGCGCCGCATCTCGAGACGCAATGCGTCCGAGATCGCCTGGATGTAGGTCATCTCGGCCATGGCAGCGTCCTCACTTGTGGTGGGGCGTGTCGAGGTCTTCCTGGGAGGCGAACACGCCGGCCTCCAGGGTGGACGGATCCGGCTGCGGCGACGCGTCGGCACGGTCGAGCGCGTCGTTCAGCAGGCGCTTGACCGTCGCGGTGATCTCGCTCTCCTCGCCCTCGGACAGGTCCGCATGGTTCTGCAGCCACGTGCGGTAGCGCTCGATCGGGTCGTAGGCCGCCCACTGCTCGAACATCTCCTTGGGGACGTAGAAGGCGTCGTCGTGCACCGCATGGCCTTCCATCCGGAGCGTGAGGCACTCGACGAGGGTCGGACCGCCTCCCTCGCGCGCCTTCTCGATCGCCCGCTTCGCCTCGCGGTACACCGCGAGCACGTCCGTCCCGTCGACGACGACGCCCTCGAAGCCGTAGGCAGCCGCGCGGTCGGCGATGTGCTCGACCGGGTAGGAGAGGTACGTCGGCGTCGAGTACGCCCACTGGTTGTTGTCGCAGATGAACACCATCGGCAGCTGCCGGACGCCGGCGAAGTTCATCGCCTCGTGCGCGTCGCCGCGCGCCGCCGCGCCCTCGCCGAACCAGCCGACGGCGACGCGGCGGTCGCCGCGGATCTTGAACGCGAGCGCCATCCCGCCCGCGACGGGGAGCATCGCCGGAAGATGAGAGACCATCGTGTGCAGCCCGAGCTCGGCGACGGCCATGTGCACATTGCCGTCACGGCCGCGCGTCGGCCCGCCTTCGCGACCCATGTACTGCGCGAACACGCGCCAGGGTTCGACGCCGCGCGTCACGTGCACGCCCATGTCGCGGTGGAGCGGCGTTCCGACGTCGTTCGGCCCCATCGCCGTGCCGACGCCCACGGCTGCGGCCTCGTTGCCGCGCCCGGTATAGAACGAGCCGGGGATCTTCCCCTGCTTGTAGAGGATGTGGCCGCGCTCCTCGATGCCGCGGGTGATCAGCATGTGGCGGTAGATCGCGAGGAGGTCCTCGCGGTCGAGCCCGGCCTCCTTCACCTCCTGGAGCGAGCCCACGGGCTCGGCTTCACGCACTGCCATGCAGTCGTCTCCCGTCGTCCGCTGGGTCGGGGGCCACTTTACAGTGGTCACCGGTGGCCAAGCCGAAGCGGAACTGGATCCAGGAGGAGCGCCGGAAGACGCTCGGCGACTGGGTCGCTTTCTGCCTGACCTGTGGGCACACGCTGCGCTACTTCCTCGAGGACGAAGCGGAGCTTCCCGGAGCCTGCCCGCAGTGCGGCGGCGAGCTCCGTCATCGCTGTCCCAGCTGCTCGGCACCGATCGCGTCGGCGTTCGCCGTGGAGTGCGAGGAGTGCGGTGCTCCCGTTCGCGGTGCCGCGCTGTTCGGTACGACGATCCGCCGCTCCGGTAAGTGAGGGCTACGTGATCTGTGAGAACCGGATCAGGGTGACGATGTCGTCCTCGGCGATCTCGCGGTTGTAGAGCTGGCCGAGGAACCACTGCAGCTCGTCGACGCGGCGGATCTGCGGGTTGTCGTGCTCGATCTCGCGCGGCGACAGATCGCGCAGCGCCTTCACCTCGACCTTGTCGACGACCGCGTCGAAGATGCGCTCGCGCTGGCCGTAGCGGGCGCCGCAGAGCACCGTGACGATCATGCCCTTGCGGTACTTCGCCGACTTGTCGCCCAGGCGGATCGTCGCCGTCTTGCGGCCCGTGCGCAGCTGCTCGGCGACGGCAGGGTTGTAGAAGTTCAGCGCAAAGGTGGGCATCGGCGGCCGCGCAACTATAGAAGGTCGCCCGCCAGCGTCTCCGCCGCCTTCGCCGCCATCTCGCGCTCGCCCTTGTACGCGAGGAGCGCCGGCCCGTCCGCCAGCGGCAGCCACTGCGCTTCTGCGACCTCCACGTCCATCCCCGCAGGCAGGTCGCCTATCCGCCCGCCCTGCGCGTGGGCGAGGAAGAAGCTCACGATCTTGAAAACGCGCTCCCCGTCCCAGGTGTAGACGTAACGGACGTCGCCGAGCTTCTCGCCGAGCCGGCCCGCGACACCGGTCTCCTCGAAGCCCTCGCGGATCGCCGTCTCGGCCGGTTTCTCACCGGCATCGACGAGGCCTTTCGGCAGCGCCCAGGTTCCCTCGGGCTTTCCCTGCGGCCGAACCGCTGCGAGCCACCAGCGCCCGCGCATCCGCCGCACGAGGACGACACCTGCGGAGAACTCGCGGCGCATCCCGACTTTGTAACACTCGTATGCCGTCGAGTCACGACATCTGAGTGGGATCGACTCAATTTGGCTTGGCGTCAAGCCTCGAGAGTGCTATGGTGGCCCTGGCACTCTCACTGTGTGAGTGCCAGCACTGTTACAAACTCCGTATCGAGGAGGAACTGTCGAATGGATTTGCAGCCTCTGGGTGACCGCTTGATCGTGGAGGTCCTCGACGAAGAGGAGACCACCATCAGCGGCATCGTGCTGCCCGACACGGCGAAGGAGAAGCCGCAGCGCGGCAAGGTCCTTTCCGTGGGCCCCGGCGCTCGTGACGAGGACGGGGAGTACATCAAGATGGATGTCGAGGTCGGCGACGAGATCATCTTCTCCAAGTACGGCGGGACGGAGATCAAGGTCGGCACCGATGACGTCCTCATCCTGCGCGAGTCGGACGTTCTCGCGAAGGTCGTAACCACAGGCAGCAAGGGCAAGAAGAAGCTTGCCGGCGCTGCCGCCTAGCTCGGTCTGAGGAGGAGTACAGAGAGATGGCTCACAAGGAGCTCAAGTTCAACGAGGACGCTCGCCGGTCGCTCGAGCGCGGTGTCAACGCCGTGGCCGACGCGGTCAAGGTTACGCTCGGCCCGAAAGGCCGCTACGTCGTCCTCGACAAGAAGTTCGGCGCGCCGACGATCACCAACGACGGCGTCACGATTGCCCGCGAGATCGAGGTCGAGGACCCGTTCGAGAACCAGGGTGCGCAGCTCATGCGCGAGGTCGCGACAGCAACCACGGACGTCGCCGGTGACGGCACCACGACCGCCACGGTGCTCGGCCAGGCCATCGTCCGCGAGGGCCTCAAGAACGTCGCCGCAGGCGCGAACCCGATGGGTCTCAAGCGCGGCATCGAGAAGACCGTCGACGCGGTCGTCGAGAACCTGAAGACGCAGTCGGTCGAGGTCAACGGCAAGGAAGACATCGCCCGTGTCGCCACCATCTCGTCGCGCGAGCGCGAGATCGGCGACGTCATCGCCGACGCGATCGAGAAGGTCGGCAAGGACGGCGTCGTGAACGTCGAGGAGGGCCAGACCTTCGGTCTCGACCTCGAGTTCACCGAGGGCATGCAGTTCGACAAGGGCTACCTCAGCCCGTACATGATCACGGACGCCGAGCGCATGGAGGCGGAGCTCGAGGAGCCGTACGTCCTCATCGCGAACCAGAAGATCGGCGCGGTGAAGGACATCCTCCCGGTGCTCGAGCAGGTCATCCAGGCCGGTCGCCCGCTGCTCATCGTGGCGGAGGACGTCGAGGGCGAGTCGCTTGCGACGATCGTCGTCAACAAGCTCCGCGGCACGTTCTCGGCAGTCGCCGTGAAGGCCCCGGGCTTCGGTGACCGCCGCAAGCGCATGCTCGAGGACATCGCGATCCTCACCGGTGG